>JANOTB010000142.1:0-52512 GCA_031416115.1 Gemmatimonadota bacterium
TCCCGCGTCGTCGCTGTCCGCATGTCACCGCTCCCCGAGGCCGCGATGCGCCAGTTCGTCGCCGATCCGTTCGCCCAGGCGGCGCTGCCCAATCAACTGCCGGACGATCTGCTCCGCGTGGCGAATGGCGCACCGGGCACACTGATCGGCGCGTCGGACCGCACGGCGGCGGTGGCGCGCGCGCGTCAACTCCTGACTGCCGCCGACACCGGACGCGAGCAGGTATTGCGCGCGGCGTTCACTGCTGGCTCGAGCAAGGCGCGCGGTGCCTTCAGCGACGTGCTCGACGCACTCACCGTGCTGCTCCACGAACGCGCGCGCGACGCGACGTCGCGCGGTGACGAGCGTGGCGCGCGGCGCGCGGTGAAGGCCGTGCCTGCAGTGGAGGAAGCCAAACGAGCTGCCGAGGGCAACGTGAACCCTCAGCTCGTCACGGCACGATTGCTCGACCAGCTCTCGGAGGCAGGACGATGAGTGCGAAGAAGGCAAAGCTCTCGCACATTGACCGTCGCGGCGATGCGTCGATGGTCGACGTGAGTGCGAAGTCGCACACCGTGCGGCGCGCGCTAGCCGAGGGGCGCATCACCATGAGCGCGGCCGCCTTCAAGACCGTGCGCGACGCGCAGCTCGCCAAGGGTGACGTGCTGGGCACCGCGCGCATCGCTGGCGTGATGGCTGCCAAACGCACTGCTGACCTGATCCCGCTCTGCCACCCGCTCGCGCTGAGTGACGTGCAGGTGCGATTCACGCTTGACGCCAAGGCGAAGGCGGTGCGTTGCGAGGCCGAGGTGAGGACGGCGGGGCCGACTGGGGTGGAGATGGAGGCGCTCACTGCGGTCGCGGTGGCGCTGCTCACGGTCTATGACATGGCGAAGAGCGCGGACAAGGCGATGCGGATAGAAGGGGTGCGGTTGCTGGAGAAGGACGGGGGCAGGTCTGGGGCTTGGCGCGCGCCCGGGTAGGTCGGCGCGAGAGACACTGGGCGCTCGCGACGGCCAGCACAGCATCCGCATCAACCAACAATATCGTGTCTGTTTTCGCTGTGAGGAATTCCATGCGTACGACGTCGAAGTCACGGACTACCATTAAGCGTACGGCATCGACGCGGTCGCTCGTCAGCCGGCGGCTGTCCACGAACGTGCCGCCAGTTCATCCCGGCGAAATGTTGCTCGAGGAGTTCCTTAAGCCGCTCGGCCTCTCGCAGTCCGCATTCGCGATCCAGCTGGGTGTGTCCTTCCCTCGACTGAACGAGATCGTCCGCGAGAAGCGCGGTGTCACCGCCGATACGGCGCTTCGCCTCGCGCAGGTGACGGGCATGAGTGCCGACTTCTGGCTCGGGTTGCAGCTCGACTGGGATCTGTGGCACGCGCTTCGTTCAAAGGACGTTCCGCGCATCGCCAAGCTGGAGCGGCTCCGACCGACGGGCTGATCAGGCTGAGTTGCGTGCGCAACCAGCCAACGGCTGTTGGTGCCGACGGCGACTGGCGTGGCTGCGAAAGGGAGACGAGCGGTGAAGGGTTCCTGGTCCCGTCTCTGCGGCACCAGGACGCTCCCGAACAACAACCCCGCCATCACGATCGGAGACGATTGCCAACTTGACGATGCGCGGACGATTTGGTGTCTCGTCTGGTGAGCCCGGCAAGCAGAAGCGTCGCTCGAAGCGAGCAATCAGACGCACGTAGATGGCTGTGTGAAGTACTCGCCGTATCTGCAGAAGGTGCTGCAGCTCCCGAACCTTCGTTGCTGGTGGCGCAGAATGACAGACTTTGAAGCGTATGTGTTCTTGCGCGTAGTTCTCCGCAGCTCGGCATGGGGTTCGGATGTGTCGTGCCGTTCCTCATCAGGCGACACGCTCCAGGACCACCGTGACCGCGCCTCGGATCTGTACGGGGCCGCCTTCCGTCTCCACGCGAACCACCACAGAAGATACGACCAGCGCGTTCGAGGAGCCGAGCGCGGTGACGTCGATGGCTCCGAGCGAGATTCGCATCTGCCCCTCCATCCCCGTCGGATCTCTCCGAGTGCCGCGGTGCTGACGTTCTCACCGATGAAGCGGCCACCGTCGCGGATCGGCGTGTACCCTGCGTCGCGGAGGAGAGTGCACGGGTGGGCGTGGAAGACAGCTCGCCCCGGCGCTCAGGCGGAGCGCCGGACCTTCCGTCGCGAATCAATGTCGGCGAAGGCCCGCCCGATGATGGCGCCGGAGGTGCCCGAGGCGACGAGCGTGCGCACGAGCAGGTCGATCGAGACGGAACTGTCCGCCGCCTCCATCTTGGCGACTCGCGATTGGCTGGAGCGGACGAGGCGAGCCAACTGCGCCTGGGTCAGCGCGCGGTCGATCCGCATCTCGCGCAGGAGCTTCGCGAGGCCTGCGCGCACTGAGACGATCGCTGCCTCCTCGGCGCTGAGTCCGAGGAAGTCGGTAGCGTCGCCGACCTTCCAACGTGCGGCTTCCAGCCGAACCTGCTTCTGCTTGCGCATGGAAACTTCCTCGAACGTCAGAGACTGTCGTAGCGCTTCAAGCGCGTCTTGCACGCGTCGATGACCATATCGGGTGTCTGCTGCGACTTCTTGGAGAACACCTCGGCGACCACGATCGCATCGGGGTCGGTGCGATAGACGATGCGCCAGGTGGCCGTCGCGTCCGGGATCCTCAGCTCGTGTCATCTCGGGCCGACGATCGACATGGGTCGAGAGTGCGGCATCTGCAACCTCGCGCCGGCTTGGAGCAGCCGCAGCAACACACCTGCTTCAACCCGCGCTGCCGCAGTGAAGGGTGGCGTCCTCACTTCGCCGTGAAGCCAGACAAGTGGTTTGTCCTGAGGAGACATCGGGAAGTGTACCGGCTCGGATTGGCGATGTCAATACTGACATACGGTGGACGCGCGCCAGGTTGGACTTGCGGCGGGCGGGTATGTCGAGGATCGCATGCTCCAGACGCACCTGCGAGGCCATTCGGCCGCCACCGTTACCGCTACGCCGCGGCTCGTGGGGACAGGTCCACGACTCTGCGAGGCGCTGAAGACGCTGAGCCACTGCGTGAGCGACGGGGGGTAGTAGGCGCGGACGCGTCCGATGCGGAGGACGGGAGCGCGCAGCTCGACGCCGATGAAGCACGCCTTGTAGCGGACGCCGACGGTGAGGAAGAACGCCTGCGGTCCTGACGTACGACAGCAGGTGGGAGTTCGCCCGGGCGGAGGCGCTGCGCCGACTGTGCAACCAAGGTCTCTGTGCACCCAAGGTCTCTTGGCGACGGCAGTCCCGGCAGCAACATTATCCGTGTGCGCAGGGCCGTAGGCTCCGCGCAAAGTCTATTATTGCAGGGGCCGAGCTGTCAGCGGCCCCTTATTCTTGCGTACGCCTCTGCCTGACCGTACCACGCGCCCAGTTCACAGCCTAAGACTGGAGAAGCGGCGGCGATGAGCATGAACTCACCCGCCGAGCGAGGCGCCGAGGAAGTGTCCGTGGAACGGGGGATGCAGGTGATCACGCCCCCGCCATCGCATACATCAACTCCACATACGACCTTGTCGCCCCATCGATCCCGCTCACCTTCGCATTCGTCGAGTCGATCAGGAAGTACTCGTCCGGCGCATGCGCGCCGCCGCCATGCCCCAGTCCATAGATGCCCGCCGCGAGGTTGAGCGGCGCTTTCGTGAACGTCGCCCCCGGCCATGATCCCGCGAGGCGCGGCCAGAGGATCGGATCGATCCCCTGCTTCCGGTACGCGGCCAGCATCCCCTGCACGAGCCGCGAGTCGGACGCCGTCTCGGTCGGGTCATAGCCGCCCGTCATGTTCACCTCGATGTCGCCGAAGCCGCGCGCGCGCAGGTGCCGCTTGAGCAGCTCGAGCGTGCCGCTCGCCGTCATGTCGGGCACGAGGCGCATGTCGATCTTCGCCACAGCGCGATACGGCAGGATCGTCTTGCCGCCCGCGCCGGTGTAGCCGCTCACGAGCCCTTCGATGTTGATCGTCGGTTGCGAGACCAGGCGCTCGAGCGAGGTCGCCCACGACTCGTCCTCGATCCAGCGCTGCACGCCGAGCCCGCGCTTAGCCGTCGCCTCGTTCTTGCGCGGCACCGCCTCGGCGAGGATCCGGCGCGTCTCGGCCGAGAGCGGACGCACGGCGTCGAAGAAGCCGTCGACCGCCGGCGTGTGGCCGTCGGGCTTGATGAGCGTGTTGAGCGCCTGCACGAGATGCCAGGCGGGGCTGTCGACCTGGGCGGCGAGCGACGAGTGCACGTCCTTGGCCGGTCCGCGGCCCCAGCGCTCGCCCGAGGCGACGAGTTCGAGTTCGCAGATGCCCTTGGCGCCGAGGCTCACCTCGACCGTGCCGTCGGACGACTGAGTGCCGAGCGGGATGATGATGCCCGTGGCCTTCTTGAGTGCGGCCTCCACGCGGGGCGTGAAGGCGATCTGCCTGAAGTTGGGAGAGCCGATCTCCTCTTCGCCTTCGCAGACGAGGACGAGATTGACCGGCAGCTTGCGGCCCGCGGCCTTGAACGCGTGCATCGCCGCGAGGAAGGCGATCTGCGGTCCCTTGGTGTTGGTCGCACCGCGGCCGATGATCACGGTGCCGAGGCCGGCGCGCTCGACGAGACGCCCCTCGAGCGGCGGCGAGCTCCATTCGCTCGGGTCGTACTGCTTCACGTCGTACATGAAGTAGACGGCGAGCGTGGCCGGCGCGCCGACGTCGAGCGTGGCGAAGACGCCGGCCTTGCCGGCGGTGGGGATCAGCTCGACGTGCTGGAATCCGGCGTCGCGCGCGAGCTTCGCCATGTACTCGGGGCCGGCGGGGTACCCGACGTCCTCGGCGGCGATCGACGGCAGCGCGATCCAGTCGCGCAGCATGCGAACCGTGGTGTCGTGGCGTGCGGCGATCTGCGCGAGCACGGGGTCCTGCTGGGCGTCGCGCAGGAGCGCGGGGATCACGCCGTCGCGGGTGAGCGCGGCGGCGCCGGTGGCGGCGCCGAGTCCGGCGAGGGAGCCGTGGACGAAGGTGCGGCGGCTGAGGTCGGGGCCTGGCGTGCGCGAGTCGTC
Organism: Gemmatimonadota bacterium; assembly: GCA_031416115.1. GTDB lineage: Bacteria > Gemmatimonadota > Gemmatimonadetes > Gemmatimonadales > Gemmatimonadaceae > Pseudogemmatithrix. The sequence goes on from JANOTB010000142.1 coordinate 5,041, forward strand.
GGTGGGGTGCATGGCGGGGTCCGCGGCGGGAGGGGGCGTGGGGTGCGGAGGAAACCTATCAGCTGTCGATCGGACTCGGAAGTCTGGCGCCTTCCGGCACTTCGTAGCATACTTCTTAGTAATGGACCTCCTCGACGCCCTGCGCCGCCCCGAGGGCAAGACCCTCGAATACAAGCGTGACCTCTCGTCACCCGACGGCGTATTGCGCACGGTCGTGGCCTTTGCCAACACGGCTGGCGGCACGGTCCTGATCGGCGTCGAGGATGGCACTCGGCACGTGCGCGGCGTGGTGGATCCCATTGCACTCGAGGAGCGGATGGCGAGCCTGATCAGCGACTCGATCACGCCGCGCCTCTTGCCGGACATCGAGATCCTCACGTACCGGAAGTCACACGTGCTGGCGGTGCAGGTCTTTCCCAGCGCCAGCCGCCCGCACCACCTCACGTCGGTCGGTCCGGTCGCCGGGACCTACGTGCGGGTGGGCTCGACGAACCGGCGGGCGGACGAGGCGTTGGTGGCGGAGATGCGCCGCTTCGCTCAAGGAGAGGCGTACGACGAGCGACCGATGCCGGATCTCGACTCGGAAGCAATCGACTTCCGAGCTGCTTCCGAGTCGTTCGCCCCGGTGCGGCGACTCACGCGCCGGGACCTCGACACGCTCCGCCTCACGACGACGCATCAGGGTCGCACCGTCCCGACGGTGGGGGGCATCCTGCTCTTCGGCGCGGACCGGCTCCGACACTTCCCGGACGCCTGGCTGCAAGCGGGACGCTTTCGCGGCACCGATCGCGCGTCCATCACCGACCATGTCGACCTCAAGGGACCGATGCTGACGGTGATCCACGAGGCGGTGCGCTTCGTAGAGAAGCACGCGACCCGTGCCGCGACGATCGGTCGCACGAAGCGCGTGGATCGGTGGTCGATCCCACCCGCCGCAGTGCGCGAGGCGGTCATCAATGCGGTGGTGCACGCCGACTACTCCCAGTCGGGAGCGCCGATCCGCTTGGCGATCTACGATGATCGGATCGAGATCGAGAACCCCGGCCTCCTCCCTTTCGGCCTCACCGTGCCGGACCTGCCGCTCGGCGTGTCGAAGCTCCGCAATCGTGTGCTCGGCCGCGTCTTCCACGAGTTGGGCCTGGTGGAGCAGTGGGGGAGCGGCGTGCAACGGATGATCGCGGCCTGTCGTGATGCCGGGCTCGCGCCCCCGGAACTCGAGGAGGTCGGGATCCGGTTCCGCGTCACGCTCCGAACGGCGCAGATCGCGGCCGCGAAGCTGGAAGTGACGGACCGCCGGATCGTCGCATTCGTCAAGGCACCGGAAGGCCGCGCGACACGCGACATCGCCGAAGAGATCGGCCTGACTCCGCGTGCGACGCGGACCCGGCTGGCCTCGTTGGTGGATCGCGGACTGATCCGCGAGCTCGGCACCGGGCCGCAGGACCCGAAGCGCCGGTACTTCTCGACCGACACCCGATGACGCAGCACTCACGTCGCCACCCGCCGTGAACACCTTCGACGACCTCCAGCAGGCCCTCGGCAGCAGCTACCGCCTCGACCGCGAACTCGGCGGCGGCATGTCGCGCGTCTTCCTCGCCGACGACCCGGCGCTCGGACGCAAGGTCGTGCTCATCGTAACTTGTCAACGCTTTTCTGTTACAGGACACTAGGTCTCCGACCGCATAGAAAGATTCGACTTGTACCTGAACTTGCGACGCGCGTCCTTGCGCGTGAAGCGCCAGTTGATGTGGGTCCGTCGGCGGTTGGCGTCGGTGTTCCACGCGCCGACTTCGTCCCCGAGGGCCGTGAGCGTGGCCAGGCGTCGCGTGCCCAGGCAGCGGCGCGCGACGAGGCTGAGTTCAATCTCGGCTTGGTTGAGCCAGCTGCCGTGCGTCGGCGTGTAGTGGACCGTCAGGCGCCGCCACAGCCGGGGGCCGCAGCGGGGGCCGAGGTGTTTGATGAGCGACGACTCGAAGTGCGTGCTCAGGTTGTCGAGCACGAGATGGATCGTCCGCGCCGTGGGGTACGCGGCGATGAGGTCGCGGATGGCGAGCGCGAACTGGTATCCGGATCGATCCGGCGTGACGTACGTGAAGTGGCGTCCGGCCTTCGGTTCCACGATGGCGAAGATGTTGGCGGTCCCGCAGCGCACGTACTCGGTATCCCGTTTGGCCAGATGTCCCGGCCGGGCCGGCCGGGGCGGGCGCACGTCCGCGTGGAGTGAGACGGGTTTCTCATCAAAGCACACCACCGGTTCCTTGGGATCGTACGGTCGCTCGTACACGGCCAGCACGTCTTCCATCTTCGCGAGGTACGCCGGGGTCAGCTCCGCCACGCACCACATTTTTTTCCCGCCACGGCTTGAGGTCGTGGGATTGCAGCAGGATGCGGATCGTTTCGCGGCCGACGCGGGGCACCAGCCGGCGCTTCACCGCCTCCTCGGCGATCAGGCGGACGGTCCAACGCGCGACGCCGGCGGGAGGCGCGCTGCATACCATCGCGATGATCCGCTGCTTGTCGGCGACCGCGAGCACCTGTGCCGCGCCGGGGCGCGGGCGCTCGTAGAGGGCGCGGGCCAGCCCGCCCGTGCGATACCGTCCCGCAATATTGCGAATCGCCTGCGGGCTCAACCCGACGATCTCGGCGACCTCCGTGGGGCGCCGGCCCCGGTCCAGATGAAGCAGCGCCAAGGTCCGCAGGACCACCCGCACCTGCTGGATGCCGCGCCGCACCAGCCCCTGGACCGCACGCCGGTCGCGCGGGCGCAATCGAAACGGCTCCGAGAAAGGTCGCATACACGGCAGACGCCCGTCGACCGCGTCTCGTCACCGCCAAGTACTATTCTTCATGCGGTCGGAGAGCTAGCCATGCCCGGCGGACAGGCCGATCCTAGAGCAGCCCCGAGTCCGCCACGACATAACCCACCGGCTTCTTTCGCTTCTCCAGCACCCCCTCCTCCACCAGCCGCACCAACCACACCTTCGCCTGCGCAGCGGACACGCCGAGCGCCGCCGCCACCTCGGCTTCCTTCATCGCCTTGGTGAGCAAGTGCAGGATCGCCTCACGCGCGGCGGCGAACAGCAGTTCCGCCGGCGACTCGGAGACCCGCCACCTCAGTCCCCCTGCATTCGGTGCACTACCATGCTCCGCCAGCGTCGGCACGACCGGCGCGGACTCTTCGAACAGCGCCTCGAACGACGCCACATCGTCGGGGTTCGGCCACGGAAGCGCACCCTTCGTCGTGAGACCGTCCAACCCGGGCGACGGCGCGCCGGTGGAGCGGACGAAGACGGGGACCAGCTTGAGCTTCTCGAGTTGCTCCACCGCACCCGACCACGAACCGCCCTTGTTGGCGTCGGCGTTGACCACGAGCGCGCGGTCGGCCAAGGCATAGCTGATCTTGTTGCGCTGCATCGCCTGACCGACGTGGAAGCCCGCATTCGGGTCGTACGGCGAGATGAGCACGAGCTGGCCCTCGACGAGCAGATCGCGATTCTCCCGGATCATCGCCGTGCGCTCGAGGCTGTCGGACAGCACGCCGCTCGCGGTGCCACCAGCCTCGAGGGCGCCGCGCATGGCAGCCAGATCGATCCCCTTCGCACCGCCGGAGACCACGGTGCGACCGGCGCGTGCGGCGAGGCGCCCCACGGAAAGGGTGTACTCGATGAGCGCCTCGTCGGCGTTTCGCGATCCGACGACGGCGAGACCGCCCGATTCGAGCAGCGCCCGCTCGCCGCATCCGTAGAGCACGGCGGGTGCGTCGTCGCGGAGTCGGGCCTTCAGTCGGCGCGGGTAGTCGGCGTCAGCTCGGCTGACCACCCAGATGGCGCGCGACTGCCACTTCTCGACGACCTGGCTCAGCAGGAAGCCGCGTCCGAGGAGCCGCTGCAAGCGCCCCTCGTCGATGACGGAGTGACAGGCAGCGACGAGGTCGGGCGAGATCCCGCCCATCCGCTCCGCCGCCGCGATCTGGTTCCGCATGCGCACGAGCAGCGGCGAGATGAGCAGCGCGGGGCCGTGACCGGCCTCGCGCAGCAGCTTGGTCGCGATGAAGTACACGAAGCTCTTGCCCCAGCCGGTCTTCTGCACGACGAGCAAGCGCCGCTTACCGTCGACGATGTGCCGTATCGCGGCTTCCTGATCGTCACGGAAGCGGGCGTCGGCGCGGCCGGAGCCTATGCGAAGGAGTTCGAGGGCGCGCTATGGGTCGTAGGTCACCGTCATGCTCTCCTGTCAGGGACACCAGTCCTCGCTGCGTGCATCAGAAGCGCTTACGATAGATCATGCGAAGGAAGATGACCACGGCCGACGCCGGTCGCCTCGGCGGATCGCGAAGCCGACGCACGCTCAGTCCCGAGAGCGCGCGTGCCATGGTCTGCGTGCGCGAGGCGCGCAAGCTGTTCCGTGCCAACTACCTCACCTGTTTCTGGTGGGCCCGGCCAGACCTCGTGATCCGCATCGAAGAAGTCCCGTTGGTGGCCGACGGCGTGCGCAAGCACGGGGGACGAGTCGCGTGGCGCGCTGCCGCCCGACTCGAGCAGATGCTGTTGCCGATGTCCGAGAAACCTCCGGTCCAGCGCCATGCCGCTCACCGCATTCCAGGCCGCCGTCCTCACTCTCCTGGCCCGCCGCCGGTCGCTGCCTATTCAACACGCGTCTGGTCAGGTCGGGCCAGAACCCGAAGGCGCCAGCGCAGCAGAACGAAGCACAGGACAGGGAACGAGACGAGCTGCGCAGTCCGAAGTGCTGCCTGTTCCGGTATCTCCCCTCGTAACACCGCCGGAAAGAGGAGCACGGCATCGAACGGCGGAACGAAGAACTGCAAGGCCGACTCCACGCCGTCGGAAAACCCGAATCCTGCCTTGAGGATCGCGATGAGGAACGGCGCCATCAGCCAGCCGATCGCGATCCCTGCGGTTCCCGCGCGGGCGGCCGTGCTGGCGACCGACACGGCGCAGCCGGCGATGGCGATCCACATCGGTATCGCGATGAGGTGCAATCGGAACGCGGTCGGCGGGAGGTCGGTACTGCGGTGGATGCCGACCATCGCTCCAGCCATCAGGATCACGCTCAGCGCGACATACACCGCCGCCCCGACGCCTATGATCGTCCACGAGCGGCGCACATCCGACTCCGGTCGCTGCGCGAGCATCACCCACACCGAGGATCGCTGCGAATATTCGAACGACCGTCCGATCACGGAGATCGCGACCAACGGCGGGCCGTAGTAGCCGACGAACCCGATGAGGCTCTCGCCGCCGTTGCCCAAGACGGCCGCCGCGATCGCAGCGAGCAGGACCGTCCCCACCAACGCGCGCCAATCCTGCGTCGCGCGAAACACGACCAGCACTTCCCTGGCAGTCACGCGTCCTCCACGAGTCGGCGGTAGTCGGCTCTCAGGTCGGTGGCACCCTTGCCGCGCGGATCGACCGCGCCACGCACCGTGCCATGCGCCATGAACAGGACCGTGTCGGCAGTGAGCGCCATCTCATCGAGATGATGACTGAGCATCAGCACCGCGGCACCGCGATCCGCCGCGGCGCGCACCACGATGCGAAGGCGGTCGAGGGCCGCGGGATCGAGTCCCGCCTCCGGTTCGTCGAGCACCAGGAACTGCGGATTCGACGCGAGTGCGAACCAGAGCTGGCAGGTGCGCCACTGCCCTTTCGAGAGCACGGCGATGGGACGATCCATCAGCGGCGCGAGCCTGAGGATCTCCCCCACCTGCTGCACGGTGGCGTCGTCGGGGTTGCCCCTGAGCGAGAGCAACTGCCGCGGCGTCAGGCGGTCCCACCCTCGCGCGCCGTCCTCGCGGACGAAGCCGACCCCGTGCGCTTCGCGATACGCCGCCGGCGAGAGGCCGGCGACCGTCGCGTGGCCGCTGTCGGGCGAGGAGAATCCCAACAGCACACGCGCCATGGTGGACTTTCCCGATCCGTTCGGCCCGGCGACACCGACGACGCGACCACGCTCCAGCGTGAGGTCGACACCGTCGACGGCGCGGACGGCGCCGTACGATTTCACGAGACCGCTCGCGACGACGAACGCATCATTCACTTCGCACACTCGGTGAGGAAGTCCTGACTCCGGTAGAACGAGAGCACCTGAGGACGTTCGGGCGCATCACTCGGCGGTTCGTCGACGGTGACGATCCCGCCTTCCACCACGAAGACGTCGCTGAGACCGACGCGAGAGATCAGCGTCCGGCGGAAGGTGCGACCACAGTACAGGTCGAGGAACTGCGCGTCCTCACCTCCCTGGGCGACCACGAGATAGCCCCCCGCGAACGGCAGCGCGGCGCGTGCCGCAGGACGCTGCTCCGGCCGTCGTGACAAGCGGAGCGCGGCAGGGGTGCGCGGGTCGGTGAGCATCTTCTCGAGTCCTGCCCGCTCGACCGCGGTGAGTTCGCGTCGCGGTGGGTCGAGCAGCGTGTCGATCCGCGTGTCGATCCGCGTGCCCGTGGCCGAGATGGAGATGACGCGCGCGGGGTCGGCCCCGACGAGCAGCACGCGGTCCCGCAGGGCGCGCGCACTGACGGGATCGACCATGAACGCGCCAGGACGCGAGGGGCCGCTGCGTTCGTAGCCGAACACGCGCGACACGCGCCCCGCCGAATCGACCGCCGACACGATGACGCTGTCGACCGGCGTGCCCTGCAGCACCACCAGCGAGTGCACGGCCACCCAGCGTCCGGACGGCCATTCGCCGAGTGCGATGGGCCGATGGATCGGCTTGAATGCCCGGATGGTGTAGGCGAGTTTGTCGGCGTCCGCGCGCTGCATCACGCGCAGGGCGCCATCGATGCCGATCACCGACAGTCCCGCGGAGTGCGCGGCCATCGCGAACACGGCGCTCTGGCCGAACTGTCGCGGGCGGGAGACGCGGCGCAGTGTGGGCGTGCTCGTGGGCGTGCTCGTGGGAGTGCTCGTGGGCGTGCTCGTGCTCGTGAGATCCAACTGCCACAGCTCGCTGGACGATTCATCGAGGATCAGCAGCGCGCCGTCGGTGGCGATGACGTCGCGTACCGAGAGCATGGTACCGTCGTCGGCGATCAGCGGCTGCGTGACATGCGGGGACACGGCCTCGACGACGGCGATCTCCTCGCCTGTGACATCGGCGATCGTCTCGCCTGTGCGCCGCGACTGCTGGTCCCCGCCGCACGCGGCGAGGACCAGCAGCACGAGCGCGAATGAGTGACTCGCGATCGTTCGCATCGGTTCAGAGCGCTCGGTACACGATCGAGGGCGCGCAGAGGATGCCGTCGGAGGCGTAGCGCAAGTAGCACAGCGCCTCGGCGTACCACGGCAGGTCATCGACGCAACTCACGAACGCGTCGGCCGCGCCGTCGACGCACTTGGCCACCTCGCCGGTCGAATTCTGCGCCTTCGCCTCGGTCATCGCGCTCAGCCCGAGCCCGATCACGAGCGCGAAGACGTACGGCAACCGCACCCACTTCCGTCCGTTCATAACTACCTCCGTTGTGGTTGATGAGAACCTTCGAGGAGTCGGCAGGATAGGGCCGGATGGTCGAGTGTGTGTGACGAATCGATTGCTGCTGGGCGCGCCGCATTGCAGTGAGCGCTCCATATACTACGGCGGCGCCGTCATCGCCGCGTCATCAGTGCGGCCGGTCTTCCGTCGACTTCGACATCATGGTGTGACGGAGCTTCGACCTCACGGTCTGTCCCAGTCGACAGCTCCCGCCGCGCCGGCGCGTTCATGAGACGGCCGCGCGCCCTCCTGCACTCCGCTGCGTATTTCGGCGAAGTCGATCACTCGTTTCGGCCGAAGGCGATCATCTGTTGAGGTTGGGGTCGGGTTGAGCTGGCGAAGCGATCCGCCGGTGAGGGCGATGCGGTGCGATGCGGTGCGATGCGGTGCTCGTGCGGTCGGCGATCGGGCGGTATATTCGACCGACCCCGAGTGACATTCCTGTCCGATTGACCCGAAACTGGCGCGACAGCGCTGATGCAGGAGACCGCCGTGGCCAAACTGGATGACGTTCGACCGGTGCTGGTGGTGGGTGCCAGCGGCCAGCTGGGCACGCGTGTCGTGCAGCAGCTGGCCGCTGCGCAGCGGCCGGTGCGCGCCTTCGTGCGACCCACCTCGCAGCAGGCCCACCTGCGGTTGCCGGGCGTGGAACTGGTGCACGGTGACCTCGGCGACGCCGCGTCGATCGATGCCGCGTGCCGTAGCGCCGGCGCGGTGATCGCCACCGCCAATGCCGTGGCGCCGCTGCATGGCAGCACTTTCGCTTCAGTTGAAGACCGTGGGTATGCGCGGCTCATCGAAGCCTGCGTGCGCAACGGCTGTGGCCGCTTCGTGCTGATCTCGGTGCCGGTGACGGCGCATGACGCCGCGGTGCCGCTGTTTCGCTACAAACGGTTGAACGAACAGCGGCTCATCGCCAGCGGGCACGAACACACCGTGCTGCGCGCCGGCCCTTTCATGGACGACTGGTTCGCGCTCATGGGGAGCCGCTTGCCGGCGCGTGGCGACGCTGCCGCGTTGATCCACCGCCCCTGGGGATTCCTGCAGAGTTTCATGGCGGTGGTGGGCAGCCTGGTTGAAAAGCGCGGCATCGCACTGGTGCCAGGGCCGGCCAGCACGCGGCACCGCTTCATCGCGATCGACGACGTGGCGCAGTACCTGGTGCGCGCTACCGACCACCCGGCGGCACGCAATGTGGTGCTCGAAGTCGGCGGCCCCGAGGCACTGAGCTGGGCCGATGTGGCCACGTTGTACGCGCAGGTGCTTGAGCGCCCGGTGCGCGCGGTGTCGATGCCGGGCGCGGTGTTTCGGCTGCAGCAACTGTTGATGCGGCCGTTCTCCGAGGCCGCGTCGAACATCATGGGGCTGAACTGGGTCGCTGCGCGCACCATGCCCATCGACGACCCGGGCCACGCCGCCACCTTCGGCATCCGGCTCACGACCGCCGAGCAGTTCCTGCGTGCCAAGGCCGCGTTGCCGGCATAGTCTCAACCCCACGCACTGTCGGTCGTGACCATCACCTCAAATCCGGCAGCCTCGGCGGCCCATGGCGCAGCGGCGCTGGGGTGCCCTGATCGAACAACACACGCATCCAGGCCGCGCTCACCGCACTACGAGCCGCGTGCTCAAGGACCGCGCGAACTTGCTCAAGCGTGACGCCGGGGAACCACCCTGGATCGAACGCCAGCCCGGAGAAGGCGTGCCGGTACGCCGAACGTGGGCTTCTGCTGCGAGCGGACCGACCGACCCGTCGCGCTATCGCACGTCGCGCAGGAGCTCCGCGAGCTCGATCACCAGTGGCTCAGCCGCTCCCGCGGGGTGCCAGGTCAGCTGTCCGCTCGCGATCGCCGGGAAGTCGTCCGCCGGCGTCCACACCTCGACGACCATTCGCGCTGGATCGACGAGCCAGAGCGTCGCGACGCCCTGGGCCTGATACAGCTTCCGCTTCTGGAAACGATCGCGCCGCGCGGTGTCCGGGCTGAGCACTTCCGCCACGAGAAGGAGGTGCTGCACCGACGTCCAATCGGGAGCGGCGGCCTCCTCGGGTGTGGCGACGAAGACGTCGGGCTGAACGAGCGTATCTGGGCCCCATGAAATGTCGGCGGGGCTCGCGAAGGTCTCGCCGATGCCGAATCGCGCACAGTACGCGTCGAGCAGAACGGCGAGGCGCAGGACGACGCGCTGATGGATCTTCACCGGCGATGGCGTCACGAGCAGCTCGCCCCACACCAACTCGTAGCGGTTCCCATCGTCGGGAATCGCGCGGACCATGTCGGCCGTGAAGTACTCGGGGGCGAGAGCCATGACCACAGGGTACGCTCGGCGGCAAAGGGGACGCAAGAGTTCACGCGCCGAGTGTACGTCTCCTTACCGGGATTCCCGTTACCGAGGCATTTCCATCAACATCGTCAGCCCGCGCGATGCATCCGCACCGGAGTGAGCATCCCGCATCTGGACGCCGCGGCCGGTTGCACTCAGGGTGTCGCCGACGCCGACACCGCGCGTATCTTGACCATGATTCCGCGCGCGCGCGGCGTCGAGCGCGACGTCGCCGCTCCGCGCGGAACGTGTCGTGTCAAGCGCAGCGTCACCACCAGAACCTCCGCCCCGTACCGCGATGACCGGTCGCCCTTCGCAGCAACTCCGCGCGCCCCGCCCCTCGCGACGCTCCCAGAAGATGGTCCCCGTGCGGCCGGTGATCGTCAGCGTGGGCGAGATCCTGTGGGACCGTTTCCCCAAAGAAGCACAGTTGAGCGGCGCGCCGACCAATGTCGCGATCCATGCCGCGGCACTCGGCGCCGAGTCGTGGCTGGTGAGCGCCGTGGGCAACGACTCGCTCGGCAACATGGCCCTCAGCCGGCTCGATGCCGCGGGGGTGTACCGCGACACGGTGCCGCAGCTGCTCTCGCGTCCGACCGGCACGGTGCTCATGAAGCCCGACGCGAAAGGCGCGATGAAGTACGACTTCGCCGAGGACGTCGCGTGGGACCACCTGGCCTGGTCGCCGCGGACGGAGCAGGTGGTGAAACGCGCCGAGGCGCTGACCTTCGGGACGCTGGCACAGCGGTCGCAGACGTCGCGCGATACGGTGCGGCACGCGGCCGGCGCGACGTCGCCGAGGGCGTGGCGGTTGTTCGACGTGAACCTGCGGCAGAACTACTACGACTCGGAGACGATCCGTACCTCGCTCACGCTGGCGAATGCGGTGAAGCTGAACGAACGAGAGCTGCCCGAGGTGGCGCGCCGGACCGGCGTGCGGGGCGCTGCTGCGGTCGCAGACCCTCTCGGTCGAGGTCTCCTCGCCGCAGGCGGACGTCGTGGACTTCGTCGGCTCGGGCGAGGCGTTCACCGCAGCGCTACTCGTGGGACTGCTCGGGGGCCTGTCGCTCGACCAGGTGGGCACGAAGGCGTGTGCGCTCGCGGCCTATGTGCGATCGCAGCCGCGGGCGACGCCGGAGATCCCGCCGGAGTACCGGTAGCGTCGCGGCTGCAGCGGCAACAGCCATACCACGCACCAGCCATGCTGCGTGCAGCATAAGCGCTTGTGATAAAGCATGCGAAGGAAGATGACCACGGCTGACGCCGGTCGCCTCGGCGGATTACGAAGCCGACGTACGCTCAGCGCCGAGCGCGCGCGCGCCATGGTCTGCGTGCGCGAGGCGCGCCGCCGCGCAGCGTTCCGACCTGTCGTATCTCGCGGGCGACGCCGCGCTGCATCTCGGCCCGGCCGGTGAGCGCTTCAGCAACGATGGCGAATCGCCGCGAGCCACGTGATGTGGTCGATGCGATCTTCGCCGATACACATATCCTGCCGTTTCCCGCGTTGGTGTGGGCCGTGGTCGAGAAGAATCCCGGGCTCAATCCCTCGTCGTACCTGGAGCAGTTCCGTCGTCGCACCTTGACGCCCGAGGATGCCGCATATCTGCGCTTCACCGGCGCTTACAGCGTCGAGGACGCTGCGCAGCATTTTCGACGCATGATCGCCGCGGCCGATGCATGCATCGCCGCCAACACACGTCGTGAGCCCGGTGCGCTCCTGCAGGATCGTCGGACCGGATCATTCTTTCTGCCGCGATCCGAGCAAGACTGGTCCTGCACCCGTGAGCATCGCGGCGCGTTGGGCGGGAGTCGCCAAACGACCCCGAGCCGCGAGCGGCGAATCTGGAGCAAAACGCCGCCAGTCGCGAGAGGGGAGCTGCCAGTCGCAAGAGTCGCACTGCCAACCGCAAGTCGCTTGCGGTCAACGTGGGCGGCACGCCGGTGTTTGCGGGTACGCGCGTCCCGGTACAGACCTTCGTCTCCCGCGTCGTGAGCAGTTGTTACTCGGGGATAGGACTTTCAATCGGGGTCGGTCGAGTGTACCGCCCGCTCGCCGACCGCGCGAGCACCGGCGAGTGGGCGGGTGGGCGGGTGGGCGTGTCAACGGCGGGTGCGGTGCCGTGTGCGGCGCCGAGGGGACCATCGCGCACGCCGAACGTCCACGCGTCGCCGGCGGTCAACAGTGCTTGCAGACTGACGCCGCATACTCGATGAGGAGGGCGCCGCCGCGCTGACACGCCGCGCTGCGCGCACTGGCGCCTTGTTGGAATGCGGCGCAACTTAGGCGGTCGTTGGGCGGACTTATTGCAGGAATCGCGTACAACTACAGGAGATCGACGCATGTCAAGCCACAGGTTCACGAAGCGATTGGTGACCACCGCGCTCACGCTGGCTCTCGGCGCAGCATCGGCCGCCGCTCAAACGGCGCAAGAGCAAGCTCTGGCGCGTAGCGCGCAAGATCCTCAAGTGCAGTGGGGGCCCTGCCCGCCCTTCATGCCGTCGGGCTGCGGTCTAGCAGTCCTCCACGGTGATCCCGCGAAGCCGAACGCCGATATATTCCTCAAGTTCCCCGCCAACGCGGTGGTCCCGGAGCACTGGCACACGTCGGCTGAGCGGATGGTGCTCGTAGCTGGAGAGCTCTCCGTCACGTACAAGGGTCAGGCCAAGGTCGTGCTGAAGCCAGGAATGTACGCCTACGGGCCCGCGAAGCTTCCGCATACCGCATCCTGTGGGGCGAGCGCCCCCTGCGTCCTGTTCATCGCATTCGAGTCCGCAGTGGACGCAGTCCCCGGAGCGCCGCCGGCACCGTAGGGTGCAGGCGCCGCCCAGCAACAGCATCCAGCGGACGGCGCTGATGCTGGGCGGTTAGCCTGACGGGATTTCGTGAGCTGCACAGGAGGTTCGATGCGTTTATCACGAGCCCTCGTTGCCGCCGTGCTGTTGCCGGCAAGCGTGTCCGCTCAGGCGATCGCACTCGGGACTCACGGCAACGGTAGGACTTGCCCGTTCTGGGACTCCAAGTCGAAGCGCTCTACGCACAGAAGGGGATTCAAGGAACAGCGGGCTTCTTCATGCGCCAGGAGATCTGGCCTTGGGCTCGGCCTCTCCATGGCCTACGGGAGCATCCGGGCAATGCAAGGGCACCTCGACATCAGCAGTACACCCGACGTCGGGACCACCGTGACCATGACCCTGACGCGCGCCGCTACCTCACCCGCAGCCGCTGCCCGATCCTGATCTTGTCCGACCGCAACGTGTTCATCCGCTTGAGCGCCGCCACGCTCGTCCCGTTCCGCCGCGCGATCACACCGAGCGACTCGCCACGCTTCACCACATGGACGCTGCTCGCCGAGCTCCCATACCGCTCGATCTTGGGATCGGGCACGTCGCGCGCCGCGCGCACCACGTCGAGCCGCGGCACGAGGATCCGCTGTCCAGCGTGCAGGTTCCCGTTCTTGAGCCGCGTCGCCTGCGGGTTGTAGGTATTGAGCTGCTTGGCCGTGAGCCCGTTCGCGCGCGCGATCCTGGTGATGAAGTCACCTGCGCGCGTCACGACGCGTTTCACCCCGGTGCGCTCCGCCTCCGACAACGCGGTGAAGCGTTGCAGAAATCCGTCCGTCGAGCCCACCGGCACCCGTAGCCATACCGACGGCCCCGAGGGCGGAGTCATCCCACGCAGGATCTGCGGATTGTACTCGAGCAGTGAGTCGAGCGGCACGCCGAGCCCCTTGGCCACCGCCAGCAGCGGCGTCGCGGGGGGCACCGCGACCGAATCCCACGTGAACTCCCCGAGGCGCGCGATGCGAAGGTCGTAGCGACGCGGATCCTTCCCCACCAACGCCGCCGCGATGAGCTTGGGCACGTAGTCACTCGTCTCGTTGCGCAGCGCCTGCTGTTCGGCGAGCGCGAAGAAGAGATCGTCGCCCCGCCGCCCCTCGAGCGCCGTGGCATGCTCCACGAGACTGCGCGACACACGCCCCGACCCACCGTTGTACGCGGCCGCGGCGAGATACACCGAACCGAAGTCGTCCCGCAGTTCCGTCAGGTACGCCACCGCGCCATCGGTCGCACGCACCGGATCGCGGCGATCATCGACCCACCAGTCGACGCGCATCCCGACGCCCTTCGCTGTGGTCGTCATGAACTGCCACATCCCCACGGCCGCGGCCCGCGAGTAGGCGTGCGGGTCGAACCAACTCTCGATCAACGGCAGGTAGATCATGTCCTCCGGCAGTCCCGCCGCACGGAGCCGCGCGTGGATCATCGGGGCGTAGCGCGCCTGACGCGCGAGTGCGACCTCGAACGTCGGCTTCATCGCGCCGCTGAATCGCCCGACGAAATACTCGACGCGCGCATGCGATTCGTATGGTGCGACGTCGATGTCCCACGCGGGCGGTGGCGGCGTGGTGACCGCCGCCTCGACCGGATCGGGCACTGCTGCGACGACCTCGGGCGTCGACAGCGGCTCGATCGCGGGGCTGGACGGACCTGAGAGCGAGGGATCCGTCACTGCCGGTGCGCTAGACGGCACTGGCGCCGTCCGAGTCGCTGCGTTCACGCGCTCAGCGGCATCGCCACGCACGGCCGTCCCCGGGTGAACGCACCCAACGGCCATGACCAGCCCCATGAGCAACGTACGATCACGCAATACCGCCACGAACCCCTCCCGGACGATGGACTGTCTGACGCGGCGGCCGCGCCCGTGGATCTCGCTCGGGTTAACTTCCCCCCGTGCGCCTACTCTCGCCACCCCTCATCACCGTCCTGCTGACGGTGCTCTCTTCGACACGGCTGGAGCCCCAAGGGTTTCCCCGCAGTCCCGATCTGGACCTCCGTGCCGCGCTCGAACGTCGCATCGCGGCCCAGCCCGGCGCCACCGTTGCCCTCTGGTGCGAGGACCTCGCATCCGGAAGGACGCTCGGCATCGCCGATACGTTGAGCTTCCACGCGGCGAGCACCATGAAGGTCCCGGTGATGCTCGAGCTCTTTCGCCGCGCCGACGAGGGTACCCTCGACCTCGATGACCGGATCCCGCTCGCGAATCGTTTTGCCTCGATCGTCGACGGCTCGCCCTACGCCCTCACCCCCGCAGACGACAGCGACGACGCACTCTACGACCGAGTCGGTGCGCCGATCTCCTACCGCGAGCTCAACGAGCGCATGATCGTGCGCTCGAGCAATCTCGCGACCAATGTGCTGATCGAACGTCTCGATCCGACGCGCGTGACCGCGTACACCCGCTCCCTTGGGGGCGAGGGCGTACTCGTGCGCCGGGGTGTCGAGGACGGCGTCGCATTCCGCGCCGGCCTCAACAACGTGACGACTGCGCGCGGGCTCGGGAAACTCCTCGCGGCGCTCGAACGCGGGCAGGCGGCGTCCCCATGGGCCACGCAGGCGATGCTCGGCACATTGCTCCGTCAGGAGTTCGACGAGGAGATCCCTGCGGGACTTCCGCCGGGGACGCGCGTGGCGCACAAGACCGGCTGGATCACCGCTACGACGCACGATGCGGCGATCGTCTATCCGTCTGGCCGATCACCCTTCGTGCTCGTGATCCTCACACGCGCCATTCCCGAGCGCGCCGACGCGCAGCGGCTCATGGCCGATCTCGCGAGGATCGTGTGGGACTTCTACGCGGCCAACGCCGACCTGCGGTCGCCCGCCAGATCGAAGTAGTCGCTGAGCAGGCGATCCCACACCGCGTCCCACGAGCGTGACTCGGCGACCGCGAGTGCGGCGTTGCGCAGCTGGCGACGCAGCAGTTCATCGCGGATCAGCCACTCGATCCGCCCCGCCAACGCGTGCGTATCGCCCCACGGATAGGTGAGCGCCGTTCCCTCATGCGCAAGCTCCAACGTGGCACCGACGTCGGGTGCGATCACCGGCAATCCGGACGACATCGCCTCGAGCACTACGTTCCCGAACGTCTCGGTCCGCGAGGGGAACACGAACGCGTCGGCCGATGCATAGAACGCCGAGAGTTCGTCGCCATGCAGCGCACCGGCGAACCAGGTGCCTTCAGGAGCGATCGCGCGACATCGAGCTTCGTCGGGTCCGTCTCCCGCGAGGGCAAAGCGCACCTGACCCGGACGGCGGCCCAGAACGAGCCGCATCGCTTCGATCGCGTGCGAGATGCCCTTCTCCGGTGCAAGACGGCCCACGTACGCGACCACGAACGTGTCGTCGGTCGCACCCATGCGCGTGCGCATCTCACGCGAGCGATGCCGCGGCGAGAATCGCTCCGCATCCACGCCGCGCGACCAGACCCGAAGGTTGTCGAAGCGCTGCCCTCCGAGTTCCTGCGCCACGGCGTTCGACGGGACGAAGGTGAGATGACCGCCGTTATGGAACCAGCGCAGATACGGCCCCGCGATGCGATCGAGCACGGACAAGCCGTAGTGCTGCAGATACGCCGAGAAGGAGGTGTGATACGACGTCACCAGCGGAAGCCGGAGCGCGCGCGCGGCGTTCCGGCCGGCGAGTCCGACGCCGAACGGCGTCGTCGCGTGCACGAGCGTCGGGCGCCAGCGTGCGAGACGGTCGGCCGCCGCGCGCGCCGACGGCGCCGCGATCCGCAACTGCTCGTACGCCCAGAATGGCACGCTCGACGCACGCCGCACGCGTGGATCGGGGAGCGCCCCCGGCACATCCACCGTCTCCACCAACACCTCGGCACCCCGCCGCTCGAACGCCGTCACGAGTCGTTCGAGCGTGCGCGACACGCCATTCACCTGCGGCGCGAACGTGTCGCTGAACAGCGCCAACCGGAGTCCACGGGCATCGACCACGATCAGACTCCCACAGCGCGCAGAGCGAGCACCGTCAGCGTCGCGATCGCCTGTCCGGCAACGACATCGCCAGGGTAGTGGACACCGAGTCGCACCCGGGAGAAGCCAACGAGTGTGGAGACGAGCACGAGCGGCACCGCGAGCGCGGGGAAAGCGGCAGCGTAGGCGAACGCCACGCTCATCGCGGCGCAGGAGTGACCCGACGGGAAGGAGAACCGATCCGGCGTGTGCACGTGCACAGCGGTGTCGACGCGCAGGCCGGGGCGCTCCCGCAGGACGCGCCGCTTCACCAGTTGTACCATGAGGTGCGAGAGCAGGAGCGCGAGTCCGGCGGTGAACGCCGCCGCACGCAGGACCGGCGCGCCAAGGAAGTACGGCACGAGCACCGCTACGATCGAGGCCCGCACACCTCCCGCATGCGTGAGCACGCGCCACGCGCGCGCCGTTCGCGCCGGAGCGAGCTCGTCGAGCACCCAGCGGACGAAGATCGCGCGGTCGCGCGCGTCGAGCCGGTGGAGCAACGGTGTGCGTACGATCATGCGGCCACCGCCTCGATCACGCCAGGGATCGCATGCATCAGCGGCCGTCCCGCATAGCTCTCGGGCTGCGCGATCCCCAGCGCCCAGCAGACCGTTGCCGGCACGTCGAGCAACGACGAGCCTGCGCCGAGGTCGCCGCGACGCACCGCGCCTCCGGCGAGCATGATCGGGATCGTCCGGTCGAGCGGATGTGCGCTGTCGTGGTGGTCCACTCGTGTCCCGCCGCCGCCATGGTCGGCGAGCGCGATCAGCAGTGTCGCGGGATCTTCGAGGTCGAGCATCGCGACGAGTCGCCCCAACTCGCGATCCATGCCGCGCGCGGCGTCGGCGTATCCCTCCGACATCCAGCCGTGCGCATGTCCCGCCGCGTCGCCGTCCGGCCAATGCAACAGGATCATCCCGCGCCGCTGCTCGCGCAGCGTCGCCGTCGCGGCCGTCAGGATGTCCGACGCGCCGAGCCCCGAGAAGCGCGCCTGCGAAAAGCCAAGGTGGGTGGAGATCCGCTGGGCGATGCCAGTCATGAGCATCGGCATACGCGCAAGGAATGCCGACGTCGGCAGCGACTTCTCAGCAAGCACGCGTGGCAGCGGGTGCAGCACACCGCGCGGGCGAGTGATCCGGAACCGCGTGTCCTGCAACCCGTGGCGCTCTGGCGTGGCTCCGGTGAGGAGCGACGCCATCGCCGCGGCGGTCACGCTCGGCTCCACCGTGCGACCGAGCATCGTGCTCGCGCCGCGACGCGCGAGTGCGGCCGTGTGGTGCAACCCGAAGCGGGGGATCGCATCGGGACGGAGCCCGTCGAGTACGACGACGATCACGCGCTGGATCGGAGAAACCCGGGTCACGAAGCCTCCATAGGGGCGGGGCGAGTGGAGTGTCATCGCCAAGGAAGCTCACGAAGTCGTGTATCAGCACGCGGACCGCGCGGTCGCGTATCGGTAACGCGATCTCGTCCGCTGGGCCCGAATGCGCCATCTCCCCGTGACCGATCCGTCACTCGCCGGTTACAGATGCCAAGCAAGGTTCGTGCGATGCGCATCCTCTTCTGCACCGATACCTATCCGCCGCAGGTCAACGGCGTGAGCGTCGTGACCGCGATCTCCGTGCGTGGCCTACTCGCTCGAGGCTGGGAGTGCGAAGTGATCGCGCCGCGATATCCCGACGACACCAACGGCCTCGTGGTCGACGACGGTGGCGCGCGCGTCACGACGATCCCATCGATCCCGGCGCCGGTGTACAAGGAGATCCGCCTCGCCGCGCCGGCATGGGGCACCGTCCGCCATGTCGCCGAACGGTTCAAGCCCGACCTCGTGCACTGCGCAACGGAGTTCGTCGTCGGTCGCCTCGGGCGCCGCGCCGCACGGCGCATGGGCGTGCCGTGGTGCACCTCGTATCACACGGACTTCGCGCGCTACGCGAGTTCGTACGGTGTGCCCTGGCTGCGCGGGCCGATCGCAAGGAACATCGCCGCCTTCCACGCCTCTGCCACCCGCACCTTCACCCCCTCGAGCCCAGCCAAGGCCGATCTCGCGAAGCTCGGCGTCGACACGGTCGAAGTCTGGGGACGAGGCGTCGACATCCAACAGTTCCATCCGCGTAAACGCTCCCTCGCCGCGCGCGATGGGTTCCACGTGGGATCGGCATTCACCTTCGTGCACGTCGGGCGACTCGCCCCCGAGAAGAACGTCGAGTGTCTGCTCGACGCCTACGAGCTGCTCGAGCAGTCGCTCCCGCCGGGCAGCGTCCGCTTCATCATCGCCGGCACGGGGCCGAGCTTGCCCGCCCTGCGCGCTCGAGCGAGCCGGTCGGTCACCTTCCTCGGCACGCTCGATCGCGTTCACAGCCTGCCTGCCCTCTACGCGAGCGCCGATGCCTTCCTGTTCGCATCGACCACCGAGACGCTGGGTCTCGTGGTCCTCGAGGCGATGGCGTCGGGGTTGCCGGTCATCGCGACTCCGGCCGGCGGAGTCGCCGACCATCTCGCGGACGGCATCAACGGCCTCGCGTTCCCTGCGGGAGAAGCGCTCGCATGCGCCGCCGCGATGCGTCGACTCATGGTCGATGTCGAGGTGAGGGAGCGCCTGCGCCGCGGGGCGCGGGCCACCGCGGAGTCACGCTCTTGGGAGATGGAGCTCGATCGGCTCGACCTCGCCTACCGCGAAGTACTCAGCCCGCCACGCGCACCGTGAACTTGAAGGTGCTTCCCTTCCCTACCTCGGACTCCGCCCAGATCCGTCCACCGTGCGCCTCGACGATGCTGCGCGCGATCGCGAGTCCGAGTCCCGTGCCGCCCTTCGGCGCGGTACCGCGCAGCGTCCAGTAGCGCTCGAAGATCACCGCGAGGCTCGGCGTCGGGATCCCGCTGCCGGTGTCCGCCACCGACACCTCCACCTCGTCGCCGAGACGCTGCGCACTCACTGTGACGCGCCCCATGCGTTCAGTGAATCGCAGCGCATTCGCGATGAGATTCGAGAGCACCTGGACCAACCGCCCCGCGTCCCCGCTCACCGCCGGGAGCTCACCCTCCACGGAGATCTCCACGGCGATCGAACGGTCCGCCGCCTCGCGCTCGAACAGGGCCACGGCGCGCTCGAGGATCGGTGCCAGCAGTTCCGGTCGCCGCTCCACCCTGAGCCGACCCACCTCGATGCTCGCGACATCGAGCAGGTCGCGGATCATCCGCTGTGTGAGGTCCTGACTCTCCATGATGTTCGAGACGAGATCCCGCCGTTCCCGGTCCTCCGGCGGGATCGACGCGAGTAGTGCCCGCGCGCTCATACCGATCGCCGAGATCGGGTTCCGCAGATCGTGTGAGACCACGCCGAGCGCATGGTCGCGCGCCAGCGTCGCCTGACGCGCCGTCGCGTACAGCCGCGCGTTGTCGAGCGCGAACGCGGCGCGCAACGCGATCTCCTCCGCGATCACCCGGTCTGCCTCCGTGAACGGCGGCCGCCCCTGCACGCGGAAGATCTTGAGCACCCCGAGCACATGTTCACGAGCCACGAGCGGCACCAGCATCACCGATCGCATGCCGAGGGCCCGCATTCGCGACAGCTCGTCGGCGTCCGCCGTGTGCGCTTCGAGCCACTCGTCGTCGACCTCGGGCACGAGGTCGGTGCGCCCACGGCGCAGCACGTCGACCACGCGCGAGGGTGAGTCGAGGTCGATCGGATGCGTCGCCACCGCCGTGAGCGCTGCATCGAGCGCCTCGTTGCCAGTCAGCGCCGCGACACGCCGCAACTGTTGTGTGCCCGTCACGACATCCAACAGCACGCCGTCTCCGAGCCACGGCAGCGGCAACTGTGCGATCGATCGCTCGGTCACGTCCACTTCCAACGTCTCACCGAGCGTGGCGACGGCCGCGGCCAACCGACGCTGGCCATCGTCCAAGCGACGCCGCTCCGTCACGTCGCGCAGCAGCACCGTGTAGACGCGCGCCCCGTTGGTCATCGTCAACTTCGAGATCGACGCCTCGGCCGGGAACTCCGTACCGTCGCGACGGCGCCCGAAGATCTCGCGCCGTTCGCCCATCTGCCTCGACCCCTCAGGCGACTGGCCGAAGCTCCGCACGTGCGCCCCGTGCGACTGCTCGAACCGCGAGGGCAGCAAGCGCGCGAGCGGTTCGCCGAGCATATCGGCAGCCGAATAGCCGAACGCGAGCTCCGCGCCGCGATTGAAGTGCAGGATCCGCTGCTGCTCGTCCACCGAGATGATCGCGTCGGCGGCGATCTCGAGGATGCCGGCGAACTTCGCCTCCGAGGCACGCAGCGCCGACTCCACACCGGAGCGCCGCACGAGGTCGTCCTGCAGCGAGGCGTACGCGAACCAGGCGAGCACGAGCGCGATCAGCAGCATCACGCCGAGCAGCCCCTGCACCACACGCAACTCCGCCGCGTCGCCCGACGCGGTGGCCGCGCGCTGCGTCGCACTCAGCGCCACCGCTCCCGTGATGAGGAGCGCGAGGACGCCAGCGCCAACCGTGAGGCGCAGCTTGGAGGTGGTGGTGAGCATCAGACAAAAATGGTGCAGACCGGCATCAGGCGTGCAGCAGCCCCAGCCGCAGCGCGAACTGCACATACTCATGCCGGTGCGAGAGCCCCAGCTTGTCCTGGATCCGCTGCTTGTAGGTGTCCACCGTCTTGGGCGAGATGAAGAGCCGCTCGCCGATCTCGGGTGCCGAGAAGCCCTGCGCGGTCATGCGCAGCACGTCGCGCTCGCGCTCGGTGAGGCGCTCGTAGCGCGCCCGGTCCTCGTGCATGGGATCCTTGCGCTGATACCCCTTCGCAAGGATCCGCGCCGCCTCGGGGCGCACGAAGATGTCCCCGCGGGCCACCGTACGGACCGCGTCGAGCAGGTCGCGATCGGCGGCCGTCTTCGGAAGGAACCCAGACGCGCCGGCTTCGAGCATCGGGACGAGGTAATCCTCTTCGGGATGCATGGTCATGATGAGCACACGCGACGGGATCCCCTTTTCCAGGATCAGCTTTGTCGCCTGCCCACCGTCCATCTCTCCGATCGAGAGGTCCATGATCACCACTTCAGGCGTCAGGCGCTCCGCCAGTGCCACCGCCTCGGGGCCACTGGAAGCCTCGCCGACCACCAGCATGTCCTTCGCCGCGCCGATTACTGCTCGGAGCCCGGCGCGGACGACGGCATGGTCGTCGGCGAGAATCACGCGAATGAGGTCGTCGCTCATGTCGCGAATGGTAGGGGGTCGCGAAAGTGCATTCTATAAGGAGCATACCCAAATGCGTTCAGGGATTCCCCTACCTCCCGTAGCGAGTTGAAGCTGATCAGCCGTTGTCCCACAAAGTGACCCGGGCGGGGCTCGAACCCGCGACCTACAGATTAAAAGTCCGTTGCTCTGCCAGCTGAGCTACCGGGTCGCGCGAGCGCTCCCGCGCCGCAGCGGAATATACTCACGGCCCCCCCGTCCCCGTCCCCGCCCCCGGCCCCAACGGCCACCCGGCGAGCATCCACGCGACCAGCAGCAGCGGCCACATCAACAGGTTCGCGATCGAATACGGCAGCATCATCGCCGTCACCGTCCCGATCCCCGCATTCGGCCGGTACCGCTGCACGAACATCAGCACCAGCGGAAAGTTGCTCGCCAGCGGCGTGATGATGTTCGTGATACTGTCCCCCACGCGGTACGCGGCCTGCGTGAGCTCGGGTGAACTGCCGAGCAACATGAGCATCGGCACGAGCACCGGCCCGAGCATCGCCCACTTGGCCGCCGCGGACCCGAGCACCAGGTCGAGGATCGCCGTGATCAGGACCAGCGCGAGAAGCAGTGACACCGGTCCCAGCTGCATCGCCTTGAGCGCCGTCGCCCCCTGCACCGCCACCACCACACCCAGATTGCTCCACGCGAACAGGTTCACGAACTGCGCGATGAAGAAGATCACCACGAGGTAGCCCGCGAGCAGTTCGACGTTCTCCTGCATCCCGCGGTACAGATCGCGGTCGGTCCTGATCGTCCCCGCGATCCGCCCGTACACCACGCCGGGTACGAGGCCGCCGACGAAGAGGAAGAAGACGAGCCCGCGCACCACCACCGAATCCACGAGCGCAGGCTTCTCCGGATCGCGCAGCACGCCGTCCGCAGGGATCAGCCCCCACGCCACCAGCGCGATCATCACGACGATGCTCACGAGCGCCCACGTCATCGCCCGCCGTTCGGTCGCGGTGAGAGGCTCCGGCACGGCAGGCTGCACCACGCCGTCATAGGCGCCGAGTCGCGGGAGTACCACGCGCTCGGTGACGATCGCGCCAGTGATCGTGATGAACACCACCGACGCCGCGAGGAAATAGTAGTTCGCCATCGGCGTCACCACGTACGCGGGCTCGAGCAGACGCGCCGCCTCCTGCGTGAGCCCCGCGAGCACCACGTCCGTGGGGGAAAGCAGGATGTTCGCCGCGAATCCACCCGACACCCCGTAGAACGCCGCCGCGAGCCCGCCCAACGGATGACGGCCGATCGAGTGAAAGAGCGCCGCCCCGAGCGGCACCAGCAACACATAGCCCACGTCGCCCACGGTATGCGAGATCGCACCACAGAAGACGATCACGAGCGTGAGCACGCGCGCCGGCGTCGCGCCGACGATCGCGCGCACCACCGCACCCAGCAACCCGCTGCGCTCGGCTACCGAGAGGCCGAGCAGACTCACGAGCACCGGCCCGAGCGGCGCGAAGCCCATGAAGTTGTTGACCATGTTCAGCGCCAAGCGCCGGACTCCTGACCCGGACACCAGATTCACCACCGGCACCGCGTCGCCGGTGAGCGGATGCACCACGCCCACGCCGAGTGTCGCGAGCAGCCAGGAGAGCAGCACCACGAACGCGCTGAGCACCACGAACAGCGTCGCCGGATGCGGCAGCGCATTCCCCACGCGTTCGACGCCGTCGAGCAGACGCTGACCCAGGCCGCGTGCCGGTTCAGCCGCTCGTGCGGATTCAGGCAACCGCGTCGGCTCAGCCACGCGCACGCCTCGCCGCGTCGTTCGCCCACTCCACGAGCACCGCCGCGAAGGCGGTCAGGTCCTCCTGCAGTGGCGCGAAACCCGCATGCGGTTCCGTCGTCGCTTCGTCCATGTAGAGTGCCCGGTTGATCTCGATCTGCACGCTCGATCGCCCGCGCGCAGGGTCGCCGAACGTCCGCACCAGGTCACCGCCCTGGTACGGATCGTTCACCTGCACCCGGTACCCTCGCAGCGTGAACCAGCCGACGATGCGCGCCACGAGTCCCTGCTCGGCGGTCGTGCCGCGGCGATCGCTGATCACAAGATCCGGCCGCGTCGCACCCGCGTCGACGTTCATCGCGTTCCCGCGCGACTTCATCGAGTGGCAGTTCACATGCCAGACCACTCCATGCATCGCGTGTAGCTCCTCGATCACTGCGGAGAGTCGCGCCCGGTACGGCCTGTACGAGGCGTCGATCCTCGCGCGGACCGCAGCGACCGCCAGGGGAGCCGCATACATCGGCACGCCGGGCAGCGCGTCGCGGCGAATAAGGCCCATTCCGCGCCGACTGTAGTCGGTGGGGTCGAGTGGCTCGCTCCAGGGTCCGTCGATCAGCGCGGGATCGAGATCGCTCACCGCGCGGTTCACGTCGATGTACGCGCGAGGAAAGGTCGCCGCGAGCAACGTGGCTCCAGCACTCGGCGCTCCCTCGAACAACCGTTCCACGTGCGCGTCCCACGTCGAGCGGATCGCGTCAGCCGGCGCCGTCGGCATGAAGTCGGCCGGCCACGTGAAGCCGCTGTGCGGCGAGTCGAACACCACCGGCGCCACCGCGCCAGCAGGGACGCGCACGATCGTCGGCGAGTCGGTCATGCGCTCCGGGGCTGCGACGATCGGTTGAGAAACGGGATCGGCGGTGCTGGCGACGATGTCGGCTTGCATGTCCGAAGGTGAGGGAGCCGGTGCGGAAAGGTCGCAGGCGGAAAGGTCGCAGCCCCGAGCGTGCCGCGTGAGGGGTTTGGCGTGTGGTTTCGCCACTCTACCTACTCGATAGCGCCACCAACGCGCTATGTACGGAGATCACTCGCGAGTCGATTGACCGCCGAGTGCGGTGCGACAGAAACTGAGACGGTGGTGGTCGGTCAATCCTGCGACACGCAACGCGGCGATATGCGCGGGCGTGCCGTACCCTGCGTTCGTCTCCCAGGAGTAGGCGGGATACCTCGCCGCGAGCGTGGTCATGAGTCGGTCGCGCGCGACCTTGGCGACGATGCTCGCGCACGCAATGGTGTAGCAGCGCGCGTCGCCGCCCACGATCGCGCGGTGAGGGACGCCGAGGGTCGCGATCGGCTTCCCGTCCACGAGGATCTCGTCGAGCACTCCCCCGGGACGCCCGTCGGGAGACGCTTCCGAGGCGGCACTGAGTTGCGCGCTCAGCCGCGCGATCGCGCGGCCCATCGCCCGCGAGGTCGCCTGATAGATGTTCCAGCGCGCGATCTCGCGCACCGAGGCAGCGCCAAGCGCGAGTGCGACGGCCTCCTCTCGGATGCGCAGGGCCAGGCGTTCGCGCGTGGCGGCCGTGAGTTGCTTGGAGTCCGTCACGCCGGCGATCGCGCGCCGGTCCGCCGGCATGACGATGGCGCAAACGACGACGGGGCCCGCAAGCGGGCCCCGTCCGACTTCATCCACTCCAGCAATGTTCGTGGCGCCCGACTGGCGAAGCGACTTCTCGAGTGCGCTCCAGCCGCCGGCCACGGACTGCGTTACGCCTTCGGCTCGCCCGCGGTCGGGACCACCGTGCGCACCTTCTTCTCGGCGATGCGGGCCGCCTTGCCGGTCACGTCGCGCAGGTAGTAGAGCTTGGCGCGGCGCACGCGGCCACGACGCACGACCTTGATGTCGGCGAGCATCGGCGAGTGGAGCGGGAAGATGCGCTCGACGCCCACGCCGTTGGAGATCTTGCGGACCGTGAAGGTCGCACCGACCTCGGTGCCCTTGCGCGCGAGGCAGACGCCCTCGAATGCCTGGAGGCGCTCCTTCTCGCCCTCCTTGACGCGGACGTTCACGCGGAGCGTGTCGCCGGCACGGAACGGGGGGACCTGCTTGAGATATTCCTTCTGGGTCTCAGAGAACGGATGCATACGCGGCTCCGGACCTTGTGGCGGTCCGATAAGAGGGTCGTGTTGAGCCTTGTAAGCTACTGTCGCGGTGGGCCTTGCGCAACCGGGTTAGTCCGCCGCTCCACTAGCCCGTTCGGCTCGCTCTCGGGTAAGGCGCTCCCCCTCCTCACGGCGCCATTTCTCGATCAGGGCATGGTTGCCGCTCAGGAGCACCTCCGGGACCGTATGTCCCCGGTACTCGGCCGGCCGCGTGTAGCTCGGCGCCGAGAGTCCGCGGTCGTAGAACGAGTCGGTCCGGGCGCTCTCGATGTCGCTCATGGCGCCCGGAAGCAGCCGCACCACGGCGTCGACGATCGCGAGCGCGGCCGGCTCACCACCCGAGAGGACGAAGTCGCCGAGCGAGATCTCTTCGGTGGCGAGGTGGTCGGCGACGCGCTGGTCCACGTCTTTGTAGTGACCGCAGAGCAGCGTCAGCTCCGTTCCCGCGGCGAAGCGCTCGGCGTCGGCATGACCGAAGATCCGCCCGCGCGCCGAGAGGAGCACGATCGGCGCTTTCGCCCCGACCGACTCGACGGCGTCGAAGAATGGCTGCGGCTTCATGACCATGCCGGGGCCACCACCGAACGGCGAGTCGTCGACCGTCTTGTGCTTGTCGGTCGCGAAGCTGCGCAGGTCGATGCAGTGGTACGTGACCAGCCCTGCCTCGGCGGCGCGCTTGGGGATGCTCAGGCCAAGCGGGCCGGTGAAGAAGTCGGGGAAGATCGAGATCAGGTTGATCTTGAGCACTGTCATTTCGCTGAGGTTACACCGAGTCTGCGGGCAATGTCGTGGCGCCGCCACCCCGGAACATGGACCGAGAGCAGCGCTTTGAAGAGCTTGCCTCGGCTGCCACCAACGTAAAGAACTCCTTGTCGAGCCGTTCGGCCGGCACGGTCATCTCGCTCGGCGCCAACCGGAAGAAGAGTCCGGCCTCACCACCACGCTTCGCCTGCGCGTCAGCCGGCGCAAGAGGCACCCAGCCGATCTCGGCCGCGTGGCGGACCATCGGGAACTGGACGGTGCCGGCCTCGGATATGCTCACCACTACTGGTTCTCGCCGCCGAGCCGGGGCGCCTGCTTCGGCAGCTTCCGCGCTTCGGACTTCAAACGGCGTTCAACCTTCCGCACATCCTCGGCGGCAGGCAGCTGCTCGGGCACGATGTCCCGCTCCGTGAGCAACTGGCGCACATCGCGATTGTTCTTCACGTGCTCCGGTGTGATGCTGGACTCGCCCTGCAAGGCCCGCTGCTTCACCTGCGTGTTGGTGATCTCGTTGGCGAAGTCCTTGGCCTTGATGGTGATGGTCGGCAGGAAGTCGGCGAGGGGACGGCCCTCGGGGACGTCGAGGCGATCCTTCATGTCCTGAGTCGTGAGACCGCCGAAGAGGGCTGCAGCTCCCTTGCTCAGGATGCGACCAAACCCTTGGCTGTCCACGCCGCGCTCGTACAGAACTCCGGAGAGCTCCTTCTGCGAGAGCGTGAGTTTCTCACGCGCCTGGACGCGTTCCCACTCGGCGAGACGGGCCTCGATGAGCTCCTGCTTGCGGGTCTGCACCGCGAAGTAGGTCATCGCGAAGGCGATGGCGTGCTTGCGCGGGTCGCCGTTCTGGGCGATGAGGTAGCAGGCATAGCGCGTGAGGGCCAGGTCGTCGACCTCGCGCTGCGCCCCTTTGGGGAGGTCGATCATTTTGCTGACGTCAGCAAAATGATCCTCGACGGCTTGTCCAGCCTTGTCGCAGGCGGTCTTGGCCTTGTCGATGACGGCCTCGAAATTGCGCCACTGGGTGTAGCCGAGCAGTTCCTGCAGTTCGCGGGCGAGCCAGAACTCGACGCCGTCCCGTTGGTGGGCGCAGTCCTCGAAGCTCTTATGCAGCCGACTGATAAGGTCCTGCTTCATCCGGATGCTCCTACGCTCGGGGTTGTATGGCCGCAATCGCCCGTTGCTCGCCCAGCGACGGAGGCAGCGGAATCGGCAAACCGTCAATCGTTCCGGTATTGAGGTTGTGCTTGCCGTCGGCAGCCGGAGTGGCCCGACCCGCGACAATCGAGGTGCCGGTTTCGGAGCCGAAGAAGTGCGCGACGAACCCGGGATCGGCCCTCTCGCGATCGAGCCTGGCGCGAATGAGGTACGAGGCGAACACTGATGACGCCCCAGCGCGCTGCGGGAGGCACGTAGAAGCGCAGCAGCTCATGATCGCCCTCGGCGATCTCGAGCGCCGTTGCGCGGTCACCGTACTCCTCGGCCAGCCGTTCGATCTCGTCGTCGAAGACATCGGAGAGCCGCTTCAGGAATAGCAGAGGCAGGAGGTACTCCTTGAACTTCGACGCTTCCTTCGCGCCGCGGATGGAGCTCGCGGCGTCCCAGAGCATCTGCTCCATGGGCTTGGTCGTAGTGACTCCCACGACCCCGCGACGGCGGCGGGTGACCCGGGCGGCTGCCTCAGCTGCGTAGTCGTGTGATTGTGCCATATCTGCCATTGAGCAATGTGGCGAACTTCGCAATATTATTCGAGAAGCCCGTCCGGCAGCTTGACCCTGATCGTCCGCGCCTCCCGATTGACTGCGCGGATGAACTCCTCGACGAACGGCACGCTGTGCACACCGCGCGGCCCACGGAACTCGAGCAGCAGCCCCTGCGGGAGGTCGTAGAACTCGATCACCTCGCCGAGGGTCTCGCCATTCGTGGCATCGACGAGCGTCATCCCGACGAGCTCGTGCGCGAAGACCTCGCCCTCGTCGGGCTCGGAGAGTTCGCCGACCGGCACGAGCAACTGCCGTCCGTTCCACCGTTCGGCCTCGGTGCGGTCCGCGATCTCCGCGAGGGTGAGGAGCCAGCCGTCCTTCACCGGGCGCAGTCCCGTGACGTGCAGCTCGCGCGGCGCGCCGGTCTTGGGGTCGAGCCAGAGGCCACCCTCGTGGGTGCCCTGGAAAACACGACGGCCGGGCGCGAGGATCGCGTCCGGCTCGTCGGTCAGTGCTTCGACTGCCAGCTCCCCCCGCACGCCGTGGGGCCGGCGTACCCGCGCAACGCTCGCGCAGTCGGGAAGCGCCACAGGGTTACTCCTTCACCGGCACGGCAGAGGCCGCGAGCTTCGTCGCGAGACGGGTCTCGTGACGGGCCTTGAGCACGCCCGCCTTGCGGAGGAGCGAGCGCACGGTGTCGGACGGCTGGGCGCCGTTGTCGAGCCAGTAGTTGGCGCGCTCGGCGTTGAGCTGGAGGGGCTGGTCACCGGTCCGAGGCGCGTACTGCCCGAGGATCTCGATGAACTTGCCATCGCGCGGCGAACGGCCATCGGCGACGATGATACGGTAGGTCGGCGAGCCCTTGCGGCCCTGGCGACGAAGGCGGATACGAACGGCCATCGGTGGATCCTCGTGGAACGGGTTCTGTCCTGCACCGAGCTCATCGCGGGGGCCGGCGTTTCCGGTCCGCACTCAGTTAACTGCAGATGGGAGAGGGGAGATGGGAGGGGGTCGCCTGTTCAGGCGACCCTGCCTACCTACCTACCTTCCTACCTTGCTTCCTACCTTCTCGCGGCGCTCATCTTCTTCATCATCTTCTGCATCTCGCGGAACTGTTCGAGCAGTCGGTTCACTTCGCTCACGGGGCGGCCGCAGCCCTTCGACACACGGGCCCGGCGTGAGCCATTCAACAGCGACGGATCCTTGCGCTCGGCCTTGGTCATCGAGAGCACGATCGCCTCCAAGTGCCGCATCCGCTTGGGGTCCACCTGACTCGCCTGCTTCATCATCTTGCTGTTCACGCCGGGGAGCATCTTGAGGATGTTCTGCATGCTCCCGAGCTTCTCCATCTGCTTCATTGCGCCCAGGAAGTCCTGCAGGTCCATCCCTTCCTTGCGCACCTTCTTCTCGAGCCGCTTGGCCTCGACGGAGTCGAACGACTCCTGTGCCTTCTCCACCAGCGTGAGCACGTCGCCCTGCTGGAGGATCCGCCCTGCCATGCGGTCGGGATGGAACTCCTCGAGCGCGTCACTCTTCTCACCCACGCCGATGTACTTGATCGGCTTCTTGGTCGCTCCGTATATCGACAGCGCCGCGCCACCTCGCGCATCGCCATCCATCTTCGTGAGGATCACACCCGTGACGCCAAGGGCGTCGTTGAAGCCCTGCGCGATGCGCACGGCGTCCTGGCCGGTCATGCCGTCGGCCACGAGCAGGATCTCGTCGGGCTGCACCGCGTCCTTCACGCGGCGCAACTCGTCCATCATCGACTCATCGATCTGGAGGCGCCCGGCGGTGTCGATGATGACCACCCGGTCGCGCTCCTTTCGTGCCTGTTCCACACCGGCCCGCACGATCCTCACGACATCGGTCGTCGTGCGGTCCGCATACACCGGCACATCGAGCTCCTTCCCGAGCGTTTCGAGCTGGTCGATGGCGGCGGGACGATACACGTCCGCTGCCACGAGCCGTACCGCACGCCCCTCGCCCTTGAGCTTCCGCGCGAGCTTCGCGCTCGACGTCGTCTTACCCGACCCCTGCAACCCGACCATCATGATCACGGTCGGCGGCAGGGTCGACATCTTGAGCCCTTCGCGCCGCTCGCCGAGCATCATGGTGAGCTCGTCGTAGACGATCTTCACCAGTTGCTGGGCGGGCGAGACGGTCTTGAGCTGGGCGATGCCGACGGCCCGACGTTCGACGCGCTCGAGGAACTCGCCTGTGAGCTGGAAACTGACGTCGGCTTCGAGGAGGACCCGGCGCACTTCGCGCAGGCCGTCCTTGATGTCGGCTTCGGTGAGCACGCCACGACCGCGGAGCTTCGCGAAAGTGGCTTCGAGTTTCTCGGAGAGTTCAGCGAACATAGAGCCTTGGAACATAGGCACTTGGGGCCCTGGGACCAAGGGTCGCGGAGCCCCAATGGGGACATTTCTACTGAACGCTGACAGGGTCACGGATCCCCAAGATGAGCCACTCTGGGCGGCCAGACCGCCCGAGCCGGTGTTCGGGAGGGTGCCCTAGTAGTTGATCTGAGCCTGGAGGCGGAGGAACCGCCCCTTCTCACGCCGGCCCACGGCGGCGGCATCCTCGAACAGGCGATCGGAGACGGTGTACTGCGCCGTCAGTTCAAAGTTCGGGTTGGGCTGCCATTCGATGCCGGCTTCGGCCTCGTGGACCGAGTAATGCCGGGCGTCGAGCTCGACCTTCTTGCCGCCCTGATACTCGTGGAGCCGCACGAAGGGCTGCACCGTCTGGCCGTGGGTCCGGAAGGCGTACATCGCCTGCACGAATCCGCCGGAGAGTGAGCGTGTTTCGATGCTGCTGGTGCCGGACACGAACTCCGGCCCCTTCCCCCAGTTGTACTCGGCCACCAACCCGAACGGCTGAGCGTACCAGACGACCGAGGCCGCGACGCGCTCCTCGAGGTACTCGGGACGCATGGTCACACTCGTCGACTTGGTGGGGACGACGAAGCGGCCCGTGTATCCCTGCAGCGACGTCTCCACGAACTGCCCGTTCGCGAGCCGCCACGGATACGTGACGCGGGCGACCGCGTGCAGGGAGTTGTTGGCCTCGGGGCGGTTCGCGGTCTGGCCGTTGTAGAGGCCGAACCCGAACACGCCGTAGTCGCCCGAGCCCTTGTAGCCGCTGTCGGTGAGGATCCTGAAGCGCTTCTGCGCGACCGGCGACGCCCAGTAGTAGTCCACGCCGAAGTCGCGCTCGTTCGGGAGCGCGCTGTTGAGCGCGTCATGGCGGTCGAGCGGGATGCGGTTCGACGACGATTGCAGATTCTCGAACCCGAACGGGATCTTGCTCTGGCCGACGCGGATCCGGTGCGAACGATCGCCAGTGAGGAAGAGATCGAAATAGGCGTCGCGGAGCTGCAGATAGTGCAGCCCGCCCGCGGCATCGCTGCCGTAGTCCGGCTGGATGTAGATCGCGACGCGCGGATGCACGTTGCCACTCAGGATGATGCGTCCGCGGCGCAGGAAGAAGCCGCCGTTCTTGCCGATCGACCGGTCGCACTGCGCACAGGTCAGATCGGGATTCGACTCGAATAGCCGGTTATAGCGGATCTGCGCGTAGCCCCGGAGGCTCAGGCGCTCATACCACAGCTTGCTCACCGCTGCGGGTTGCGGCGCGGTAGCCGTCACGGGGGTCTGCGCTCCCAGCGGCGCCGCGACGAAGATCGCGAGGAGAAGCTGGCGCAACGATCGGAAGGTCAGTGTCATGCTCACGGAGTCCGTGTGGGAAGTCGAGGAGGAGCGAAGCGGCCTTGCACGGTCGACATCACCGCTGGATGACAATCTATCCCGCTCTGAACACCGGTTTCGTATCGGTTCTGTAACGCGAATGCGGAGCGCGGCAGCTCCGCGAACGAAGCGCGAACGAACTGCGAACGCCGCGTGATGGGTGCGCGCGAGCAAGCCAGCGGCATACATTACCGTCCGTGAGCGACCCCACCACTCTCGTCCTCCCCGCCGACCTGCCGCTGCTCGCTCTGCGGTCGACGATCGTCTTTCCCGGCGGACGGATCGCGGTGCAGGTCGCGAGCGGCGAGAACCTTTCGTTGCTCGCGTCGCATCCTGAAGAAGGCGCCCTCGTGGTCTGCGTGCTCGACCCCGAGGACCGCGACGGTGCCCCGCTCCGGGCCGACGGGCGCATCGGCGTGGTGGCGCGGCTCACCGATCGCGGCCGCCGCGACGGCGGGATGGCGCAGGTCACGCTCGTCGGCCTCGCGCGTGTGCGCGCGGTCGGTGCGTCGCGGGACGAAGTCGCTGGCTACTCGTTCGCGCGCGTCGAAGCGGTCGAAGAACCGGTGCGAGACGCCGCATCCGCCAAGCTGCTCATGCATCGCGTGGTCCTCGCCGCCGATGCGCGTGTCGAGATCGACACGGCGTTCCCTGCGGAACTCCCCGCCCTGCTCCGACGCGAGGTCTCACGGCCGTCGCGCTTCGCCGACCTCGCCGCCGCGCGCGGCGCGCTGCGTCCGGCCGAGAAGGACGAAGTGGTACAGCGGATCGACGTGATCGCTCGGCTCGAGTTCCTGGCCGAGCGTTGGGAACGCGAGGCCGCGAAGTCGCGGGTGCACGAGGAGGTGCGCCAGGAGACCGAACGGCGCGTCGACCGGCACCATCGCGAGTTCTTCCTGCGCCAGCAGTTGCAGGCGATCAAGTCCGAGCTCGGCGAGGCGGACCTGGGCGAAGGGGAAACGGTCGAGCTGCTGCGTCGCATCGAGGAGGCCGCACTCCCCGAGCAGATCGCGGCCGAGGCGCGGCGCGAGATCGACCGGCTACGCGCGCTGAGCACCGCGTCGAGCGAGCATCAGGTGCTCCGCAACTATGTGGAGTGGATCCTCACGTTGCCGTGGCGCAAGCGCTCGGGCGACGAGAAGATCACGCTCGAGAAGGTCGAGTCCGCGCTCGACGGGCGGCACTACGGACTCAACGAAGCCAAGGAGCGCATTCTCGAGTATCTCGCCGTGCGCCAACTGCGCGGCGACCGTGGGACCGACCCGCATGGCCCGATCCTCTGCTTCGTCGGCCCGCCCGGTACTGGCAAGACGTCACTCGGCGAAGCGATCGCGGCGAGCATCGGGCGCGCCTTCTACCGGATCTCAGTTGGCGGCGTGCGTGACGAGGCCGAGATCCGCGGACATCGTCGTACGTATGTGGGTTCGCTGCCTGGCCTCCTGCTGCAGGCGATGCGCCGCGTGCAGGTGAACGATCCGGTGCTCATGATCGACGAGATCGACAAGATGACGTCGGGCGGGCCGAGCGGTGACCCCACCGCGGCGATGCTCGAGGTACTCGATCCGACGCAGAACAACGCGTTCACGGATCACTATCTCAATCTGCCGTTCGACCTCTCCGGCGTGCTGTTCATCTGCACCGCGAACAACCTGTTCGACATCCCGCATGCGTTGCGCGACCGTCTCGAGGTGATCCGCATCGCCGGGTATACGGTCGAGGAGAAGGTCGAGATCGCGTGGCGGTACCTGCTGCCGCGGCTCTTTGACGAGCACGGCATCACGGACCTCGATCTGCAGTTCACCGACGAGGCCCTCTCGCTCGTGGCCAACCGCTATGCGCGCGAGGCGGGCCTGCGCACTTTCGAGCGCCACATCGCGGCCCTCATGCGCAAGCGGGCCAAGCGGAAGGCCGAGGGTGAGGCCGGCGCGTGGATCGTCGATCAGGCGCGGATCGAGGATGTGCTCGGTCCGCCGCGCTGGGCGCCCGAGGCCGCAGAGCAGGAGCCCGAAGTCGGCACGGTCACGGGACTCGCGTGGACGGCGAACGGTGGCGAACTCATGACCATCGAGGCGCTGCTGATGCCGGGCACCGGCAAGCTCATCGTCACCGGTCAGCTCGGCGACGTGATGCGGGAATCGGTGGACGCGGCGAGCTCGTACGTGCGCTCGCGCGCGAAGGCGTTGCGCGTGGCCGACCCCGAGATGCGCTCGAGCGATCTGCATGTGCACTTCCCTGCGGGGTCGGTGCCGAAGGACGGCCCGAGCGCCGGTGTGGCGGTGACGCTGGCGATCGCGAGCGTGATGAGCCGCCGCCCGGTGCGGCGCGATGTCGCGGTGACGGGCGAGGTCACGTTGCGCGGGCGGGTGCTCGAGATCGGTGGTGTGAAGGAGAAGGTGCTCGCCGCGTACCGCGCCGGTCTGCGCTCGGTGGTGCTGCCGGCGGCGAACGAGAAGGACCTGCGCGACATCCCGGCGGAGGTGCGCGCTGCCGTGACGTTCCGTTGCGTGTCGACCATGGAGGATGTGATCGACGCGATGTTGCTCCCGCCACGGCCGAACGGATTCGCCGAGGATCTGCCGCTGTTCGACGAGGTCTCGCGCAGCGCGGCCGATGTCGCACGACCGGCGGCGGGCGCTGGCGACGCCCCGGCGGATCGCGCGGCGAAGCCCGCGTCCTGAGGTGGCCAGGCGTCCTTGGAAGGTGCGGAACTCTCCCCGTCACGGCCGCGGCGTCTTCGCCGTCGCGACGATCCCGGCGGGCACTCACATCATTCAGTACACCGGCGAGTTGATCAGCGAGGCCGAGGGCGAGCGCCGCTACCCCACGGCTCCCGACGGCCATGAGGAGCCGGAACATACGTACCTGCTGACGCTCGACTCCGAGCGCGTGATCGACGCGAACGTCGGGGGCAACGAGGCGCGATTCATCAATCACTCGTGCGAGCCCAACTGCGAGCCGATCGCATTCGGCGACCGGATGTGGATCGTCGCGGTGCGGGCGATCCGGCCAGGGGAGGAACTCGCGTATGACTATGCGATCGAACTCGACGAGCCGCACACGCCGGCGCGCAAGCGACGGTTCCCCTGTGCCTGCGAGGCTCGGCGCTGCCGCGGGTCGATCCTCAAGCCCAAGCGGCAGCCGCTGCACCCCGTGGTGCGGCGTGCGATCGCGCGGTACGGACCGCGCGGCTGAAGGGGCGGCGCCGGCTCAGCGGTCGTTCAACGGTCGTTCAAGCGTCGTTCAACGGTCGCGGACCACGAGGAGAGAGTCGACCTCCGCCCGCAAGTCTGTGATCGACTTGCTGAACTCCTCCGCGCTCTCGGTCGGTACCAGCGACGTCGACACCGGCTTGATGACGCCGCCGAACTCCGCGGCCGCGGTGAACGCATCGTCCTCAAGCGCTCCGGACACACCGAGCAGCGCGAGCACGATCGCGCCGGCAACGGCACCGATGCGCCAGCGCTGAGGCCGCCCGAGCGAAGTCGCCGACCCGAGGTGCCAAGCGATCATCGCCGCGAAGAGCACGACGAGTGCGAGCCCCTTGATCGCCGCGACGGCCGTGAAGGACGGGAACAAGAAGGTGCTCCAGCCGTCGAGCAGGCCGATCACCGAGTACACCGCGAATGCGAGTGCGAAGACGGCAACGTGCGCGAGGAACCGGAAGTGCCCGAGCACCACGCGCGCGGCGATCGCCCAGACACCGGCCCAGACGATCGCGATCGCCGATCCGACGAGCAGGGCGGAGAACACGGCCGAACCGGCGCCGCGTTCCGTCGCGACGAGCCAGGTGTTCAGCGCGGCGACAGCGAGCGCCGCAGCGACGATGCCGACGCGACCATCCGTCCGCTCGTACCAGTGGAGAGGCATCTCGCGATCGACCGTCGCGCCGTGCAGCGGAATGGCCGCTGGCACGACCGCCTGCTCGTCGCGGAAGCGGAGCGTGGTGCGACCGAGCACGACGGTGGTGCCATGCGCGATCGGCAGGCGGTCTCGGTGCCCGTCCGAGCGCGTCTCGATCCGGTTCACGCTACCGAGATCCTCGATCACCGCCGTACCCTCGGCGTCGCGCACCAGCCGTGCGTGATGCGCGTCGACGTATGGGTCGTCGAGCACGATCGCATTGTCGAGCGCACGTCCGATCGTGAGTGGCGCTTCGCCCAGGCGTATGCGCTCGCGGACCTCGCCGCCGCGCCCCTGCCGGAGCACTTCGACGATCAGCGCCATGCGACACGCTCCAAGTAACGGTTCGTCAGGCGCTCGATGTTCTCCCAACTCGCTCCCGAGAGCGTGAGCGTCGAGACGAGCCCCGCGTTCGAGCGGCCCAGCACGGCGACCTTGAGCACGCCGTCGTAGAGACCGGGGATCTTCTTGAGCCCGCGCAGGCAGAGGACCGCGCGCACTGGGGTGCGCGCGGCCGCCACGTTGCGGGTCGTGCACTTCCAGACCGTCACGTGCTTCTCGTCGCCGTCGGGGGTGTCGTCGAATCCGAACCGCGCGGAGTAGAGTGCGCCGAACTGCGCGGGGTTGAGCCGAGCACTGGTGACCGCGACGTGCACGAGTTCGACGACCCCCGAGCGTTGATCGTCGGCGATGAAGACATCGTCGTCGGTGCCGCAGCGGTGCCAGATCTCGTGATACATCGGCTCGTCGTCGCGGTCGTCACTGCGGTCGGCACCGCCCCAGCAGCGAAAGACGGGGGCTGGGTCGGTGATCACACGGAACGGCCCGAAGTCGACCATCCGCGGCTCGTCCTCGAACAAGCGGCCGAGGTAGGCCTGCTGATAGTCGCGCAACTGTGCGGCGACCTCGGTGAGCAGGTCGACGGCGGGCTTGAAGCCCGGCGCCTGCACCCGTGCAAGGAGCGCGGTCGCCTGCGTCTCGGGCACGAGGAACGAGCGCTGCTCCCCCATGGTCGAGACATTCACGCCGACCACGCGCCCCGCGTTGGTGATCGCGGGTCCGCCACTCATGCCGGGGTTGATCGACCCAGTGAAATGGATCTTGGGGTAGAGCGTGTGCTGCAGGTTGCCGTTGTACGTCCCCTCGACGATGCTGAGCCCGAGGTCCGACGGGTGTCCGAGCGAGTAGAGGCGTTCGCCCTGCCGCAGCGCGACTGCGCCGAGCGTGAAGTGGCTCGAGGCCGGGCGTCCGGTGCGGAGGATCGCGAGATCGTGCACGACGTCGACGGCGATCACGTCCACGGCCCGGGTGGAGCCGTCGGCCTCGACGATCTCGACCCGGTGGTCCCCGCGCTCCTGCACGCGATCGGAGATGACGTGATAGTTGGTGAGCATGAGGCCGTCGGCACTCACGAAGAAGCCGGTGCCGATGCTGACCTTGGCGTTGGACGACGTCTCGATGATCTGGATCTTGAGGATCCGGTCGCTGTAGCGCGCGAATACGGTCGAGGTCGCCTCGCGCGGCTCGTCCTGTGCGGCGGCGAGCCGTGGCGCGGTGAGCATGGCGACGACAGCGAACACGATCGGGAGCGGGCGCAGGAGCGGGCGTACGAGGCGTAAGCGCATCGGCGAAAGCTATCGGGCCGTCGGGCGGAGATGCCACAACCCGGCAGCCTGTCCACAGGCAGCCTGTCCACACTGGCAGAGTCCGCTCCCCTCTCCCATACTTGCCGACATCGCGTGTCCGGCGCCCGTTCTCGCTCCGGCCACGAGGCTCCTCTCCCCCACCTCCCCTGCGATGACCGACCAAGCCATCCGCGCTCGCACGGTCTCCGAACTCGTCGACGCCACGTTCACACTGTACCGACGCGATGCGTCGTCCTACATCATGGTCACCGCGATCGCGAGCGTGCCAGGACTCCTCACGCAACTGCTCCTCAAGAGTCCCTCGTTCGGCGCGAGCGCCGGCGCCGCGTTCGGCGTGATCATCGGTGCGATCGTGTCGATGATCACCTACGCCCTCATGACCGGCGTCGTGATGCGGGTGGGGTCGGACGTCTACCTCGGCGGCACCGCCGACGTCGCCAGCGCGGTCCGCGCCGTCATGCCGAAGACCGGCACGCTGGTCGCCGTGGCGTTCGGTCGATCGATCCTCTTCTTTCTCGGCGCGCTCGCCATGGGTGTGGGCGTCTTCTACGTCGCCGCGCGCTGGTTCGCCCCCGAGGCGGTCGTCGTGCTCGAGGGGAAGGGGTTCGAGCCCGCGTTCTCCCGCTGCTCGGAGCTCTCGGCGGGTCGCAAGATGCACATCTTCAAGGCGCTGTTGCTCGGCTACGGCATCTACTTCGTCATGATGATCGGCGTCCTGATCGTCGCCGGCGTGGTGGGCAGCGAAACCGTGGTGCTCTTCGCATCGACGCTCTTCACCGTGATCGCGTATCCGATCATCGGGTTGCTCACGATGCTGCTCTACTATGACGCGCGGATCCGCGGCGAAGGCTTCGACGTCGAGCACCTCTCGCGCTCGCTCGGCGGCGAGCCACTGCGATCCTGATCGCTCCGGCTGCCTCGGCGATCGCGCAGGGCCTTTCGGAGGGCCTTTCGCAGGGTCTTACGCAGGGTCTTACGCAGGGTCTTACGCAGGGTCTTACGCAGGGCCTTTCGCAGGGTCAGTCGGCCGGCGTGCCTGCCGAGGCGGTGCGGGACACGGTGCGCGCGATCGCGAGCGGACGGGAGTTCGATCGCGCGCTGCAACAGACGATCCTCGACCGCATCCTCGACGTACTGGGGCGCTGGTTCCGCGAGCTGTTCGACCTGCTGCCGGCGTTGGGGATCGGCAACAAGTTGATCATCGCGCTCGCGCTCGCGGTGGTCGCGCTCATCGTGGCGCGCCTCGT
The DNA here is from genome assembly GCA_031416115.1 of Gemmatimonadota bacterium. GTDB lineage: Bacteria > Gemmatimonadota > Gemmatimonadetes > Gemmatimonadales > Gemmatimonadaceae > Pseudogemmatithrix. Next base: position 43,806 of record JANOTB010000142.1, read on the forward strand.
ACTGCGGTCGCGCGCGCAGCGAGAGTTTTGGGCGGGCGACCGACCCGACGCACGCACGGGGCGCCGTCTCGATCCCTGGCTCGAGGCGGAGCGACTCGCGAGCAGTGGCTCCTACCTCGAAGCCGCGCACGCGCTCTGCGCCGCGTTGCTCACGGCGAGCGCGCGGCGCGGCGAAGTCACGCTGCACCCATCGAAGACCACCGGCGACTATGCGCGCGAACTGCGGCGCCGGGGCGCACCGTCGGAACGCGACTTCCATCGCTTTCGCTCGCGATACGATCGTGTGGTCTACGATGCGCAACGCTGTAGTGCCGACGAATACGCCGCACTGCTCGCCGACGCGCGGCCACTGCTCACGCGGGAGCGCGCCGCATGACGGCCTCGCAGCCCTGGTGGGTCCGTCCGGCGATCGTCCTCCCTGCGGTGGCGGGGCTCGCCTTCGTCGCCGCACTGCTCTCGCCGGCGGCGAGCGGCCCGCGGAGTGGCGACCCGCGCCTCTCGACGCTCTCGTCGGCGCCGCTGGGTGCAGGGTTGTTCCACGATCTGGCCCAGCTACTCGGCTGGCGTACGGAGCGCCGGCTGCTCAGCACATTCGAGTCCGACCCACGGAGCATCCAGGCGGTGCTGGCGCCCGTGATCGCGCTGCGAACGACCGAGGTGCACGCACTGCTCCAGCACGTGCGTGCCGGCGGCGCGGCACTCGTCGCGCTCGGACCGAGCATGGCGGCGCTGAGGGACTCGTTGCATCTGGTGATCGGAGCAGGCGGCGCCGCGCTCGCGGTCGAATCCGACTCCGCGACCTGCACTGCGGAGGACCGCAATGCGGGGATCTCCCTTTGGTTCGGCCTGTCTCCGCAGATGCTCACGCTCGACTGGGCCGCGCCGCCGCCGGCGAAGGTGCGCACCTTCCTCTCGGTCGAGCGCCCCGCCAAGGACGGCAAGAAGCGGCAGGAGCCGAGCATGGTGGGGTTCGAGTTCGGCGCCGGCCGCATGGTCGTCGCATCCGACCCCGACGTCTTCCGCAACGACGCGCTGCGCGACTGCCTCCCTGGGTTCGACGTTGCGGTGGTGCGCGCCCTCGAGTTCCTGCGCGACGGCGGCGCGCGGCCGCGAGACCTGCTCGTATTCGACGAGTTCCATCAATCGAACGGCTCACACCCTGGCTCCATCAGGGCCGCCGTCCACTTTCTGGGTAACTCCCCCTCCGGCCGCTTGCTCGCGCAACTCGCGGTCGCCGGTGTCGTGCTCCTGATCGCGCTCGCTCCGCGCACGGTCCCGCCACGCGACGATCCTCGCACCGAACGGCGCTCGCCGCTCGAGCAGGTCGACGCGCTCGCGCGCGCCTACGCACAGGTGAAGGGCACCCGTACCGCATCCCAACGACTCGTGCGCGGTCTGCGCCGCCGGGTGGAGCGCGCACCGACCCGCGAGTTGCGCGCGCTCGACGACGACGCATGGCTCGCACAGGTCGCCACGAAGTCTCCGCCACTGCACGACCACATCGTACTCGCGCGCCGTTCCCTGCGCGAGACATTGCCTCCGAAGGTCTTCGCGACCCTCGGCCCCGCGTTGCATCACATCGAAGTCACCCTCACGCGAACCTGACATGACATTCTCATTCGAACAGGGCGCCGAGCGCCTCGACCTGCTCCGCAGCGCGATCGCCACGCGCATCATCGGCCAACCCGAAGCGATCGACGACGCGCTCGTCACTTTCCTGGCGCGAGGGCATCTACTCATCGAGGGCGTGCCGGGCACGGCGAAGACACTGCTCGTGCGTGTGCTCGCCGGCGCGCTCGGCCTGCGCTTCACACGCATCCAGTTCACGCCCGACCTCATGCCGAGCGACCTGACGGGCATCTCGGTGATGCGCGACCAGTCCAAGGGCTTTGAGTTCCAGCCGGGTCCGGTCTTCACCGACCTCTTGCTCGGAGACGAGATCAACCGTGCCCCGGCGAAGACCCAGGCCGCCCTGCTCGAGGCGATGGCGGAGCGTCAGGTCACCACCGACGGCGTGACCCGCGCGCTCGACCCGCTCTTCACTGTGTACGCGACTCAGAACCCGGTGGAGCACGAGGGAACGTATCCGCTCCCCGAAGCGCAGCTCGACCGTTTCCTGCTCAAGAGCATGGTGCGCTACCCGAACAAGGAGGCTGAGCTCGCGATGCTCGCGGCTCACGAATCGGGGTTCGACCCCGAACGCCACGGGGGAACGAGCCTCATGGAACCGGTGCTCACGCGTGACGAGGCGATCGGCCTCCGGGCGCTCATTGACGGCGTGCGCGTCGCTCCCGAGGTCCGTGAGTACATCGCGAACATCACGCGTGCGACGCGCGAGGAGCCGGCACTCGCGCTCGGCGCCTCTCCGCGTGCGACGGTGGCGCTCATGCGGGCCGCACGTGCCGCGGCCGTGCTCGCAGGGCGCGGCTTCGTGCTCCCCGACGACGTGAAGGACCGCGCGCGCGCCGCGCTCCGGCATCGCGTGGTCGTCGCGCCGGAACTCGAGGTCGAGGGCCGCGACGCCGACGACGTGCTCGGCAGCATCATCGACCGGATCGAAGCACCGAAGTGAGGACCTTGCTCGCGTTCGTCCCGGAGCGACGGCTCGCCGGCGCGCTCGCGGTCGCAGCGATCCTCTGGCTGTTGCCGGGAGGCTCGTGGCTCGGTGCGATTGCGCTCACGCTCGTCGCGATCGCGGCATTCGTCGAGATCGTGCGACTTCCTGCGCATGGCGCGTTCGTCCTTGAGCGCACCGCCCCGCAGTCGATCGGACTCGGCGACGACGCCACCATGACGTATCGACTCGTGAATGCATCGGGGACGGCGGTCCGCGTGGTGGTCCAGGACCGGTTACCCGCCTGCGTCGTTGGTGGGCTCGGCGTATCGACGCACGACCTGCCGCCGCGATCGGCGCTGAACGTGCCGGCCCCCCTACGCGGGGTGCGCCGCGCCGAGGCGCCCCTGGGGCCGGCCGGGGCGCGCATCACGACTCGGTGGGGACTCATCGGGTCGCGCGTTCGCGTCGCACCCACGGACACGATCCGCGTGCTGCCGAGCGTTGCTGGCGTGCGCCGATTCCGACTGCTCGCGCTGCAGCATCGCCTCGACACGGCCGGTGTGCGTAACCTCCGCCGGCGCGGCGAAGGACAGGGCTTCGCGGGACTGCGAGAGTACGCGCGCGGCGACGACCCGAGGCATATCGACTGGAAAGCGACCGCGAAGCGGTCCAAGCTGATCACACGCGAGTTCACGATCGAGCGATCGCAGACCGTACTCACGCTCGTCGACGCCGGACGCGGCATGACGCAGCTGGCGGGTGAGTTCTCACGGTTCGAGCAGGCGCTCTCGTCCGCGCTCATCCTCACCGACGTCGCGGCGGCAGCCGGCGATCGCGTCGGGTCGCTGGTGTTCGACGACCAGGTGCGGGCGTTCGTGCCTGCACAACGGAGTCTCGGCGCGTTGCAAGCCGTGCGGGACGCGTTCGTACCGGTGACTGCCTCGTCGCGTGAGCCCGACTACGCGGCCGCCTTCCGATTCCTCGCGACGCACCAGCGCAAGCGGGCGCTCGTTGTCTTCTACACCGATGTGCTCGGCGTGCGAGCCTCCCGCGCGCTGCTGGCGCACGTGGCGCGAAGCGCGTCGCGCCATCTCGTGCTCGTGGTCGCGCTGCGCAACGACCCGCTCTTCGCACTGGCGGTCCCCGACGCCGTGACGAGCTCAGCGCGACTCTACGAGCACGCCTCTGCCGCCGAGCTTTTGGAGTCTCGCGAGGAGGCACTCGAACGGATGCGGCGCGCAGGCGCGATCGTACTTGACGTCTCGCCCCGCGTCATGACCGCGAGCGTGATCAACAGATATCTGGAGCTGAAGGGACGGGGCGCGCTCTGAGCGCGCCTCCCTGTCGCAGATACGCGTAGAGCAGCAACGCCGTCACGGCCGACACCATGAGCTTGAGTTCGAGTGGCCACCACGGGATCGGCGACACGAACCCCTCGATGATCCCCGCGCCGACCAGCAGGAAGGTCGCGCCCGCCACGAGCGTGATCGACCGCCTGCCGTTCTCCACGAGCGCACGTCGCCGCGTGCGGTCGCCCGGGATGATGCACGCCGCGCCGAGCAACAGTCCCGCCCCACCGGCGATGCAGATCGCCGTGAGCTCGAGCACGCCGTGCGGCGCGATGAACGCGATGATCAGCGACCCGATCCCCTTGGAGAAGTAGAGTCCGAGCACCGCGCCGATGCTCAGCCCGTTCGAGACGAGCACGAAGCAGGTGAGGAGCCCCGCGGTGATCCCCGCGGCGAATGCCATGAACGCGACCTGGATGTTGTTCGCGATGATCCCCGACGCCATCGTCGGCCGATACAGACTGGGCACGTCGACGTAGCCCTCACCTTCGCGCGCGGCGCGCACTCCCGCCTCGGCGCGGTCGAACATCTGCGGTGGCAGGAAGGCGACCGCCGCATCGGGATCGCGTGCCACCGCCACGCCGGTCACGGCCATTGGGACGAAGAGCAGCAGCGCCGCGAGCATGATCACGTTCGACGAGCGCCTGATCTCCTGTGGCACCGTGACGAAGAGGTAGCGCACCGCCGCCTCCGGACGGATCGACCGCCGCCGGTAAAGGAGATTGTGCGCCGACGAGACGAGCCGGTTGAGGTAGAAGAGCTCGCGGCTCTCGCCGCCGAGCGTCGCGGTACGGAGGCGTGCGAGGTCGGCGGTGAGTTCGCGGTACTCCTGCACGAACTCGCGCACGCCCTGTTCGCCGAGTGACTTGAGGCCGCCCTTCTGCGCCGTCGCGAGCCGTCCGGCGAACGCGGCCCAGCGCGGCGCGTTGCTCGCGACGATCGCGTGGCGCTCGCGCGCGGCGCCCGTGTCACGCCGCACGGCGGCCCCCTGGTCGCGGGCCGCACGCTCGCCGGCGTGCAGGCGCAGCAACCGGGCGAGCGCTGTTCCGTCGGGGTCGCGCTGCAAGTGCGAGGCGAAGCGTTCGCTCAGTTGCGCGACGAACGCCGCTCGTCGTGCGGCGTCGAGTTCCGCACGGCGTTCCACGAAGCGCTCGAGCAGGGTGAACTCCGGCTCGGTGAGCTCCGCCTGCACTCGCACTGATGTTCGAGCGGTCGGGGGCGCGGCGGCAGCGGCCGCGAGCGGCGGCATGAGTTCCTCGCGCACCACGATCGTGCCCGACACGATGTCGCCGAGGCGTTTGCCCTGTTTGTTGAGGATCATCGTGAGGATCCCCACCACGTACGTGAACCCCGGCTGCATGTCGACGATGCGCACGAGATTCCGTACCGCCGATGTGCCGAAGTCCACCGAGAGACCGCCGTCGCGCACCACGCGCAGCCGCATGATCCGCTTGCCGATCGTGCGGCCGTCGGCGAGCGCCTCGAACAGCACGTAGTAGCCCCAGAGCACGAAGAACTGCGCCATGATCAGGATCGCGATCGCCCAGCCGCCGAACTCGTCGGGACGCGCGCGAGCGACCAGGTCGCGCGGCATCGCCGCCGTGCCGAGCACGGCCACGACAATGATCAGGAACAGACACACGAGGTAGTCGATGATCGCCGCGTTCATCCGCGACCCCACGCCGGCCAGGTCGTACGAGACGACGACCAGTTCGGGGGTCTCGACGTCGACGCGCTCGCCGAGCATCAGGGCTCCTGCAGCCTGATGCGATCGGGCGTGATCACGCGCGCCGTGCTCGCGTGCGGGGCATCGTCGAACAGGACGACGGGTCGGCCAGCGACCGTCGCGATCACGAGCGAGACGCGACGGCCGCGCGGCGTGGTCCATCGACGCTCGTCGCCAGTGCCGCCACTCGCGGCCTTCAATCCAAAACGCTTCTCGACCACCCGCTCCATCACATCACGGAACTCGACGGCGTCGACCGGCGTGTCCCACACGGTCACCCAGCCTAGTGCAGAACCCGCTGGGGTGTTGACCACCTGATACCGATCGCCGTCCCACCCCGAAGCACCGGTGACCGCGAGTGCCTGATCCTTCGCGTGCTGGAAGAGCAGCAACCGTGTCTCGAACTCGCCCAGATTGTCCTCGTGCACCGGCGTGCCGGCGCGCGACGGCGCGAGCGAGACCCGTGTGGGAAGGTCGGGGACCGAATCGAGGAACTTCTCCGGATGCAGCACCTGCTCGGTCGACGACGCGAACGGCGCGAAGGGCGTCTGTCCGGACCGCGCACGCTTGAACTGCCGTACGAACTCCGCGCCGCTCAGGTACGGGAACAGCAACGTCTCCTGGATCAGCATCGGGGCAGTGGAGAACTTGGGCATCGACGACTGCCCGGTGCGGATCAGGTCGCGCACACGGTCCCAGCCGCCGGGGATCCGCAGCCCCATGTCGCTCCCGCCGGTCATCATCGCGAACTGCTCGTAGGTCGCCTGCCCTTCGATCACCGACTGCATGGCGACCATCCGGTCATTGTCACCCTTGAGCGACTGCACCGAGTCGAGCCGCGTGTGCTGGTCCTGCAACGCATGCATGAGCTCGTGGGTGATCGTGACCTCGCGCAGCTCGGGCGCCGCGTCCTTCACCACATACAGCACCTTGGTCGCCGGATCGTAGTAGCCGGCCACCTGTTCGGCGAGCAGTTCGATGAAGAACGCCCGCAGGTCGAGCGTGTCAGGGAGCAGTCCGAATAGCCGATACGCCTCCTGGGCGCCAGCGAGCTCGAGCGGCGGGAGTTGCTCGTTGAACTGCGCCTCGATGAACGAGCGGACCTCGTCCTTGGTACGCTCCTCGAGCACGGGCAGCTTCTTGAACGTGAGCCCCGACGACTCCTCGAGCTCGGGGATCGCCTTGCGGACCTGTCGCGCGTACGGCCCTTCGTAGCCAGGAGCCTCCTTCGCGCAGGCAGTGAGCACGAACAAGAGCGCGGGAGCCGCGCACCAGCGGAGAGTGATCATGGAGTGAGTCGGCGGCGAAGGAACGGGGTCAGGCGACCATGGTGGTGATGTACCAATCGATGAGCGCGTCGCCCCAGAGCAACGTGAGCAGGCCCGCCGGTGCGAGGAACACGCCGAACGGCACGAGCGGTAGTTCGAACTCCGTTCCCGCACGGCGAGCGCGCCACCAGGTCACCGGTGCGACGAGTGCGAGGAACGCGACCGACGCGATCGCGGCCGCGACGAAGACCACGAGCAACGCGCGCGAGGGTCCGACCAGCGCACCCACGAACGCCATGAGCGTGACGTCGCCCTGGCCCATCGCCTCTTTCTTGAGCGCGACCTCACCCAGCCAGCCGACGATCGCGATGAGCCCTGCCCCGGTGCAGGCGCCGATGAGCGCATCCCACGGGCCAGCGAATGGGCCCACGTCCCCTACCAAGAGCGCCGGCACCGGCAGGACCATCGCAAGAATGAATCCCGTGACCGTGAAGCCGTCGGGGATCACATAGTGTTGAAGGTCGGTGATCGCGATGCCGAGCAGGATCGTCGCGGCGATCGCGAGGCGCAGCATCGTCAGCGTCGGCCCGAACGCGATGAACGACGCGAGCCAGAACGCGCCCACCGTCGCCTCCACCAGTGGATACTGCGCACTGATCGGCAGTCCGCAGCCACGGCACTTGGCGCGCAGGATCACCCAACTGACCAGCGGGATGTTGTCGTACCACGCGATCTGTTTCTCGCAGCGCGGGCAGCGCGAGCGCGGTGCGACGACCGACAGTTCGGCCGGCCAGCGCGAGATGCAGACGTTCAGGAAGGAGCCGACGCTGGCTCCGATCACGAATACCATGAAGTTCACGAGCGGGGTCTCAGCGCGAAGAGGGCGATGCCAGCGGCCACCGCGACGTTCAATGACTCGACGCCCGGCATCATGGGAAGGGCGACCAACTCGGCGCAGGCGTCACGCACCGATGCCTTGAGCCCTGCCCCTTCATTGCCCACGACCAGCGCCAGTTGCGGCGGCGGCACGAGGCACTCGACCGGACGGCCTGCGGCCGCTGCGCCCCAGAGCGGGACGTTGTGACGCGCGAGGAACGCCAGCAACGCCTCCTCGGTACAATCGATCGTGCGATGTCTGAACTGGATCCCGACCGCGCTGCGGACGACCTTGGCGTTCCACGGGTCGACTGTGCCCGGAAGCACCAGCGTCGCGGTGACGCCCAGTGCGGCTCCAGTCCGCAGCAACGTGCCGACGTTGCCGGGATCCTGCACGCCGTCGAGCACGAGAAGTCGGGCCACCGCGGGAAGCACCAGTGCGTCGAGTGTCTCGGCTGGCTTCTCGGCGATCGCGAGCACGCCCTGCGGGCTCTCGGTGTCGCACGCGGAGAGGAACTCGCGCTCACTCACGCGCACCACGTCGATGCCGCGGCCGTGCAGCTGGGCCACCAGCACGGCGCCACGCGGCGTGCGGTCGATCAGGTCGCAGGTCAGCACGCCCGTGACGTGCAATCCGGACGCGAGCAACTCCTCGACGAGGCGGATCCCCTCCGCCGCGAAGAGCCCGCTCCTCTCGCGCGCCTTGCGGCGTGTCAGGTCTCTAGCTAGGGTCAGTATTCTCATGCGAATTCTTCCGACTCTCGCCCTCGCGGCTTTCGTCAGTGGCTGTGCCGTGTCCACCCAGCAGGAAGTGGACATGGGCGCCGGCTATGCCCAGCAGATCGCCAAGGAGCTCCCCCTGATCCAGGACGCGGAGCTCAACCGGTACATCAACGTACTCGGCGATTCGATCGCCCGCATCGCCGACAGC
>JANOTB010000143.1:0-17884 GCA_031416115.1 Gemmatimonadota bacterium
ACCTGCACGTTGAGGCCGTTGGGCGCGTGGTAGGTCGCGTACACCGGGCAGACGGGCTCGCACGGCGCGTTGCCGCAGTGCTGGCACATCATCGGGATGAAACGCGTCTCGAAGTCCGGGTGCTCCGGATCGAACTTCACATCCTTCGGTTCGCGGTCGAGTTCCCAGTAGCGCTCGAGGCGGATCCACGCCATCTCGCGCGACCGCGTGATGTTGGCGCCGAAGCCGGTGCGGTCCGGAAGGATCTGTGCACCCTGCCAGGAGGCACCCACCGTGGGGATGTTGTTCTCGGCGTAACACGCCGTGACGCATGCCGAGCAACCGGTGCACTTGGCGAGGTCGATCGTCATCGCCCAGCGACGACGCGCCGCACCGGACCAGTGGTCGGGGTCGTACTGCCCCTTGTCCTTGCTGTCGGGGACGCCCAAGTCGCCCTGTGCGTCGTTCGCGACCGGCGAGCGGAGTCCCGGGAGGAACTCCGTGCTCGCCTGTCCGTCGAACTTGTGCGGATGCTCTTCTTCGCCGGCGAGCAGCGCGGTGAGCGTGATCGCCTGCGCGATGCCGCGGCCGTGCTGACGGCCGGAGCCTTCGATGGTGACGATGCGTTGGTTGCCGCTCGCCTTGGTGACCGTCGCCCTGGTGTTGCTGAGCGCTGCCGCGCCGGAGCGCGCGTCCTCGCCACCGGCAAAGAGCGTCCAGGCGTTCTCGCCGGCGACGGCGTAGCGGCCGGCTGCGGTCTGCCCACGGCCGACCTGCACTGCGATCGTGTCGGGGCGGATGCCGATGTACACGAAGGCTGGCGCGGTGAGCTCACCCGCGGCGGTTTTCACGGTGACCATATCACCGTCGACCACACCGATCGCCAGCGCTGTCTCGGCGTGCATTTCGACGACGGTCTGCCAGACGATCTTGGTGACGGGGTCCGGCAGCTCCTGCAACCAGGGCTTGTTCGCCCCGCGTCCGTCGCCGAGCGTCGGCGAGGGATAGGTGATCAGATGGTAGGCGCCGTCCTGTGCGCCGGCCGCTGCCGGGCGCGCCGCGGTCCGCGATGCGCGTGAAGCGGAGCTGCCCGCCATCATCGCAGTCGGGAGCGCGTCCTTAAGGGCAGCATTGCCGCCGACACGGTTCGCGATCCAGCCGCGGTAGTCGGCAAAGGCGAACCGCGACGCCATCGCCTGGTCGCCCTTCGCGATGGCGAGGAGCACGTCGCCCGTGGACCGCGAGTCGAACACCGGGTCCATGGTCGGCTGCTGGAGCGAGAGCAGGCCACGCGTCGGCTCGGCGTCGCCCCAGCTCTCGAGTGCGTGATGGTCGGGCAGGATCAGGTCGCAGAGCGACGTCGTGTCGTCAGGGACGCTCGAGAAGGAGACCTTGAACGGCACCTTGGCCAGTGCGGCGGCGAAACCGACGGCTGGGGCCGTCGTGTACGCGGGGTTCGCATGTCGCACGATGAACAGCGGCACATCGCCGGCCGCCATGCGCTCGGCGAGCTCGCGCATCTCAGCGTGACCGGCGACGCCCTCGAACGCGAGATAGCCCTCGGAGGTGAGGATCGTCTTCCCGACGTTCCCACGTGCCTTGTTCAACTCGGCGACGGCAGAAGCGAGCTCCCCTGCGTCGGCACCGTAGCCACCAGAGAGGATCGCACTCGCGCTCGCACCGCGGATCTCCGCGGCGAGACCTTCGATGAGCTTCACGCCGACACCGGCGGCTTCGGCAGCGGCTGCCACGGACCCGCGCCCGAGCAGTGCATTGACGATCGCGAGCTCGGTGCCCGGCCGCGCCGGGATCCACTGGTCGGCGTTCAGGCCGGTGAGCGAACGGCGCGCACCCACATAGATGAAGCGCGGCGCGCCCTCGACCTTGCCGCGGGCGGCGGAGAAGGCGAGCTGCTGCGGGACCGGCAGTCCCCACCCGTCGAGGAAGTCGGCACTGAACGAGACGATGAGCGACGCGGCACCGAAGTCGATCTTCGGCCACGAGGCGCCGTACGCCGCCTTGTTCGCCTGAGCGACCGCGATCGGCGCCTCGGCGTCATAGCTGTGGTGGGGCGCGATTCCGTAGCCGCCGAGCACGCTGTCGAGGAAGGCCGGGAACGAACCCTGTTCATGCTGGTTCACGACGGCGACCTTGGCGCCCTGCCCTCGGCTCTTCACTTCACCGAGCTTCGCGGCGAGCGCCTGCATCGCCTCGGTCCAGGTGATGGCGACGAGCTTGTCACCGTCGCGCTTCATGGGGCCGCGGAAGCGATCGGGATTGTAGAGACCCTGCAGGCCCGACTGCCCGCGCGCGCAGAGCGCACCCTGATTGACCGGATGCTGCGGATTGCCCTCGGCCTTGATCGCGCGTCCATCGCGGACTTCGACGATCAGGCCGCAGCCGGCGGCGCACTCACGGCAGGTGGTGGCGTAGTAGTTGGAGACGCCCGGGGTCGTCTGGTCGGGCGAGACGAGATACGGGATGAGCTTCTCGACGTCACCGGACGCGCAGCCGACGGCGGCCGCGGCGGCGCCAGTGACGGACACGACCTTGAGGAAGTCGCGGCGCTTGACGCCGGACGACTGTTCCTTGGTATCTGGGGTCATCTGGCGATCCTAGTAGTGGCAGGTGGCGCAGTCGTACGTCGCCTTCTTGCGGGGCAAGGCGAGCGTGGCGGAGTCGGGCTCGTAGCCCGCTGCGCGCACCCCGTCGGCGGGGGAATACCCGTTCACATGGCAGGTGACGCACCAGCCCATGTTGAGGCTCTGGGCCTGGAAGACCTGCGACATGTTGTTCACCTGTCCGTGACAGGTCTGGCAGGTGACGCCGGCGTTCACATGGCGCATGTGCGGGAAGTGCACGTACTCGGGCACCTTGTGCACCCGCACCCACGGGACCGGCTGCTTCTTGGTCCAGTACTCGGTGAGCTTCGCGATCTCGGGACGGCCGGCACCGACGATCGTGTGGCAGCCCATGCAGGTTGCGACGGCGGGCAGACCCGGATCGGGCGACTGGTTCGCGGCGTTATGACAGAACGCACAGTTCATCTTGAGCGAGTTCACGTGCACCGGGTGCGGGAAGTTCACCGGCTGCACCGGCGAGCGGCCAATGCCCCCGCCGAGGTAGTTCGTGTAACCAGAGGCTCCGCTGTAGGCCCACGGACCCGGCTTCGCCTTGCCGAAGGCCTCGCGGTTGGCCAGTTGCGTCGCGGTCTCCGGCGTACCGGCGGCAGTCGGCTGTGGAGCGGCGGACTGGGAGCCCGCATAGGCGGACATCATGGTCGCGACGAGTGCGATGGCGACCAACCCGGGAATGACGACCCACTTCCTGCGACCGGTCATGCGCAAGACTCGGATGAGGGGAGTTCCGAACGCTCCGTTGAGCTTGTGAACGATTTCACAAGACGCGGCGGACACGGAAAAATGACCTGCTCTCACATCAGCCGCAAGTGACCGTGCGGCACGTGCCCGTGCGGCACGTGTCCGTGCGGTGCGGCGTTCGCTGGGCTACTCGACTCCGCGCTTGACGCGGTCGATCGTGCGCAACACTTCGATCGCCATGGCGCGCACGAGCGTGAGCTCACGGGAATCGGGACCCGCGCGATTGAGCAGTGAGCGGACCGAGCGCATGATGTGCTCGGGGTTGCGGGTGCGGTAGAACGAGATCGCAGCGAGGGCGCGATCGATGTCGGCGAGCGCGCGTTCCCACTCGTCGTGCTTCGGGAGGGCGGCGTGATGCTTGTGTCGTGCCAGCGTCCGCGATGCGTCGCCCGCCTCGAGATGCAGCTCGTAGGCGACCACGAGCACCGCCTGGGCGAGGTTGAGCGAGCTGTGCTCAGTGGTAGGGATCGTGCAGAGCACTTGGGCCTGATCGATCGCGTCATTGGGCAGGCCGTGATCCTCCTGACCGAACAGCAACGCCACGCGCCCCTCGGCCGCCTTGGCGAGTGCGACCGGTGCGAGGTCGCGCGGCGTGGTGAGGGGCCAGCGATGCGCGCGACGCTTGCCCGCGAAGGCGGCGATGTAGACGCAATCGGCGAGCGCCGTGGAGAGCGAGTCGAAGTGCTGGATCCGGTCGACGAGGTCGCGCGTGCCGTGCGCGACGCCCTCGATGCGCCAGGGGTCGTACGCGACCGGTTGAACGAGGCGGAGGTCAGCGAGCCCCATGTTCTTCATCACCCGCACGGTCCCGGCGATGTTCACGGGATCCTGCGGGCGGTGGAAGACGACGACGATGTTCTCGAGCGCGGACATGGGAGGAACTTAGTCCGCCTGCTAGATTTCGCGCTCATGGACTTCCTCCTCGACCTCTTGCACCAGTTGCGCGACCTGAACACACTGGTCGCCACCGCGGGTTACGCGGGCATCACCGCGATCATCTTCATCGAGACGGGGTTGCTCTTCCCGTTCCTTCCGGGCGATTCGCTGCTTGTGATGGCGGGGCTCGTCGCGGCACAACGTGACGGTCTGGTCTCCCTCAACGTCTGGACGCTCGGCGTCCTCTGCTCGATCGCCGCGGTGAGCGGGGACCAGATCGCGTACGCGATCGGACGCAGGTCGGGGCAGGCTCTGTTCAGCAGACCGGACTCGCGTTGGTTCAAGCAGAGCCATCTGGAGGCGGCGCACGCCTTCTACGAGAAGCACGGCGGGAAGACGATCATCATGGCGCGCTTCATGCCGTTCGCACGTACGTTCGCGCCGGTCGTTGCCGGTGCGGCGAAGATGCACTATCCGACCTTCGTGTTCTACAACGTGATCGGGGGACTCGCCTGGATCTGGTCCATGTTGCTCACGGGCTACTACGTGGTGAAGATGGTGCCCGGGCTCGAGGCGCACGTCGAGAAGCTCGTGATGGGGATCATCGTCGTGAGCGTGATGCCGGGGATCATCGGGTGGTGGCGATCGAGGTCGAAGTCGAAGGTTTAAGGATGAACGATTTGGGCGGCGAGCGGGAGCGCCTCCCTATATTCCCCACCGAACCCGCAACGGAGTCCCTGACATGACGCACACGCTCCCCGCCCTGCCCTACGCCCACGACGCACTCGAGCCGCACGTCGACGCGCCGACGATGCAGATCCACCATGGCAAGCATCATCAGGCGTACGTGAACAACCTCAACGCGGCGATCGAGAAGGCCCCCGAGCTCGGCTCGTGGACGCTCGACCAGCTCTGCCGCGACATCGCAAAGGTGCCTGAGTCGGTTCGGGGCGCGGTGCGCAACAACGGCGGCGGCCACTGGAACCATTCGCTCTTTTGGAACCTGATGGTGCCGAAGTCTGGCGGCGCGCCCTCGGGTGAAGTGGCACCGGCGCTCGACAAGGCGTTCGGGGACTTCTCCAAGTTCCGCGACGCCTTCAAGGCGGCCGCGGTCGGACGGTTCGGATCAGGCTGGGTCTGGCTCGTCGCCGCCAAGGACGGCACGCTGACGATCGAGAGCACGCCGAACCAGGACAACCCGCTCATGGAAGGGCGGCACGCGATCCTCGGACTCGACGTGTGGGAGCACGCCTATTACCTCAAGTACCAGAACAGGCGTGCTGATTACATCGACGCGTGGTGGAACGTGGTGCATTGGGGTGACGTCGCGAAGCTCTACGCGGCGCGCTGAGTCCAGGATACGCGGCGGGGTGAACGGCACGGGCGTTCACCACCGAGGCACCGAGGGCCCGAGTACTGCCACAGCAGCTGATGGCGCAGGAGACGAGACCCGTCTTCGGCGCCCCCTCGTCCCTCTGTCGCACCGCTCGCCGTTTTTGCGCTCGCTCTGCCTCTCAGGTGATCGCAGGCCACCTCATCCGGATCCCTACCGGCGGCGCGTGTTGCTACCGACCACGAGATCGTCGATGCCGCTCTGGTCCGGTGCGGCCTCCTCGTCGGCGGGGCGGCGCGAGACGATCAGGCCGAGGAGCGGCGGGGTCACGAGCGTGGTCACGACCACCATCAGCATGAGCGCACCGAAGTTCGCCGCGGACAGCACGCCGGCGGCGAGACCCATCTGCGCGAAGATCAGGCCCACCTCCCCCCGCGGTACCATCGCGATCCCCACCATCAGCTTCCGTCCGCGGAACCACCAGGGGGCGAAGCCGGCGGCAATCTTCCCCAGTACGCCGACGATGATGAGCGCGCCGCCGACCACCAGCGCTTCGCGCGACGCGAGGGCCTCGAGGTCGACGGCCGCACCGACGGAGGCGAAGAAGATCGGCACGAAGAAGTAGCCAAGTTGCGTCGCGCTGCGCTCGATCTCCTTGCGTTGCGGCGTCGGATGCAGGATGAGTCCGGCGGCGAAGGCGCCGATGATCATGGCGCTCCCCGACCGCGAGGCGAGCCAGGCGAATCCGAGGGCGAAGCTGAGGGCGATGACGCCGAGCGCACCGGTGACGCGCACGTGCTCGACCAACCGGAAGAGTGGCGGGATAACGACGCTGCCGAGGACGACCGAGACGACGACGAAGCCGATCGCGGGCGCTGCGGTGCGCGTGACGCCGCCCACGCTCAGTTCCGCGCCCGCGACGAGGCTCCCGACGACCGAAAGGATGATGAGCCCGACGACGTCGTCGAGCACCGCAGCGCCGATCACGACCTGGCCCTCGGGTGTCTTGAGCTGCCCGAGGTCGGAGAGCACGCGCGCGGAGATGCCGATCGACGTCGCCGTGAGCGCGGCACCGGCGACGAGACTCGGCATGAGGTCGAGGCCGAGCGCGCGGGAGATCGCGATGCCCGCGAAGAGGGGCACGACCACGCCGACGATGCCGACCGTGAGGGCTACGGATCCGACACGCGCGAGAGCGCGCAGGTCGGTGTGGAGACCGATCTCGAACAGCAGGATGAGCACGCCGAGCTCGGCGAAGGCGTGCATCACGGGCTGCGTGGGATCGAGGACCGCGAGCACGCTGCCGCCCAGCACGATGCCGGCGATCAGCTCACCGAGCACCGCCGGTTGCCCCAGACGCTGCGCGATCTCGCCGAAGATCTTGGTGGCGGCGATCGTCGCGACGAGGGCGAGCAACAGGGTCTCGAACTCACCGGCCCCACCGGCTGCGGCGAGATACGATGTGAGGACACTTGGCAAAAGAACGCGCTCCGTGGGGATGGCCCAGCATGAATGCGCGGCGCGCGTCAGTGCGCCGCTTCGCCCTCGAGATAGGTGTATCCCTCGAGCCCCGCGACGTATTCGGCGATGAACATGTTCGCTTCCTCACGCGAGAGGTCCTTCGCGCCCTGCACCTTGCGGCGGAAGGTCGCGAGCAGGTCGCTGGCGCGGAACTGCACGTAGTTGAGTACTTCGGTCACCGTGTCGCCGTGCACAAGGTGGGTGACTTCGTAGTGATCGCCCTGCAACCGCACGTGCACCGCGTTGGTGTCGCCGAAGAGATTGTGCAGGTCGCCGAGGATCTCCTGATACGCCCCCGTGAGGAAGATCCCGAGGATGTAGGCGTCGCCGTCCCTGAAGACGTGCAACGGCATCGAAGGCGCGCCGTCGCGCCCGCCGATGAATCGGTCGATCTTGCCGTCGGAGTCGCAGGTCACGTCCTGGATCGTGCCGCGGCGCGTGGGCTCCTCGTCGAGCCGGTGGATCGGCATGATCGGGAAGAGCTGGTCGATCGCCCACGAGTCGGGGAGCGACTGAAAGAGCGAGAAGTTCGCGAAGTACCGGTCGACGAGCGCAGCGTCGACGTCGCGGATGATGTCGTCGAAGTGGTCGCGACGACCCGCAGCGAGCCGCCCGACAACGTTGAGCGTGCAGAGATAGAACGTCTCGGCCATCGCGCGTTCGCGCAGCGAGAGCACTCCTGAGTTGAAGAGTTGCTGGGCGCGTTCCTTGTCGAAGATCGCGTCATGGAAGATCTCGCGGACGCGGCGCATCGCGACGTTCTTGCGGCTCACGGTCTTGAAATCGTCGGCCATCTCGTGGAGGAGCGCATGGTCCTCCTCGGCGAGCACCGGTGCCGGTGGCTCAGCCGACGACTCGACGTCGATCACCGAGAGCAACAGCAGCGCGTGGTGTGCCGTGAGCGCCCGCCCCGATTCGGAGATGATGTCAGGCATGGGGAGCGACTCCTCCCGACAGATCTCGGCGAGGGTGTAGACGATGTCGTTGGCGTACTCCTGCGCCGAGTAGTTCATCGACGCCTGTGCCGTGGACTGCGTGCCGTCGTAGTCGACGCCAAGCCCGCCGCCGACGTCGACGTACCGGTTGTCGTGGCCGAGGCGGCGCAACTCGACATAAAAGCGACTGACTTCCTGCAATCCGCGCTTGATGAACCGGATGTCGGTGATCTGCGAGCCGAGATGGAAATGGATGAGCTGGATGATGTCCTGCAGTCCCTCGGCCTTCAGACGGTCGATCACCTGCATGAGCTGCGCCGACGAGAGCCCGAACTTGGACTTCTCTCCGCCCGACTGCGCCCAACGGCCGGAGCCCTCGCTCGAGAGTTTGATGCGCACGCCGATGGTGGGCGTGACACCCATCTCCTTCATCACCGGCAGCAGCACATCGAGTTCGCTCACCTGCTCGATCACGATGAGCACGGTGTGCCCGAGCTTCTGGCCCATGAGGGCGAGGCGCATGAACTCCTCGTCCTTGTACCCGTTGCAGATGATCAGGTGGTCGGTGCGCTCGGTGAGTGCGAGCACCGCCTGAAGCTCGGGCTTGCTGCCGCACTCGAGGCCGACGCCGGTCGCTTGGCCGAACTCGACGATCTCCTCAACGACGTGTCGCTGCTGATTGACCTTGATCGGATAGACGGTCGTGTACTTGCCCTCGTACTGGAACTCGGCGATCGCGCTCGCGAACCGCGCGTGCAACATCTCGATCCGTGCCTTGAGGATGTCGGAGAAGCGCAGCAGCACCGGGAGGCCGACGCCCTGCGCCTCGAGGTCGTGTGCGAGTTCGAACAGGTCGAGCACCTGCTCGGGCCGATCCTTGTCGGGCCGGACGACGACGCGGCCGGCGGGATTCACATCGAAGAACCCGTCGCCCCATCCCTCGATGTTGTAGAGCGCGCGGGCGCGCTCGACAGTCCACGGCGCCGGCGCGGGGGCGTCCTTGTGCGACGCGTCCTTGGCCGGAGCCGTGGCCGTTGGTGCGGTGGACGGGACCGCGGCGGTCGCGTCGGGATTCGGGGAGGCAGACATGCGGTGAATAGTAGGGCCGGCGGGGGGCTGGCGGTATCGAGTCGATGGCGGTAAATCCGAGTCTTCTCACGCGGAGACCACAACGCATGTCCCGGCTGCTCAAGTACACCAGCATCGCGCTCGGCGCACTCGTTCTGCTGATCGCCGTGGGTGTGGCCGGCCTGTACGCCTGGTCCGGCGCCGCGGTCGCGAAGCGCGAGCCGCTCCCGACGCACGCGTTCGTCGCTCCCACCGATAGCGCTGCGATCGCGCGGGGGGAGCACGTCACGAAAGCGCTGGTCAAGTGCGGCGATTGCCACGGCGCCGATTTCGGTGGCGGCATGGTGATCGACGACCCAGCGATCGGCTTCATCTACGCGCCGAACCTCACGAATGGACGCGGCGGGATCGGCGGCGACCTCACCGATGCGGCGTTCGAAGCCGCCGTACGCCACGGCCTCGGGCGCGACGGCCGTCGGATCCTGATCATGCCGTCGCCCGAATACCAGCATCTCTCCGACGAGGACCTCGGGACGGTCGTCGCGTACTTGAAGAGCGTACCCCCAGTGGACCGCGAAACGCGCGCGTCGACGGTGGGGCCTGTCGCCCGCGGTCTGTATTTCGCAGGCATCCTCCCGCTCTTTGCGACCGCCGGCGTGACGCACTCAGACGGCGTCGTCGCGAGCGTGCCGGTGGACTCGACGGTCGCGTACGGCAAGTACCTCGGCAGCGTGGGCTGCGAGGGGTGCCACGGTGTGACATACGGCGGCGGTGCCATCCCGGGCGGACCACCGGAATGGCCGAAGCCCTCGAACCTCACGCCGACCGGGATCGGCCACTACACGTTCGAGGCCTTCGATCGTGCGCTGCACGAGGGCGTGCGTCCGGATGGGACGAAGATCGATCCGTTCATGCCGGTGCACGCCACGAAACTGATGACTGACGTGGAGATCGTGGCGGTGTGGAAGTACCTGCGGACGCTGCCGCCGAAGGAGTTCGGGGCGAGGTAGTCTCTCGGGTCCCTCAGAACCAACTACGGCCGCCCGACCTGATCCCGCCCCTTCTCGATGAACGGGATCCCGCGGCGCATCCATTCAGCATCGGGTGCGCCGAGCAGGCGGGCCGCGAAGAACTCCTGCATCCGTCGGTCGATGTCCTTCTGATTGGCGTACTTCCGAGGATTGTGCGCGTCACCGTTGTAGTTGACCATGTAGGCCTCCTTGCCGAGCCGGCGCATGGCGACGAAGAACTCGATGCCCTGATACCAGGGCACGGCGCCGTCGGCGTCGTTGGCCATGAAGAGCACCGGCGTGGTCACGCGGTCGAGGCGGAAGAGCGGCGAGTTCTCGAAGTACCGCTCCGGATATTGCCAGAGCGATCCGCCGATGCGGCTCTGCCCTTGTTCATAGTTGACGATCGCGCGTTCGACGCCCGTTTCCCACCGGATGCCGCCGTACGCCGAGGTCATGTTGACGACGGTCGCGTTGGGCACCGCCGCCGAAAAGAGGTTGGTCGCCGTGATGATGTACGCCGTCTGATAGCCGCCCCACGACTGGCCGCCGATGCCGAGCTTGCGGGGATCGGCGATCCCGCGCGCGATCAACGCCTGCACGCCGGGCACGATCGACTTCACGGCACTGGGGCCGGGGTAGCCGGGGGTGTAGTGGATGTTCGGCATGAAGACGAGATAGCCGAGCGAGGTGTAGACGATCGGATTGATCGTGTTGCGTCCCGCCGGCCGGTTGTAGTTGTAGAGCCCGTCGGAGAGCTGTTCATAGAAGTACGTGAGCATGGGATACTTCTTGGACTCGTCGAAGCCCTCGGGCTTGTAGAGCAGCCCTTCGAGCGGAACGCCGTCGCTGTTCATCCACTTCACGAGTTCGACGTTGCCCCAGAGATACCGTGACTGCTCGGGCATGGCGTTCGAGATGCGCTCGAGCCGGTCGAACGACGCGCCGGTCCAGAGGTCGGGGAACTCACGGTAGTCGGCGCGCGTGAGCAGGTACTGTTCGGCGCGGCGCGCCTTGATGAGGAGCGGCCACGACTTCGCCGCCATGATGATGCGCTCCGGCTGCGCCGCGACACCGACGCGGTCGCGATAGAGCCCGGCGTACTTGGTGACGTTGTCGAAGGTGCGGAGCAGCAGTGGCTGCGTCGGATCGAAGAAGCGCTCCTCGGGATCGAGGTCGACGAGGCGGAAGGTGAGGGAATCACGGCGACCGACGCCATCAGTGAGGTTGCGCGGGGCCACGGTGCCCAGCGGATCGATCTCCCAGATATCGTAGCGGTCGTAGATGAGCACGCGCGCGTCGTCCTTGGTCCAGCCGCCCACACCCCAGGGCGACGGTTCCCCCGGCGTGTCGTGGGTCTCCTGGTCGAATCGCGCGTTGGCGATCGCGCCGGTGAGATCACGCGTGCGATCGGCGACGATGTCGTGCGCACGCCACGCGCCCTTCTCCCACCAGACCACGAATCGCGCGGCGGACGAGAGCTGGCCGTTCCCCGGCACTTTCGTGGCGACACGCCGCGACGCGCCGGTCACGGTGTTGAAGACGTGGATGTCGTTGCCGTCGTCGCCAGCGATCGCGTCGATCTCGTAGGGGACGCCGGTGGTCGCGATGGCGACCTTCCCGTCCTCCGACAACTGCACGGTGGGGATCGAGTCGCTCGCGAGGCGACGCATCTGCCGCGTCGCCACATGGAAGACGGCACCAAAGCTGCGGTCACGGTCCTGCGCGGCCTGGAGGCGCTGCATCGGCTGCGGGCGCGTGTCGCGCCAGTGCCAGAGATCGACGACTGCCTTGTCGGCGAGCGAGTCGGCGGGGATCGAATCGGGTTGCACCTGCGCGACGGCGAAGCGGAGCACCGCACCGGTGCGCACGAAGTCGATCGCGCCGCGGTCGGCGATCTTCAGGCCTTCGCCGACCGCAGCGGCGGCCACCGCGACCGTCGCGGGCTGGACGCCGGGGCGCTGGCGCGTGCCCGTGAGCGACGCGTGATACAGCGTCATGCGTGGCTTCTCGGACTTCCACTCGTCGGCGTCGGTGACGAACGCGACCTGCGTCGCGGATTCGTCGATCGCGAGGCTGCGATAGTTGCCCGTGGCGACGAGCAGGGGCGTGACGACGCCCGTGGCGAGGTTGCGGACGAATACGCCGTCGGCGTTGAGGGAGTCGGCGCCGGTGGTGCTGTAGACAAGCCATCGCTCGTTCAGGTCGATCGTGTAGTTGGTGACGCGCTCGACGCGCACCTCGGTGCCAGTCGCGAGCTCGCGCAGCACCAGTGCGGTGCCAGCGTCCTTGCGTCGGGTAGCCGGCCGCCCCGAGTCAGCGTGCGCGGGCACAGCGGCTGCACCGGCGACACCTCCCGCCGCGCCGGCACCGTTGGCACCGCGCGCTCCCGGCGCTGTGGTGTCGGCATCGATCTGGTAGGCGACGAACCGCCCGCCGTCGCGCGCGAGCTTGAATCCGCGTACGCTCGGGATCTCGGTGACCCTGCCGTCGGCGAGGGAGAGGATCGCGAGTGCGGTCTTCGGTTGGTCGGCGGGACGTCCCCGACGCGCGCGCGCCGAGTCCATGGCGGCCTTGGTGGGGTACTGGAGGGCAACGACATGGCGCGAGTCGGCGGTCACCTGCGCGGACTGTGCGGTGAACGGCGTCCCGGTCACACTCATCAACGGACGCCCGGTCCACCCGCGTGCCACACGATACTCGGTCGTGCTACCGGTCGCACGGGCGACGAGTTCGCCGTCGCCGACGGTCGGGGTGAGGGTGTAGACCGCCCAACGGCCATCAGGCGAGAGCGCGGGCTGGAGGATCGACCGCCAGATGTCGTAGGTGTCCTGTGTGAGCGGCAACTTCGTGGCTTGTGCGCGCAGCGCAGTCGGCGTGGCCGCTGCGAGGGAGAGGATGACGGTGATCGCGAGGATCGCCGTGCAGCGGGCGACTACGGCGATGCGATCGATCACGGGGCTGGGCTCGTGGCGGGTGCAGGACATCGGGTCGATGGGCGCGGGGTTATCTTCTATGGCGACTCCCCAAGTTACGTCCGATCCTCCTCACACGTTGCGAGCCCGAGTGATGAAGCGGTTCCTCACCTACTTCCTGCGCGGCCTCATCCTCACGGTGCCGCTGGTGGTCACGATCGCGGTCTGCTGGGTCGTGCTCACGCGCGTGGACGGATGGCTCGGCCTTCCGATCCCCGGCGCGGGATTCGCGATCACGATCGCGGGCATCACGCTCGTGGGCTTCGTGGGCACGTCGTTCCTGTGGACGCAGGCGGAGCGCTGGCTCGAGAGCCTGCTCGAGCGTCTGCCGTTCGTGCGCCTGCTCTACTCGTCGACAAAGGACCTGTTGAGCGCGTTCGTCGGCGAGAAGCGGCGCTTCGACACGCCGGTGCTCGTGCAGTTGTCCGCCGACGGCGCGGTGCGCACCTTCGGATTCACCACGCAGGCGTCGCTCCGCGCGCTCGGGCTCCCACACGACGTCGCCGTCTACTTCCCGCAGTCCTACAACTTCGCCGGCCAGCTCGTCGTGGTGCCGGCGACCCGCGTGACGCGGCTCGAGGCGTCGAGTTCCGACGTGCTCGCGTTCATCGTGTCGGGCGGTGTGACCGATGTACCGGAGGCGAAACGATGACTGGGAATGAAGCGATGACTGGGATCGAAACGATGATCGGAGGCGACGCGATGGCCAGATGTTCGACGGCGCGACGTGGTGCAACGCTGCTCGCCGCGGCGATCGTCGCCTCAGCGCAGTGGCTCGGCGCGCAGACGACGCTGCTCGTCCCCGACCGCGTCTTTCTCGGCACAGAGGACTCGGTACGCACGGGATGGGTCGTGCTCGTGCGGGGCGATCGGATCGTGGCGGTCGGTCCGCGTGCACAGGTGCGAGCGCCGAGCGACGCGCGCGTCATTGAACTGCGCGGAACGACGCTGATCCCCGGCATGATCGAAGGGCACACGCATCTCTTCCTCCACCCGTACGACGAGACCTCGTGGAACGACCAGGTCCTCAAGGAATCACTGAGTCTGCGTACCGCGCGCGCCGTCAACCACGCGAGAGCGACACTGATGGCAGGATTCACGACCGCCCGGGATCTGGGGACCGAGGGCGCAGGCTACGCCGACGAGGGCCTCAAGCAGGCGATCGACCAGGGCATCATCCCCGGACCGCGACTCCTGATCTCCTCAAAGGCGATCGTGGCAACGGGCAGCTACGGTCCCAAGGGCTACGCGAGTGAGTGGGCGGTGCCGCAGGGAGCCGCCGAAGCGGACGGCGTGGAGGGACTCACGCGAGCGGCGCGGGATCAGATCGGGCACGGCGCTGACTGGGTCAAGGTCTACGCGGACTATCGCTGGGGTCCCAACGGCGAGGCGCTCCCCACCTTCTCGGAGCAGGAACTGCGCGTGCTCGTCGAGGTCGCAGCGGCGAGCGGGCGCAAGGTGGTGGCCCATGCCGCGACCGACGACGGGATGCAGCGCGCCGTACGCGCCGGCGTCGCGATGATCGAGCACGGCGATGGCGGGAGCGCCGAGACGTGGCGGATGATGGCTGAACGCGGTGTCGGCTACTGTGCAACGCTCGCCGCGGTCGAGGCAACGGCGCGCTACGCGGGGTGGCGCGAGGGGTCCGCGCCGACGCCGCGCATGGTGCAGAAGCGCGCCGGCTTCGCGGCCGCGCTCGCGGCGGGTGTACCCATGTGCATGGGCGGCGACGCCGGCGTGTACGCGCACGGACGCAACGCGTGGGAGATCGAGCTCATGGTCGCGGCCGGGATGCGAGCGCCGGCGGCGTTGCGCGCGGCGACGAGCGGGAACGCGAAGCTGTTCGCACTCAACGAGCAGCTCGGAACCATTCGCGAAGGACTGCTGGCGGATCTGGTCGCGGTCGACGGGGATCCGACGCGGGACATCACGGCGCTCTATCGGGTGCGGATGGTGGTCAAAGGTGGTGAAGTGCAGAAGTGAGGTGGGAGGTGGGAGATGTGAGTGAGCAGCGGGGCGGCACCCATTGGGTCTCGCCCCGCTGCCTCATTTCGCTTCTTGTCTACCGCCTACCGTGTACCCGTCTGTGGGTCACTTCAACCAGTACGCGAACCAATCCCGCAACCGACCGAGCCGATCGACGAGCAGCCAAGGCTCGCCGCTGCGACTGAGATCGTGCGTCGACCGTGGATAGCGAACGAACTCGACCGGCGTGCCCTGTCGCTTGAGCGCCGCGAACCACTGCTCGGCGTCGGTCATCGGCGTGCGATGATCCTCCTCGCTCTGCAAAATGAAGGTCGGGGTTTTCACCGCACGCACGTTGCGGATCGGTGAGAGCGAGTCGTACATGGCCGGGTTGTCCCACGGGCGACCGTAGAACTCGAACTCGGTGAGTCCCTGTGCGTCCGACGTGCCGTACCAGGACCACCAGTTGCTGATCATGCGGTCGGCCTGCGCCGCCTTGAACCGGGCGGTCTTGGTCGTGATCCAAGCCGTCATCACGCCACCGTACGATCCCCCCGTCACGCCCATGCGCGTCGAGTCGACGTCGGCGCGCGCGGCCGCGATGTCGGTCGCCTTCATGAGGTCCTGGTAGTCCTCGGCGAACCAGCGCCCGCGTGTCGAGAAGGTGAAGTCGGCGCCATAGCCGCTGGAGCCACGCGGATTGGTGTAGAGGACCATGAAGCCCGCAGCCGCGAGGTTCTGCGTCTCGTCGAACCACTGTTCGCCGTACTGGCTGTGCGGTCCGCCGTGGATGTACAGAACGAGCGGGTACTTTATGCCCGCTTCGTACCCGAACGGCTTCATGAGCCACCCCTCGATCTCAACGTCACCAACGGACCGAAAGGTGAGCCGCTCGGCGTCGGACCACGCGATCTCGGTGTTCAGGCGATCGTTGAAGCTCGTGAGCTTGCGCTCGCCCTTGCCGTCGGCGCCGGCGATGTAGAGCTCGGTCGGTTTGGCGACGCTCGTCGACACATACGCGACCTGACGGCCCGCCTGATCGAAGGTGAAGCCGTTCATCTTGCGTCGGCCGCCGAGCGATTCACGGAGCTTGCCGTCGCGCGGGTTCACGAGAAAGAGTCCGCTCGCGCCACCGATGTCGGCCGAGACGGCGATGTCGCCGCTGGGCAGCCAATCGAGGGAAGCGGGCTCGTAGCGCCAGCCGGGCGCCAGCAGCGTGACTTGACCGGTAGCGACATCGAGCACGCCGAGGTGCGCCTGCTTCACGCGACCGGGACGGCGGATGATCGCGAGGCGACGACCGTCCGGCGACCAGGTGAGGTCCGACTCGGCGCCGCCGATCGTCGCGACCTTGCGGGGTGTTCCACCGGCGACCGGGATCACGTAGATGTCGGAGTCGTTGCGATCGACCTCGTCGCGCACCGCATCGTACGGGAGACGTGAGAGCGAGTCGGCGATCGCCTGCACGGTCGAATCAGAACGCAGATCGACGTCGGCGACGAACGCGATCCACTTGCCGTCGGGTGAGACGACGGGTGAGCGATGCGAGTAGGCCGTGTTCGTCAGCGGCACCCGCTTGGCGCCGGGCGTCTGCGTGAAGAGTTGCAATGGGCGAATCACGCGCGCCTCACGCGGACCGGGAAGGAACCCCTGGCCGTTGGCCTTGTACCGCGCGTCGGTGATCTGACGGCCGTCGAATCGAGCCGGATCGACCGGCTTGGTGATCGCACCGAACGGGGGACGCGCCATCGGCTGCATGCGACCGTAGGGATCGGCATCGCGTGCGCCTGCGGCGCTCGGGCCGGCCACGGAGGTGTCGGGCGTTGGCGCCGAGGAGAACACGGCGAACCGACCGTCGCGCGACCAGGAGCCGGTGGGGTAGTCGGTGAGTTGCGAGGCCTCGCCCGAGGGCACGTCCATGCGGATCGACCACGTCGGGCCGGAGCCGCCGGGACGCTGCGACGAGAAGAGCAGATACTTGCCGTCGAGAGAGAACGACGGATTCGAGCTCTCGGTCGCGGGCGCTGTGTAGCGCACGGGCTCGCCGCCAGCGGTCGGCACGACCCAGACCTCCTGATGCCGTTTGTTCTCGCGCTCATTCACCGTGGTGACCGTGAACGCGACGACCTTGCCGTCGGGCGAGATCGCAGGCTGCGAGAGCGTGGTCAGGCGGTGCCAGTCGTTGGGCTGCATGGCGCGCTGCGCGGGCAACTCGGGGGGTGCGAGGAACAGAGCGAGCAAGAGGACGCGACGCTGCATTGGAACGAGGACTCCGGTTGGGAGGACACCTGCCTGGTGGGCCGGCAGCGGGCCGGCTCGCTTGGCCAGCTCGCTTCTTCTACGGATTGCGCGGCGATCGCGCTGTGAACTGCTCACCCACGCGCGCGGCCGTCATGAGGCCGAGGGCGGCGAAGGTGAGCGTGCCATTGCAACAACTCGCCGTGACGTTGGTCGGTGCGCCGGCGACGAAGAGATTCTCATGATCATGCGAGCGACCGTCACGGTCCACGACGCTCGTCGCGGGATCATTCCCCATGCGACACCCGCCGCCCGGATGCTCCTGACCGATGTCACCCGCCGCGGAGGCGGTGGAAATGATCTCACCGTCGCCGGCGCGCGCCATGCGCTGGAAGAGCTCGCGGATCGTCTGCTCGGTCCAGGTGCGCAACGCGACCGACTCCGGCGCATCGCGGAACTGCAGGCGTGGCATCGGGTCGCCCCACGCGTTCTTGGCGCTCGCGTCGAGCGTGAGTTCGCTCTCGCGCGCCGGGAGCACGTCGTAATACGCGCGCACCCTCGCCGTGCCCTTCACCGTGCGCGAGCGCCAATCGTTCATGAGCGC
>JANOTB010000144.1:0-21615 GCA_031416115.1 Gemmatimonadota bacterium
GTCAGGCGCCGTTACGCATGGAGCAACTTTCCCATGGAGTCGAGCACAGCCTCGGCGATCGCCTCGCTGAGCGTCGGGTGCGCATGGATCGCGAGATCGATCTCCTCGACCGTGTACTCGTTCTCGCGGGCGACCGCGATCTCGTGGATGAGTTCCGTCGCATGAGCGCCGATGATATGGGCGCCGAGGATCTCACCGTACTTCTCGTCGCGGATGATCTTTACGAAGCCCTCAGTCTCGCCGCTCGTGCGCGCGCGGCCGTTCGCCGAGAAGGGGAACTTGCCGATCTTGTACTTGAGCCCCTTCTCCTTGCACTGCGCCTCGGTGAGGCCGATGCTCGCGACCTCGGGGTGGCAGTAGGTGGCGCTCGGGATGTTGCCGTAGTTGACGGGGTGATGCTTGTGCCCGCCGATGATGTCGGCGACCACGTGGCCCTCGCGTGAGCCCTTGTGCGCGAGCATCGGCGGACCGGCGACGTCGCCGATCGCGTAGATGCCCTTCGCGGTGGTCTCGAGCAGTGCATTCACCTTGATGAATCCGCGCTCGGTGATCTGGACGCCCGCTTCCTTGAGGCCCGGTACGTCGACGTTCGGCGCGCGGCCGGCGGCCACGAGCACCACATCGAAGCTCATCTCCTTCTTCTCGCCGCCCGCCTCGACCGGGATGGTGACGCCCGACTTGGTGGACTTCACCGTGCCGAGCTTGGCGCCGACGATGATCTCGATGCCGCGCTTCTTGAAGGCCTTCGCGAGCTCGACCGAACAGTCCTCGTCCTCGATCGGCAGCAGGCGCGGCATGACCTCGAGCAGCGTGACCTTGGTGCCAAAGGCGTTGAACACATCAGCGAACTCGCACCCCACGGCGCCGGCGCCGATGATCGCCATCGTCGCAGGGGCCTTGTCGAGCGTGAGCGCCTCGTCGGACGAGAGGATCGTGGTCTTGTTGAGTTCGAGGCCGATCTGCGGAAGGCCTTTCACGCGCGAGCCGGTCGCGATCACGACGGCCTTGGTCGCGGTGTGCGTCTCGGTCTTGCCGTCGGCGCCGGTGACCTTCACCGTCTTGCCAGCGCCGAGCGCACCGGTGCCCTTGAGCCAGGTGATCTTGTTCTTCTTGAAGAGGAACTCGACGCCCTTGGAGTTCTGCGCCGACACAGCGCGCGAGCGCTTCATGGCGATGCCGTAGTCGAGCGTCACCTTCTCGACCTTCACGCCGAACTCGGCACTCTTGGCGACTTTTTGGACGATCGAGGCGGCCTCGAGGAGCGCCTTGGCGGGGATGCAACCCCAGAGGACGCAGGTGCCGCCGAGGCCTTCGCGCTCGACGACGGCGACGGACTGACCGAGTTGGGCGGAGCGGAGGGCGCCGACGTAGCCGGCGGGGCCTCCACCTACATAGATCACGTCGTATTGGGCCATTGGAGCGAAGGTGTGAGGTGGGAGGTGTGAGGAGTGAGGTGACTGACCTCACATCCTTCGTCCTTCTAGAAGACTAGCAACAACGGGTTCTCAATGAGGCGGCGGAGCGTCTGCAGGAACTTCGCGCCCACCGCGCCGTCGATCACGCGGTGGTCGCAGCTCATGGTCACGCGCAACTTCTTGCGGACTTCGAAGCCACCGTCAGCGCCGACGACGACCTTGTCCTCGATCGCACCGATCGCGAGGATGCCGACCTCGGGCGGGTTGATGATCGCCGTGAACTGATCGATCTGCATCATGCCGAGGTTGGAGACGGAGAAGGTCGAGCCGGTGAACTCCTCGGGCTTGAGCTTCCGTTCGCGAGCGCGCTTGGCGAGCGACTTGGACTCGGCGGAGATCTCGCTCATGCGCTTGGTCTGCGCGTCGAAGATCACTGGCACGATCAAACCGTCGTCGGTCGCGACCGCCATGCCGAGGTGCACCGTGTTGAAGTAGCGGATGCGATCGCCGAGCCAGTGGGCGTTCACTTCGGGGTGCTGGGTGAGCGCGGTGGCGGTCGCCTTCAGGATCAGGTCGTTGAACGAGAACTTGAAGGCGTCGCCGAGCTCGGCGGCGGCGTGGCGCATCTCGGCGGCGCGGACGAGGTCGAACTCGGCCGTGAGATAGAAGGTCGGGATCGGTCCGATCGACTCCGCGAGCCGGCGCGCGATCGTCTTGCGGATCTGCGTGAGGCTTTCGTCGCGGAACTGTTCGCCAGGCGCAGCGGCTGCGAAGGGGCGCGCCGCTGGCGCGGAGGTTGCAGCCGCACCACCGCCGGCAAGCGCGGCTTCGATGTCGCGCTTGATGATGCGGCCTCCGGGGCCTGAGCCCTGCACACCGCTGAGATTGACGCCTTCGTCGCCAGCGAGTCGGCGCGCGAGCGGCGAGGCGATCACGCGACCGGCAGGACCGGAAGGCGCCGAAGGCGCGGAAGGCACGGAAGGCACGGAAGCTGCAGCGACTGCTGCCGCGAGGGGTGCGGCTGGCGCGCGCGGGGTGGACGCCGATGCAGCAATGGACGCCGGTGCAGCGGTGGACGCCGTGGCGGGAGCGGCGGCCGGCGCGGCGGCCGGCGCGGCGGCCCCAGCCACGAGCGCCGCAATGTCCTCATCCGCCGCCGCGATGACACCGACCAGCGTGCCGACCGGCGCGGTCGTCCCCTCGTCGACAAGCCGCTTGCGCAACACGCCATCACCGCGTGCGACGAGTTCCATCACCGCCTTGTCGGTCTCGACTTCGGCGAGGAGGTCGCCGGTCTTCACCGCGTCGCCCTCGTTCTTGTTCCACTTGACGAGGCGCCCCTCTTCCATCGTGGGGCTGAGGGCCTCCATGAACACCTTGGTCGCCATAGTTCCGGTCGTTGACGGTAGACGAAATTTCGGGACAGCCGCAGCGCGAGTGGGAGCACGCGAAGTCGTTACCTCACATCTCCCATCTCCCATCTCACATCTAGTTCAAGTACATCACCTTCTTCACTGCAGCGATCGTCTTGGCGAGGTCGGGCTTCGCCGCCTTCTCGATCGCCTTGGCATACGGCATCGGAACATCGGCCTGGTGCACGCGGATCACCGGCGCGTCGAGGTCGTCGAAGCAGTCCCGCTGGATGTAGTCGACCACCTGAGCGCCGATGCCGGCGAGCTCCCAGCCTTCCTCGAGCACCACCGCACGATTCGTTTTGCGCACCGAGGTCGTGATCGCCTCCACGTCCATGGGGCGCACCGTGCGCAGATCCACGACGTCGATGCGGATCCCTTCCTTGGCGAGCTGGTCGGCGGCGTTCATCGCGACGAGCACCATCTTGCCGCTGGTGATGATCGAGCAGTGATCACCCTCGCGCTTGAGGTCGGCCTTGCCGATCGGGACGATGTAGTCCTCTGTGGGGACCTCGCCCTTGGTGTTGTAGAGCATCTCGCCCTCGAGCACGATCACCGGGTTGTCGTCGCGGATGGCGGCCTTGAGGAGGCCCTTCGCGTCGTACGGCGTGCCCGGCGTGACGACCTTGAGCCCCGGGATGTGTGCGAGCCATGATTCGAAGGCCTGCGAATGCTGCGCCGAGAGTTGGAGTGCCGCGCCATTCGGACCGCGAAACACCATCGGCATGGGGTACTGACCGCCCGACATGTAGAGCATCTTCGCGGCGGCGTTGACGATCTGATCGATCGCGAGGAGCGCGAAGTTCCAGGTCATGAACTCCACGACGGGGCGCAGTCCGACCATCGCCGCCCCGACGCCGACGCCGGCGAAGCCGAGTTCGGTGATCGGCGTGTCGACCACGCGCATCTCGCCGAACTCCTCGAGCAGGCCCTTGGAGACCTTGTAGGCACCGTTGTACACAGCGACCTCCTCACCCATGAGGAAGACGCGGTCGTCGCGCTGCATCTCTTCACGGAGGGCCTGATTGAGCGCTTCGCGGTACGTGATGATCGGCATGTGGGGTCTCGGTCAGCTCGTGGTGTCGACGAGGACGTCTTCGTAGAGCGCAGCCAGCGGCGGCTCTGGGGAGGCGTCGGCGAAATCCCACGCGTCCTGACAGGTGGTCTTGATCTCCTGCTCCATCGCCGCGAAGTCGCTCTCGGTGATGTCACCGGCCTCGTACATGCGCGCCTTGAGGAGGTTGATCGGGTCGCGCTTGAGGTACTCGTCGAGCTCGGCCTTGGTGCGGTAGGTGCCGCTCACCGCGTCCGACATGGAGTGTCCCATGTAGCGGTAGGTGCGGATCTCGAGGAGAACGGGCTTGGACTCGCGCCGCGCGGTCTCGAGCGCGCGTTCCATGGACTCGCGCACGGCGAAGACGTCCTGGCCGTCGACGTACTCGCCATGCATGCCGTCGTATGCGTCGGAACGGCGTGAGAGGTCCTTGATCGCCGCGGCGCGCTCGACGGACGTGCCCATGCCGTACTTGTTGTTCTCGATGATGAAGAGACAGGGCAACTTCCAGAGCGCGGCCATGTTGAGCGCTTCGTGAAAGGCACCGGTGTTCACCACCGACTCACCCATGAAGCAGGCGATCACCTGGTCGCCGCCGCGGTACTTGATCGCGAAGCCGACGCCCGCCGCGATCGGCACATGCCCGCCGACGATGCCGTGGCCGCCGAGGAAGTTGAGGTTGCGGTCGAAGAGGTGCATCGAGCCGCCCTTGCCGCGCGAGCAGCCGTCGATCCGGCCGAAGAGCTCGGCCATGATCGAGCGCGGTGTCATGCCGCGAGCGAGCGCCTGCCCATGATCGCGATAGGTGGTGATGATGTAGTCGTCGGGGCGCAGCATGGAGATGACGCCGGTCGAGACGCCCTCCTGCCCGATGTAGAGGTGGCAGAAGCCGCCGATCTTTCCGAGCGCGTAGGCTTCGCCGACCTTCTCCTCGAATCGGCGCTGGAGGAGCATCGTGTGCAGCAACTCGCGGCGCAGGGTCGCGTCGCCGGGGAGGTGCTTGCCGTCAGTGCGTTTCTTGGCAGCCATAGGTGTGACGCGGTGTGCGGAAGGGGACTTGGATCAGACGCCAGCAGCCTGCACCTGCTCCCACGCGTGGTAGGACGAACGGACGAGCGGCCCTGACTCGACATGCTTGAAGCCCATCGCCATGCCCTCGGTGCGGAACATCGTGAACTCGTCGGGCGTGACGTAGCGGTCGAGCGTGATGTGGTCGTCGGACGGGCGCAGGTACTGACCGATCGTGAGGATGTCGACGTCGACCTCGCGCAGTTCGCGCATGGTCTTGAGGACCTCTTCATTGGTCTCGCCCATGCCGAGGATGATGCCGGTCTTGGTCGGGATGTCCGGTGCGATGGATTTCGCGAAGCGAAAGATCCCCAGCACGCGCTCATAGCGGCCGCCGGGGCGCGCCTTCTTATAGAGGCGCGGGACGGTCTCGGTGTTGTGGTTGTAGATCTCCGGACGCGCCTCGAGCACGGCGCGGATGGAGTCCTCGTTGCCTTGGAAGTCGGGAACGAGGACTTCGACCGAGCAGCCGGGGACCGCCTCGTGCACCTGCCGGATCACCTCGGCGAAGGCCCATGCCCCGAAATCCGGGAGGTCGTCGCGGTCCACACTCGTGATCACGAGGTGGCGAAGGTTCATCTGCTTGGCGGCTTGAGCGACGCGGCTCGGTTCGGCGGGGTCGAACTTGGGGGGGCGACCGTGGGCGACGGCGCAGTAGGCGCAGTTCCGGGTGCAGACGTCGCCGAGGATCATGAAGGTCGCAGTGCCGTGCTCCCAGCACTCGCCGACGTTCGGGCAGTGGGCTTCTTCGCAGACCGTATGGAGGTCGAGCTCCTTCATCAGCTGCTTCAGATGGAGGTAGTTCGCTCCGCCGGGCGCCTTGACCTTGAGCCAGGACGGCTTTCGCTCGGGGAGTGGGTCGGCGCGGTGCCGGCCCATGATCTGGTAGAGGACCTCAGCCATCTCTGTGTCCGTGCCCGTTGGAGGGGTGGCGTGCGCCGAGTGGTTCGGAGTGGAGGATAGGCGTCTGGTTGGGTTTGGGGTAGATGTACTAACCAGTTAAATCATGTTTTGACGGTTAGTAGTGCGAATGGCGCTCTCCTCTCCTCTCCTCGCAAACGGCGAACTGCTTTCTACCACAGGGGCACAGGGGACACAGGGAGGGGCGCGGTCTTTTGCACCTGGCGGTGTAACTGGACCGGCGATCTGGTGGGAAGAGTCCCTTCGCGGTGCGGACTAATCACCCCTGTGCCCCCTGTGCCCCTTTGGTGAAAAGTCGTTCCCGTCCACTGTCCGACGGTCCGTCGCCGGCTGGCCCGAAACCCGCCGCCCTCCAACTGCGTAAAGAGCTCAACTCCTCCCTCAGGGACCCCATGCTGCGCACCGTCTTCATGATCGGCCTCATCGCTCTCGCCGGGCTCTTCCTCCTCAAGCTCTTCTTCGGGATCCTCGGCGGACTCTTCGGGCTCTTCTTCGCCCTGATCGGCATGGCGATCCCGGTGCTGCTGCTCGGCCTCGTCGTCTACGTATTGCTGAAGATCTTCGCGCCCGACACCGCGAAGGAGTTGCGCGACAAGTTCGACGGGAAGTGACGCGCGTGCACTAACGCGGTTGCAGTGACGCCGTCTCAGCGACGCGCGTGCGGCGTCGGTAGCGCGTGCGACGAAGGCTCGGTCGAACGAAGATGTACAGAAGCGGCGGCACTCCCTTTCGGAGCGCCGCCGCTTCTCGTTGCGCGTCACACCTCAAACTTCCCACCTCAGCGCGAGTCGAGCGCCTCGGCCACCGCCCAGCCCAACAGCGGGATCATCAACTCGTGGTGGCCCGTGATCGCGAAGCCCTCGCCGCCCGCGAGCACAGGGCGCTGGACCACGTTCACGGTCGGTCGGTAGTGCCGCTGCATGTCGAAGTCGGCCGTGGTGAAATCGGTCGGCTTGCCGCCGTTCACGTTGCGCGCGACGGTGAGTGCCTTGAGGAACACCTCGGGCATGATCACCGCACTCCCGAGGTTGAGCACGACACCGCCCTGGTGCAGGTCTTCACAGCT
This sequence comes from Gemmatimonadota bacterium, assembly GCA_031416115.1. Lineage (GTDB taxonomy): Bacteria > Gemmatimonadota > Gemmatimonadetes > Gemmatimonadales > Gemmatimonadaceae > Pseudogemmatithrix. The sequence goes on from JANOTB010000144.1 coordinate 6,937, forward strand.
GGCGGCGAGGCGCCTGAAGTCGCGGTGGCTCGGGTCGGCGCGCGCCGCGCGGGGCGCCGCGGGCTGCTGTTGATTGTTCTCGGCGCCCAGCGCGGCGTGCACGGTGACGGGGATCCACTGCCGGTACGCTGCGAGGACGATCGAGTGCTCGGCGTGCGCAAGCGTGCTCGTGCCCTCGAGCGCGCGCGCGACCGACTCGCCCATGCCCCAGCCGTGGATCTGCCCGGCGATGAACGCCTCGTTCAACCCGCGCCCCGTCTCCTCGGCCATGCCGAACGAGCCGTCCTTGAGTCCGGCGGCCACGTCCTCCGATGTACCACCAAAGCGGGCGATCTCATAGTCGTGGATCGCAGCCGAGCCGTTCATGGCGAGATGTGTGATGACTCCGCGCTTCATCAGGTCGACGAGGATCGGGGCGATGCCGGTCTTCACGACGTGACCGCCCAGCATCACGATCACCGCGCGCTTGCGGGTGGCGGCGCGCACGACGGCGTCGACGACCTTCCGGAAGTCCTGCGCCTTGAGCACGTCCGGCAAGGCCTTCATGAATCCGGCGAACGAGCGATCAGCGCCGGGCGCGGTCGCGAACTCCTCGGCGCGCACCTTGTTGGGGCGCAACGCGATCGGCACGGTCTTCACTCGCGCGAGATCGACCTCACGCGGCACGCGGCGATCATGGCTCATGGCACGGCACCGGGCGGAGTGGAGTCGGCGGACCAGCGGTAGGAGCGCAGGAAGAGATTGAGTGACCCGAACGACAGTCGTGACTTCATCTGCAGCATCATCCGCTTGTCGTCGTCACTGAGCCAGATCTCGGCGGCGCCGCCCTCGGAGAAGATGCCCGAGGTCTTGATGATCGGCTGAATGACGATCGCATTGAACGTGCCGGCGGGCACGCGCACGCGCTCACGGCGCAGCACGCGAATGGTCACCGGGTTGCGATCGGGTTTGAAGTAGCGGTTGAACTGGTACGTCTGACCGACCTCGAGCGGAACGGTCCTGATGAAGAACAGGAACGAGCCGTCGTCGAGTGGATCCGCGACCGAAGGCATGATGCGGTTCTTCTTGAAGACCTCCTGGAAGACCGATCGCTCCGGGAAGATCTCGTATTGGCGTACGCCCTCGCGCGACCCTTGGTCGAATCGCTGCACATAGCGCAGGGAGTTGAGGGTCCTGACGTCCATCCAACTCTCGTAGACGTCGTCGACCTTGTAAAAGAACGTGCCGCCGCTGAGCGTGAAGAGCACATGCCAGGCCGGCTGGTCGCGAATGGGCTCGATCCCGATCACGCGCATGCGGGCCGTGCCGACCTTGATCGCGCCGAACCGCACGTCGTACGTGAAGTGTTCACCGGCGAGGAATGGGACCGGAGCTGCGCCGCTGGGCGCCACGTTCCCCTGCGCCGTGCCGGGCCGCGCGAGCGCGCCCGAGACGGCAACGGCGGAGAGCAGGGCGGCCACGAATCGGTTCACGCGACCGGACGGGTGCGCGCGCGTCCTCGCGCCGCCCACCCGGCGCGCACGAGGGCCCACGTGTCCGGCCAGGGATCGCGGCGCGTCGCACGCAGCCGCACATCGAAGCGCAGCGGCACTGTCACGGTCTCTACCCGACGCGCCTCTGCGACCGCGGCGTGCAAGTAGTCGAGATTGGCCTGCCACGGTTCCGCGGCCTGCGTCACCGGAAGATCGCCGGCCTTCTTGAGCAGGTCGCGCACGACGGCGATCCGCATGAGTCGGAACGAGCCGAACGGATCCTTCACCCCGGCCACGGTCACCGCGCTGCGGATCGGCCAGAGCTTGGGAAGCCAAGCGACGAGTTCGTGGAGCTTGCGCACCGACTCGGGCGCTTCGGTCGGCAGCTCGCGTTCGGCGACCACGACGTCGGCGCCACCCTCGAAGCGCTTCACGAGCTCGGGGATCCCCTCCGGCTGGTCGGTGAAGTCGGCCTGCAGCAGGACCACGGCGTCGCGGCGGGGATACTTGGTGCGGTTGGACGCCTCGCGCAGGAGCGCGTCGACCGCGCGCGCGTAGCCCACACGCGTCCGCCCGCCGATCACCGTGAGGGGCATCGCTTTGGTGTACGGCTCGAGCACTTCGCGTGTGGCGTCGGTGCTGGCGTCGTCGTAGACGAGGATCTCGTACTCGCGCGTGTACTCCTGGAACACCTTGCGGATGCGCCACAGGAGGACGCCCACGGTCGGGGCCTCGTCGAAGGTCGGGATGCAGATATAGAGCACGGTCGAAAGCTAGGCGTAGGTGCTGCACGGGACCACACCGATATATCCCGTCAGACCGTGGAACGCTCCAACAGGTCACGGTACGCGGCCAGGACGGACTCGACCATGCGGTCGGGGCTGAAGTTCCTCGCTCGCGCGGGGCCGGCGGCACCGAGCGCTCGCCGACGCGTCGCATCGTCCACGAGTCCCGACACCCCGTCGGCGAACGCGGCATCGTCGTCGGGAGCGAAGAGGAGGCCGTTGCGACCGTCCTCGATGATCTCGCCGAGTCCACCGGCCGTGACGGCGATGGTGGGAATGCCAAGCGCCATGCCCTCGATCACCGCGGTGCCGAGTCCCTCGGCGCCACCCGGATGGAGCAGAAGGTCAAGTCCGGCAAGCGCCTGCGGGACATCGTGCACGAAGCCGGCGCGAAAGGCGCGCACACCACCGATCTCGCCGTGCCCGCTCGCCTGTCCGCCAAGCACGACGAGCGCGATCCGCTGGGCGGCGTCGCGCGGGATCGCACCGATGAGTGCTGCGAGTCGCGCACTCATCTGGTCGCCCGTGAGCGGCCCGATGACTCCCACCAGCAGTGTCTCCGGTGCCCAACCGCACTCACTTCTCCAATCGCGTGGGCTTTCGGGGCGAGCGGCCGATACTCCGGGATAGGCCACGGTGATACGGTCGGCGGCGATGCCACCGCCAACGAGCGCGTCGCGGACGGCGGCGGAGATGGCGATGAAGCGCGCAACGCGCGGACCGAAGCGGACGAGTCCGCGTGGTCGCGCGACGATGCGGCAGGTGACCATGAGCGGGACCGTGCCACGCCGGCCGACGAGTGCGGCGAGCGCGAGCGCATGACCACGGCGGTCGTGCGCATGCACGATGTCGGGGCGCCAGGTGGCGATGAGTCGCCTGAGTCGTCGCACGGCAAGGAGGTCCAAGTCGCCGCGCATCGCGAAGGCCGCGGTCGCGATCCCCTCGGCCTTGAGTCTCTGCAGGAGCGGCGAACCCGGCCGTGCGGCAACGAGCGGTTCGGCGCCACGCGCGCGCATTCCGGCGGCGAGGAGCAGCAACTGCCGCTCTCCGCCACGCCAATGCCGGGCGGCGTCGACGTGCAGGACGCGCAGGTGTTTGGGAACCGGACCCGAGCTGACGGGTTTGGACGTGAAGGTCACGCGCGGTATAGTAGCGCGCCATTCGACTGGAGGAAGACAGGGTGATCGTCGCCGATGTCCGTTCCAAGTTGACCCGCGAGGACGTTGCGCTCGCGCTCGCCCTCATCGCGCAGCAGGGTAGCGCGGCGCGTGAGCGCGGTGAGAGGACGCTGCACGAGCAGGGGATCGACCCGTTGCTCGACGACCCGGCCCTGCACGAAGGGCTCCTGCAGACGCCGCGCGGCGCACACGCCTCGCTGCCGCTCTTTGCCTACGTCACGGTGCGGCAGGCTCTGCTGCGCTCTGGTGAGCATGAGCGGATGCTCGCCGACTACGCGGCGTCGATCCTCCTGCATTTCGGTCTGCGCGACCGCGCCGAGCGAGTGGCCGACACCGACGACGAGACGTTCGACACGCTCAGCGATCTGCTCGCGGCCGCCGAAGGGCCGGACCCGCGCCGTGCCTTTCTCGTGCAGGCGCACCTCGGCAACTACGCCCTCTGGATGAGCGGACTCTTTCCCGACCGGATCGAGCACCGACGCTGGAGGCGTGGTGGCCCGGACCTGGAGTACTTCGAGCGGCTCGGCAGCCGCGGCTTCCAACTCGCGGCGAACCATCGGCTCGCGAACGAGCAGGGCCTCGCACCGCTCTTCACGCATGTGGCGGAGCGATTCCCTGTGTTGCGCATCGCGCTCAACCGTTTGAGCGACACGTTGCTCTTTCCGCATCAGCATTCGCCCGAGCGGCTCATGCGCCAGGTGAAGGACGAGGCACGCTGGCGGCACGCCGAGTAGATTCGGCGGGTACCCGTCACCGGAGTCAGTCAGGTGTTCGAATCCCTCCGCGCGACGATCGGCGACCTTCTGGGTGGCCGCATCGCGCCCGCCGATCGCCGCGCCGTCATCATGGACATGAAGCAGGCGCTCGCGCTGGCCAAGCTCGGCGTGGAGGACCTGCGCGAGGGCGTCGACATCACGCGCCGCCGGGTGGTGGCCGAGCGCGAGCAACTCGCGACGGCGACGCGCCGCCGCACACTCGCCGAGGGGATCAACGACGTGGAGACGGTCGCCGTCGCCGCGAAGTTCGAGGCGCAGTTCGCCGAGCGACTCGCGGTGCTCGAGCGGAAGCTCGAAGCGCAGGAGGCCGAGTGCGGTCTTGCGGAGCGCGACTACGACGAGATGGTCGCGCAACTCAAGCAAGCCAACGTCGGTGCGGGCTCAGGACTCAACGCGAGTTCGCGCGGCCCGACCGATGAGGAACTCGGCTTGCCCAACGACGCGCCGCTGCGGTCCGAGCTCGACGGGCTCGCGCGCTCGCGGCAGCGGGCGGATCGTGAGGCCGGTGCTGATGCAGCGCTTGAGGCGCTCAAGAAGAAGATGGGACGCGAGTAGCGCGCGCTCGGTTCCTAGTCCAGCAACAACGAGAACGGCGACCCGCGCGGATCGCCGTTCTCGTTGCGTCGTGCTCTTTCGTCGTGTTCTTCCGTGAGGTTCTGCCGTGAGGTTTTGCCGCGCCGCGCCGCTACTTCACGCCGTGCAACAGCTTGTTGATCGCCGGTGCGGCGAGGAAGAGCACGAGGCCGGCCGAGAGCAGCGCCCAGAAGCCGAACGTGTAGCCGCTCAGCGCAGACTCGGCCGACATGCCGGTCTCGCCACTGACCGCGCTCGCGAAGATGCCCGACAGGTTGTTGCCGATCCCCGTGGAGAGGAACCAGCCGCCCATGCCGAAGCCCACCAAGCGTACCGGTGCGAGCTTGGTCACCATCGAGAGTCCGATCGGCGACAGGCAGAGCTCGCCGACCGACTGGATGAAGTAGACCGCGACCAGCGTCCAGAACGGGATCTTGTTGTCGGCACCGAGCAGACTCGAGAGCGCGAACATGAGGAGCAGGAAGGCGAGGCCGTTGAAGAGCAGTCCGAGTCCGAATTTGCGAGGGATGCTCGGATTGATGTCCTTGCGCGCCATCCACACCCAGATCCAGGCGATGACCGGCGCCAGTGCGATGATCGCGACCGAGTTGACGCTCTGGAACCATCCGGTCGGGAAGATGAACCCGCCCAGGTCGCGGTTCACGATCTGGTCGGCCAGGAAGGTGAACGAACTGCCGGCCTGCTCGAAGAACATCCAGAAGAGGATATTGAAGGTGAAGATGATCAGCATCGCGATCGTCTTGTCGCGTGCCACCTTGCCGTCGCGGATGCCCTCGAGCATGAGCATCACCGCCAGCGCGAGGAACATCACGGTGAGCACCGACTGCAGGATCTGTGCACCCACGGCGAGCAGGAAGTAGACGACCGGGATCGCGACGATCGCGCCGGCGACCACGTAGGCCACGCGCGTCATGCTCTGTGCCTCGGGCGGCGCCGAACCGATGCCCTGCAGCTGCTGACGGCCGATGTAGAACCAGGCCGTGCTCACCAACATGCCGATGCCGGCGGCGATGAAGACGACCTTGTAGGCGGGCATCCCCTCGGTGCCGAACACCGCATTCGCCAGCCATCCTGTGAGCAGCGGTGCCACGAACGCACCGGCGTTGATTCCCATGTAGAAGATCGTGAAGCCGCTGTCCCGACGCTCGTCGCCCACGGCATAGAGTCGCCCGACGATCGTCGAGATGTTCGGCTTGAACATGCCGTTGCCCACGACGATGGTGGCGAGGCCGAGCTTGAACAGATTGGGATCGGGCAACGAGATCATGAAGAGGCCGATCGCCATGAACACCGCGCCGGTGAGGATCGCGCGCTGGTACCCGATGACCTTGTCGGCGACGTAGCCGCCGAAGATCGCGCCGGCATACACGAGGGCCAGGTACGACCCATACGTGAGATTCGCGTCGGCCTGTCCGCTGGCCGCGCCGCCGTGGAACTGATCGACGATGTACAGCACCAGCGCCCAGCGGATGCCGTAGAACGCGAAGCGCTCCCAGAACTCGGACATGAACAGCATCCAGAGTGGAGCTGGATGGCCGAGGACTTGTTTGAACGGTGGCAGAGCGTCTGCTGCTGCGGCGGGCGATCGATCGGCCATGCGGCCTCTCCGGAAGAAGTCGGGATCAAGGACTCAGGTGCGACTCGGGAAGTATCCGACAGCCAGGCGCTCAGCGCAAACGCGCGGGGAGTGCGTCAGGTCAGCGCCGCCAGGTCCAGGACGGCTCGGCGAACTCGATCGTCAGGCGCGCGATGTCCGCTCGGAGTGACGCTGTCTCGCTCGCGGCTGCCATGGCGGTCGCGCCCGTCGCCTGCTCGAAGGCGCCCGCCAACGCGTCCCGCACCTCGCCGTAGCCGACCTCGCGACCGAGGATCGCACCGAGCGTGGCGGCGCTCGCGGTCACCGAAAGTGCGGCCGCGTCGCTCGTGCGCAGTGCCTCGATCGTCCCTTGGTCGTCGGCGAGGAGAATAGAGCCGTGCTGTAGCAGTGCGCCCGCCTCCCGAAGCTGCGCCGACCCCACGAGCTTCGCGCCACCGACCGTGAGTTCCCCCGCGCTGGGCTCGGCGAAGCAGGCCGCGCCCTCCGGACGAAGCGGCCGGAGCCGACGAGCGGAACCGGCGATGGCGGCCGATACTCCGAGTCGTGCCAGCGCGTCGAGCAACACCGAGTTGATGGCGGCGTAGCTCTCGCGGAGCGACGGTGCGCCGACCGGCGCGGTGACCGAGTACGTGACTTCACGATGATGCAGTAGCGCCCGACCACCCGTGGGGCGTCGCACGACGCCGATGCCCTGCGCCGCGATGCGCGCCGCGTCAAAGCGGTCGCGCGCGCGCTCATGACGGCCGAGCGAGAGCGTCGGTCGATCCCACGAGTACACGCGGAAGGTCGCCAGGCCCGTGCGGCGAGCGTGCGCCATGAGCGCCGCATCGGTCGCCATGTTGGTCGCGCCGTCGGCGGCGCCGGAGTCGAGGAACCGCCAACGCGGCGCGAGCGCCCTGACCGAGGCGGTGCTCACCGGGACGAGCAGCGCACGGTCCGGACCCTTCTCAGCGCGTGATGGCGAAATACACGACGTAGATCCAACTCAGGATCCCGTGGATGCAAGCCCAGAGGATCGAGTGGTTGACGCTCCACGAGATGGCGATCGCGAGTGTCGCGCCGAAGCTGACGCCGGCGCGAGTGACCTGGACACGAGTCGAGGATTCCATGGGGACGCGGGGTGGGGGACCGTTGAGGATTTCCGGCATCGTGGGAATGTACGGAGGCCATCGTCCCTGTGTAGTTTTCGTGTCTGGCCCAGTGCCGGCCTTTCATGTGAGTCCTGTTTCTTTCGCACCCATCGGGGCCTGTGCGCCCCTGCGAGGATATCGTCGTGCCGACCACCGCTCATCCGCAGCCGGACACCTTCATCTCGCGTCACATCGGCCCGTCGACCGCCGATGTCACTGCGATGCTCAATGCGCTCGGATACCCGACGCTCGACGCGTTCATCGACGACACGATCCCCGAGAACATCCGCTTTCGCCGCCCGCTCGCGATCCCGGGCGCCAAGTCCGAACAGGAAGCGCTCGAGGCGTTCCGCGTCGAGATGAGTGCGAACGAAGTGCGCCGCTCGTTCATCGGCATGGGCTACTACGACACGCACACACCAGCGGTCATTCAGCGCAACATCCTCGAGAATCCGGGCTGGTACACGGCGTACACGCCCTATCAGGCGGAGATCGCGCAGGGGCGTCTCGAGGCGCTGCTCAACTACCAGACCGTGGTGAGCGACCTCACCGGCCTTCCGATCGCCAATGCCTCGCTGCTCGACGAGGGCACCGCAGCCGCCGAAGCGCTGACGATGGTCCATGGGATCGTCGGCAAGGACGGGCGCGATCTGTTCCTGCTCGCGAGCGACCTGCATCCGCAGACGATCGAGGTGGTGCAGTCGCGCGCCGAGGCGCGGGGTCAGATCGTGAAGGTCGTCGCACCGGCCGAGATGAAGCCCGACGCGACCACCGCCGGCGTGCTGTTGCAGTATCCGAATACGTTCGGCTCGGTCGATGACCATCGCGCGCTCTGCGAACGCGTGCACGCGGCCGGAGGCCTCGTGATCGTGGCGACCGACCTGCTCGCGCTCACGCTGCTCACGCCCCCGGGCGAGTGGGGCGCGGATGTCGCGGTGGGCAACTCGCAGCGGTTCGGCGTGCCGTACGGTTACGGCGGCCCCCATGCGGCCTTCTTCGCCACCAAGGACGAGTACAAGCGGCAGATCGCCGGCCGCATCATCGGTGTCTCGCGCGACTCTGGAGGCAAGCCGGCGTTGCGGATGGCGCTGCAGACGCGCGAGCAGCACATCCGCCGCGAGAAGGCGACATCCAACGTCTGCACGGCGCAGGTGCTTCTCGCGGTGATGGCCGGCATGTACGCAGTGTGGCATGGGCCGGAAGGCCTCAAGCGGATCGCGACGCGCGTGCACCACCGCGCCGAGGTCTTCGCGGCGGGCGTGCGCAAGCTCGGAATGACGCCGGCGCCGGCGGTCACGTTCGACACCATCACCGTGGACGTGGGCGCGCAGCTGGGCACGATCGTCGCCGCGCTCGACCGCGCCGGCATGAACGTGCGCCATGTCGACGCCCGCACACTCGGCGTCTCGATGGGCGAGAACACCACCGTCGCCGACGTGAGCGACCTGCTCGACGCGTTCAACGGCGGCCGCGCGCATGGGCTCGACCTCGACGCGATCGCCACGTCGGTCGACGCCCGCTACGACGAGCGCTTCGCGCGCACCTCCGGCTACCTCACGCACGCGGTCTTCCACAAGTATCACAGCGAGACCGAGATGCTGCGCTACATGCGCAAGCTCGAGTCGCGCGATCTCTCGCTCACGCACTCCATGATCGCGCTGGGCAGCTGCACCATGAAGCTCAACGCGTCGGCCGAGATGTACCCGGTGACCTGGCGCGAAGTCGGCGGTCTGCACCCGTTCGCGCCGCGTGAGCAGGCTAAGGGCTATGCCTCGATGTTCGTGCGCTTGGAGAAGGCGCTCGCCGAGGTGACCGGCTTCTCGGCGGTCTCGCTACAGCCGAACGCCGGATCGCAGGGCGAGTACGCGGGGCTGTTGGTGATCCGTGCCTTTCACCGCGCGCGTGGACAGGGACACCGCACGGTGTGCCTGATCCCGCAGTCGGCGCATGGCACCAACCCCGCCTCGGCCGTGATGGTGGGGATGAGCGTGGTCGTGGTGAAGACCGACACGAACGGCAACATCGATGTCGGCGACCTGCGGGCGAAGGCCGAGCAGCATTCGGCGAAGCTCGCGGCGCTGATGGTGACGTATCCGAGCACCCACGGCGTGTTCGAGGAGAGCATCAAGGACATCTGCGCGATCATCCATGAGCATGGCGGCCAGGTGTATCTGGACGGTGCGAACATGAACGCGATGGTCGGTCTCTGCCGTCCGGGCGACATCGGCGCGGACGTGTGCCACTTGAATCTCCACAAGACGTTCTGCATTCCGCATGGCGGCGGCGGTCCCGGCATGGGGCCCATAGGCGTGGTGGCGCACCTGGCGCCCTTCCTCCCCTCGCACGGCGTGGTGAAGACCGGTGGCGAGCAGGGGATCGGCGCGGTCTCGGCAGCGCCGTGGGGCAGCGCGAGCATCCTCTCGATCTCCATGATGTACATCGACATGATGGGGAGCGAGGGACTCACGGAGGCGACCAAGATCGCGATCCTCAACGCGAACTACGTGGCGCACAAACTGCGTGGCCACTACCCGGTGCTCTACAAGGGCAAGAACGACCGCGTCGCGCACGAGTGCATCATCGACACGCGGCCGCTCAAGGTGTCGGCGGGCGTTGAGGTGGAGGACATCGCCAAGCGCCTCATGGACTACGGCTTCCATGCGCCTACGGTGAGCTTCCCGGTCGCGGGGACCCTCATGATCGAGCCGACGGAGTCGGAGTCCAAGGCGGAGCTCGACCGGTTCTGCGAGGCGCTGATCGCGATCCATGGCGAGATCATGGACATCGAGAAGGGCGTGTTGGGCAAGGAGGACAATCCGCTGGCCAACGCGCCGCATACGCTCGAGGTGACGCTCGCCGATGGCTGGTCGCGTGCGTACTCGCGCGAGCGGGCGGCGTTCCCGTTGCCATGGGTGCGGGAGCGGAAGTTCTGGCCCGCGGTGGGGCGCGTGGAGAGTGCGTTCGGGGATCGGAACCTGGTTTGTTCGTGTCCGGCGATCGAGGAGTACGTGTCGGCTTGAGGCCTGTGGGGAGGAACGGCGACGGCGTTCACCACAGGGGCACAGGGGGCACAGGGAACTGCGGGGACTGCAAGAACTGACGGAACGAACGCGCTAAAAGGGGGCCCGGCGGAATTACTCCGCCGAGCCCCCTTCAGGTTCCTTCTCTGTTGCCGTCGCCGTTCCCTGTGTCCCCTGTGCCCCTGTGGTGAACGCAGTTACGCAGGAAGCACCGGACTACTGCCCGAGCAGCTTCGCATAAGCAGCAGCGTCGAGCAACCCGCTGAGCGCGGTGGGATCGATCCGCATCTTGATCATCCAGCCGTGCCCGTAGGGATCGGTGTTCACGAGCGCCGGCTCCGCTTCGAGCTTCGGGTTCACCTCGACGATCTCCCCGGCGAGCGGCGAGAAGAGTTCCGAGACCGCCTTCACCGCCTCGATCGTCCCGAACACCTCATGGGCGCCGAACTTCTTGCCTGCGGCGGGCATCTCGAGGTAGACGATGTCACCGAGCTCGCCCTGCGCGTAATCGGTGATTCCCACGAGGACCACGGCGGCATCCGCGGTCTGCTTCACGTACTCGTGGTCATTGGTGTAGAGGAGGTCCTGCGGGATCGACGACACGCGTGGCTCCGGACTGTTCGGGGGGAGGAACGGGATGCACTTCGGACCGAAGGCTACCCGCGCCGGCGGCGAGGGTCAAGCTGAGCGGTTGCGTGCAGCACCAGCCGACCGCGCCAGCGCGCGAAGCTCGTCGACGAGCGCGTCCACCTGCGCATGGAGCGTCTCCCGGGTGCCGAGGTTGTCGATCAGGTGATGCGCGGCGGCGCGCTTGCGGTCGGCGGGCATCTGCGCTGCGATCATCGCGTCGGCCTCGGTGACCGTGAGTCCGCGGTCGCGCACGAGGCGCTCGCGCCGGACCGCGACGGGCGCATCAACGAGCACGATGCGATCGACCAGCTCCTCGAGCCCGACCTCGAAGAGCAGCGGGATGTCACACACGACGAGCGGGACGCCACGTGCACGCTCGGCTTCGACCGCGGCGTCGCGCAGCCGGGCGACCTCGGGGTGGACGATCGCGTCGAGGGCGCGGCGCTCCGCGTCGTCACTGAAGACGATGCGCCGGAGCGCCGCGCGGTCGACCGTGCCATCCGCCGCGAGGGCCGTAGGTCCCCATCGACGGACGATCGCGCGGAGGGCGGCGGTGCCGGGCGCCACGGCGTCGCGCGCGAGGCGGTCAGCGTCGATGATAGGCACGCCATGCGAGGCGAGTCGCGCCGCGACGGCGCTCTTCCCCGCTGCGATATTCCCGGTCAGGCCGACAACGAGCATGCCGAATCGTAGGGCCGTGGCGCGTGACAAGCCAGCGTGCGCGTGACGTGTGCGAGTCACGTGCGCGTGACGTGGGCGTGACGTGGGCCCTCCGGAGCGCGTAATTGCTCCAATGGCCCCTCAGCGTTCTTCCCGTCCAGGATTCACGTTCATCGAGATCCTCATGGTGTTCGCGCTCATCGGCATCATCGCCGGGTTCGCGGTCACCCGCCTGAGCTACTGGGGCTACCGCATGGACGCGAACATCCGCCTCATGCAGAACGCGATCATCGGGGCGCAGCAGACGGCGATCACCAAGAATGTCGCGGTGTACGTCATGTTCGACGCCAACGAACATCGGTTGCGGATGCTGCAGGACTACAACAACAACGGCGTGATGGACGTGACCGACACGGTGCGCTACCGTCCGCTCGCCGACGGTGCGCAGTTCCAGGCGCCGCCGACGACGATCGACGGCGTGGCGGCGGTGTACATGACCGGGCCGGGGGTGATCTCGGCGGGGAATCCGCTGCAGTTGTCGATCCGGATCGCGCCCAACGGATCGCTCTCGGGCGACGCGGTGGTGTACATCGGGTCGCCGCGCCGGCGCGACGAGGACGTTCGCGCGATGTCGATCGTGGGTGCGACGGCGCGCACCGGTTTCTGGTCCCGCGGCGGCGGCGCCTGGCGGCGGCGCGACAACTGAACGGCGCCGCTCAGCTCACGCGGTCCGGCCTGCCGATCGTCCCCAGAAACTTCGAGATCGCCCAACCCGCGCCACCGTGCCCGCGGATCTCGTGCGGCGTCGCGCCCAGATACCGCTGGCAGGTGTTGCGAAACGCCGAGCCCGAGGGAAAGTCGAGGAGCCGTGCGACCGCGTCGGCGGCACGGTCGGGGTCCTCGAGCAGCTGTGCCGCGACGATCAACCGCCCCCATGTGAGGAGCTTCTGTGGCGGGGGGAAGCCATCGGTCTCGAGCGACGAGAGGAGCGTGCGCTTGGGCGTACCCACGATCTCGGCGAGCCGGTGTGACGTGAGGCGCACATGGGCACGCGTGACCGCGACCATCGTGGCGTCGCGGGCGACCAGTGAGACGCGCGTGAGGTGAGGCCGCAGCAGCTGCGCGACACCGCGTGCGGTGGCGCGCTCGAGGACCGCGCGAAAGGCGGCCGGAGTGTCGTCCTGGCCCAGCAGGAGCAGGCCGTCGAAGCCGGCACGGCCGGCGTCGAACAGGTCCCGGGCGCGATCGGCCGTGAGGGTCACGTATGCGACGAGCGTGAGCCGTTCGGCGCGCATCTTGAGCCGGCGGACGGCGTCAAAGTGGCTCTGCCCCTCGGCGAAGAGGTCGACGATCGCGAGGGTGACCTCTTCGTCGCGGCAGGCGGTCTCGAGTTCCGCCCACGTGCTGCAGTGTACGAGCCGATGCTCTCCATGGACGGCATCGTGTACCCGGCTCAGGGCACCGGCGTCGGGGAGCATGGTGGCGATCGCGGCCACGGCGGGTTCTCCGGTCTGGTGGGGGCCTTCGCGGCGGCACAGGGGTGCGCCTGGAGGACGTCGCTACCCCAACACAATACCGCTGCGCATCACGTTGTGACACCCGTTCCCGCCCCCGCGTCCTATGGGGGAATGCTTCGTACAAGGAACGGACCGCACCACACCCAGAGCCCCAGGAACGCGCGCGAGATGCAGGCCCGCAGATCCAGCCGCCGCGGCATGACGGTCATCGAAGTGATGTTCGCGATCGTCATCCTGTCCGGAGTGATGCTCGCGATGTCGCGCTTCGGTCAGTCGTTCACGCGCGCGACCCGCAACGCCGCCAACCTCGCGATCGCGAGCGACTTGGCGACGGCGCGGCTACAGCTCGCGCGCGGGCACCCGACCTACGCGACGATCGTCTCGACGTTCAACGGAACGACCGAGACCTCCGCCGGTATTGCGAACCCGTCGATGGAGGGTTTCGTCGGGTACACGCGCACCACCGCGGCGACGCGCACCCAGAACGACAGCACGGACTATGTGACGGTCACGGTGACGGTGAATGCGGCGGTTCTCAAGGCGCCGGTCGCCAAGACGGCCGTGATGGCCGCCTTCCGATGAGCCGGCATCGCGCGCGCGGCTTCACGGTGGTCGAGATCATCGTGGCGATGACACTCACGCTCGCGGTCTTCGCGATCACGTTGCCGTTCATCAAGGCACAGACCAACGCGCTGAGCGTCAGCGCCGGACGGATGGATGCCGACCAACTCGCGCGGTATGCGCAGCGCGCGATCGACTCGGACCTCCGCCGCACCACGGCCGATGCCGGCCAGCCGCTGCTCGTCTACGCCGGGCCGCTGGGCATCGCGTTCACCGCCAATCTGCTCGCGAGCGACACGCTCGACCCGGGAGCGTCGGAGCTCGACGCCGGGGCGGCGACGTCGCTGACGGACTCCTGGCGGCTCTCCGATGCGGCGGTGCTCCCACTCACAGCGCGCAACTTTCCCGCGCAGGACTATATGGGAGCGGACGGAGCGATCAGCAAGAACGAGACGATCAGCTACTACCTGACGCCCGACACGATCACCGGGCGCAGCGACATCTACGTGCTCTACCGGCGCGTGAACGCACGCGCGGCGGTGGAGATCGTCCGCGGATTGCAGGTCCCCGCCGACTCGGCGTTCTTCAGCTATGAGCGGCCGGTGGGGGGCGTGTCGACACGCATCGCGGTGAGCCGGTTGCCGCTCTATTGGGACTCGGTCGCGGTCGACTCGATCCGGTCGGTCGGACTGCGGGTCGCGGGCTACTTCAGGGACAAGGCGACGGGAGCCGTGACGATCCGGACCGTGCGGTGGACGA
>JANOTB010000145.1:0-2343 GCA_031416115.1 Gemmatimonadota bacterium
CGCACGTTGGCTGGTTGAGCGAAAACCCGCGATGGTCGGGAGCGATTCTCCGGGGCTCGAGGTCACGCCGAACCCGGATCGCGACCTGATCTTCCCGGTCCATCAAGAGTTGATCACCAAGAACGGGATCTGGAATCAGGAGAACCTCCACTTCGAGCAGCTCGTGGCCGACCGGGCCTGGGAATTCCTGTTCGTATTCACGCCGATTCGCTTCAAAGGCGCGACGGGCTCGCCCGGGCGGCCGATCGCTATTCGGTAGGGGGCTTGGGGTACCCTTCGCACGCACCTCTGTCGGCCGACGATCCTTGCTGCTGACGAGCGGGCCCAAGGAACCTCGCTGCGCTCGCGCTAATGTGACCGCTCGCAGCAGAAGCTGGCGTTATGCCTACACCAAGGCCTTGTCCGACGGCCGGCCAAGGCACAGTTTTTCACCATGAACTCCAACGCACTCCTCTCCCACATTCTGTAGCTCCCGCCGGAGCAGCGGCTGCAGCTTGTCGAGGACATCTGGGATAGCCTCGCCAAGTCGGAAGCGAGCGTTCCGGTTCCGGAGTGGCATCGCGCGGAACTCGATCGACGGCTCGCGGACCCGAGCGAGCAAGCGACGCTCAGCTGGGATGAGGTGCAGCAGCGTCTGAAGCCACGGCGGTGAGTCGTCTGCGCCGTTTCCCCTATGCGATCTACTATCGGGTCATCGCAACTGTGATCGACGTGCGCGGATGCCTACATCAGCATCGGGATCCGCGCGCGTGGCGTCAGCGCGCATAAGGCTCATTGGTCGGCGCGCTCGCGACGACGTCGCTCACCGGCGGCACGGTCACGCCGTAGGCTGACCGCGCCTGCGGTCGTGACGGTACCGACCGCATGAGAGTCGCAACTGGATGGCGGTCGCGCGGCTCCGCGCTCCGCGAGCGGGTCGTTTACCGGGAAACAGATGCAGCGTCCGGACAGGGTCATCATCGACATCTCGATCGCCGCGCTGGGCGGCATCGCGGTGCTCTTCGCGTCGCTCACGTGGTACCTCTGGCGCGGGTCGTTCACCGCCGAGGAGGCACTTGTGGGGGGCCTCGCGACGTCGCTCGGCGAGCGCACCGAAGCGATGATCCTCGACACGCGCGCACTGCTCGTCGAGTTCGACAGCCTCCCGCAAACCCGGTGCTCGCCGGACCACCTGCGCGCGCTCCAGAATGCGGCGATGGGGCGCCCGCATATCCGCGCGATCGGCTACTGGCGCGCCGCTGAGCGTCAGTGCGGCGTGGGCTTCTTGCAGACAGACGCGCTCAAACCGGCGCGCGCCGACAGCATCTATGCGTCGGGCGTGATCGCCTGGTGGCCGGGACCGCAGACCGCGGTCGGCGGTGTGCAGCTCTTCCTCATGCGCTACGGCGACCATGACGTGGCGATCGATCCGCGCGGCCTCCTCGCCGTGGGGCCGTTGCAGGAACGGCAGGTCGGACTCTGGGTGGAGAAGTTGCGGCTCGCCTCCGAGCCGGCGGGTGCCGACCTGCCCGAGCCCTTGTCACTCAAGGTGGGACTGACGCTCGATCGCAAGAATGGACGCGCCATCTCGCGATACTCACGCGGCGGTGAGATGCCGATCGAAGTCGTCGCGATCGAACCGATCGGGACCTTCTGGAGTCGCTACGCGCCGATGCTCGTCGTCGGTAGCGGCGTCGGCCTCCTGCTCGTCGCCGGCTGGCTCTTCGCGCTCATGCGCTACACCCGGCATCGGCTGAGTCTCGCGTCGATGCTGCGCAATGCGCTCGCCGCGCAGCGGGTGCACGCGGTCTACCAACCGGTGATCGATCTCTCGACCGGCCGGTGCGTGGGCGCTGAGGCGTTGGCGCGCTGGACGCTCGAGGGCGGAGCGTCGGTCAGTCCCGAGAGCTTCGTGCCAGTCGCTGAACTCACGGGCCAGTCGACCGAGCTCGCGTTCGCAGTCCTGCGCGTGACCCTCGCCGACCTTGGCGACCTACTGCGCGCGTCGCCGCACCTGAGCGTGAACCTCAACCTGAGCGTCGACGAGCTCAAGTCGGAGCGCTTCGCCGAGGTGCTCGACGCCGAGCTCGACCGGAGCGGACTCAAACAGGGTGCGATCACGCTCGAACTCACCGAGCGCGCCCTGATCAGCACGGAGTCGGCGCGCACGATGATCGCGCGCCTGCGGCAGCGAGGACATCGCGTAGCGCTCGACGACTTCGGCACCGGCTACTCGAGTCTCGCCTACCTCTCTGACCTGGAGCTCGACGTCATCAAGATCGACAAACTGTTCGTGCACTCGATCGGCACCGAGGCCGCGACGAGTCAGGTGATCACACATGTGATCGAGATGGCGCGGTCGCT
>JANOTB010000146.1:0-1679 GCA_031416115.1 Gemmatimonadota bacterium
ACCTTCTCGCTCGGGACCGAATCGTCCCCGGTCACGACCGCTGCGACCGCATCGCGGACGAGCGCGAACGCCTCGTCGCGCGTGAGGCGGATGCCGGCGGCACCGATGCTCTGGTCGCCAGTCGGACGCGGTGCGTGGTGCTGACGGGGCGCCGGTCGCGCGGCTGACGCAGGCGCCGGTGCAGCGGCAGGTGCAGCGCTCGACGGTACGTCCGGTGCGGCTGCGTCGACCGCAGACGTGCCCTCGGCCGGTGTCGCACCTTCGCGGGGACGTCCATCACGGCCACGACCACCACGACCGCGACGGCCGCGACGACGGCTCTCACGTTCCTCGGCGTCACCATCGACGGCCGCAGGAGCCGACGCGACCACGGACTCGCCAGCCTTGCGCGGCAACCCGACCTCGAGCTGACCGTTCTCGAGCTTGTGCACATGGAGCAACCCCTTCTGCGAGGCCTCCAGGCAGAAGCGCGAGAACTTCGACATGCCGAGATCCTTCTCGTCGAACGAGGCGTCGATCTCCTGCATGACCTGCTTGAGGCGATCGGAGCGCATCACGTCGCCGTTCTTCTGCATGCGACCGATCGCTTCGGTCACGAGCTCGTACGGGTCCCACTTGCGGGTGCCGGGCTCGTCGCCCGACTTCACGAGGCCTGCGAGCGTGTTGTACGAGTAGTACTCGTCGCAGTTCTGCACGAGCAGGTCGCTCGACGACTCGCGGATGCCGACGCCGATCACGTACTTGCCGTATTCCTTGAGCTTGATGACGAGGCTCGAGAAGTCGGAGTCGCCGGAGAGGAGGATGAAGGTCCCGATCTCAGGGCGCGTGAAGACGAGTTCGATGGCGTCGACGGCGAGGCGGATGTCGGTCGCGTTCTTCTTGGACGAGCCGTAGGCCGGCGCCATGATCATGTCGATCGACGACTCGGCGAGCGGCACGACGTACTGCGGGTAACGGCGCCAGTCCGCGTAGGCGCGCTGGACGTTGACCTTGCCGGAGATGATCGCACTGCTGAGCAGGTTGCGGAGCTCCGTCTGGAGATCGGAGCGGATCCCCATCGTGACGTTGTCGAAGTCGATGAGGAGGGCGGCGTTGGGTGCGTGCACGTTGACGCCGGCGCTCATGGCTTGCGGGCCCCGGTGGAGGGGGGCCACCGCAGCGCGCGCGGGACGCGCACCTGCGGGATGGTTGGAACGAGAATGCATCTTGTCCTGGCGTGTATCGCCGGTGAGTTGTCGCCTGTCGCGACGCGCCAGGAGGCGCGGGAGCGGTTGAGGCACGGAGTGCGCGGGGGCGAACGCGCTCAGCCACTCATCTGGGCGAATGTCAGCCCGGAGGACGCCACTGGCGCGGACGCGAAGCCCGCAGCGGGAGCGCTCGTCGCTCCGATGGTCCGCGCCGTGCGGCGGCGGATCATCGAGGCGCTAAGCGCGTCCCGACCTGAAACGTAACCGGACACGAGGCAAATGGCAGTGGGGGCAGGACTTCGGTCCAGGACTTCGGTCCAGGACTTCGGTCCGTGCGCGGGCCCACGCTGGAACGTAGACTTGAGGGTCGAAACCATCCTTTTCGCGCCCTCGCAGAGGCCTCAGGCATCGCGTGAAGCACCCTCGATTCCGGACCCGGCTGTTTCTCATTCTCGCGCTCTTCGCGCTCGTGCCCGCGATCGTGCTCACGGC
>JANOTB010000147.1:0-2064 GCA_031416115.1 Gemmatimonadota bacterium
CAACGGCAAGGTCTATGTGGACCCGATCGCCCAGAAGACCGACGGCAAGCAGACCAACAAGGCGCTGCTGCTCTCGGACAAGGCGCGGATCGACACCAAGCCGCAGCTCGAGATCTTCGCCGACGACGTGAAGTGCACGCACGGTGCGACGATCGGCAAGCTCGACGATCAGGCGCTCTTCTACCTCAAGAGCCGCGGCATCGGCAGCGACAACGCCCGGGCGCTGCTCACCTACGCCTTCGCGGCACAGGTGCTCGAGACGATCGAGATCGATCCGCTTCGCCTACTGCTGGAGAGAGCGATCTTCGCGCGCTTCACCAACCTCGAGCTGGAGTAACGGGCCCCGTGGCCAACGACGCCGCACTCGACGCGCTCTACCAGGAGATCATCCTGGACCACAATCGGCGCCCACGGAACTTTCGCGAGCTGCCGAACGCGACCTGTTCGGCCGACGGCAAGAACCCCAACTGCGGTGATGCGCTCACCATCTGGTTGCAGTTCGAGGGCGACACCGTGGCCGACGTCTCGTTCCAAGGTGTGGGCTGCGCGATCTCCAAGGCCTCGGCGTCGCTCATGACACTGGCGATCAAGGGGCGGACGCGGACCGAGGCGGCGGCGATATTCGAGAGGGTGCACGGTCTCGTGACCGGTGCCGCGGTCGACGCCGATGCCGCGAAGGAACTCGGCCAACTGCGCGCGCTCGGCGGCGTGTCCAAGTTCCCGATGCGCGTGAAGTGTGCCTCGCTCGCTTGGCACGCGCTCAAGTCGGCGATGAACGGGTCGGAGCCGGTGGTGGCGGTGCATACGGGCGAGCCCCTCCCGGCGTGACCGCAGCGGGCGCGTTGCCGGCCCGCGAGAGCTTCGCGCTCCTCGCGGACCTCACCGCCGCCGATGTCGCGGCTGGGTCGGTGATGCAGGCCACGCACCCCAACGGCACTGCGCTCTGCGTGGGCCGTCACGAGCAGACGCTCTTCGTGGTGAAGGACAGTTGCCCGCACGCCGAGTTCCCGCTCTCGGAGGGGACGCTCTACCCGACTGGTGAGTTGGAGTGCTGCTGGCATGGTGCGCGGTTCGACTGCCGTACCGGCGCCGTGCTCCGAGGCCCTGCGGAGGATCCGCTCGTGCGCTATGAAGTCGAGGAGCGTGACGGCGGCATCTGGGTGCGGAGGGCGCGGTGACTTCGTCGAGCAATGCACATGGCAATGCACATGGTGGCGCGCATTCGCTCGCGCCGCGGAGCGACTTTCCTCTGCTCGCGGGGCAGCCCGGGCTCGTGTACCTCGACTCGGCGGCGACGTCGCAGAAGCCGCGTGCGGTGCTCGACGCGATCAGGGCGTACTACACCACGATCAACGCGAATCCACACCGAGGAGCGTACTCGCTCTCGGCTGAGGCGACGCAGGCGTATCATGACGCGCGGGTGCGTGTGGCGAAGTTCGTCGGCGTGGCCGATGCCGACACGCTCATCTTCACGCGGGGTACGACCGAGTCGCTCAACCTCGTCTGCTCGGCGTGGGGGCACGCCAATGTGCGCGCCGGCGACAACATCGTCGTCACGCGGATGGAACATCACGCGAACTTCGTGCCTTGGCAGCAACTCGCGATCGCGGTGGGTGCCGAGTTCCGGATCTGCGAGCTCGACGCGGCGGGTGGGATCGACCTGACCTTGCTCGCCAGGCTCGTGGATGCGCGCACGAGGGTCGTCGCGTTCGGGCAGGTGTCGAATGCGTTGGGGACGATCAACCCGGTGGGGGAGATGGTGCGGATCGCGCGCGCGGCCGGGACCGCGCTCGTCGTTTGCGACGGCGCACAGGCGGTGCCGCACCTGCGCGTGAATGTCGACGCGCTCGGCGTGGATGCGTACGTGTTCAGCGGCCACAAAATGGGCGGGCCGATGGGCAGCGGCGCGTTGGTGATGCGGCGCGCGATCCTGCAGGCGATGCCGCCGTATCACTTCGGCGGCGACATGATCGAGTGGGTCAACGACGACCACACCACGTGGAACGTGCTCCCGCACAAGTTCGAGGCGGGGACGCCGAATGTGGAAGCGGCGATCGGACTCGC
>JANOTB010000148.1:0-7088 GCA_031416115.1 Gemmatimonadota bacterium
TGGTCTTCCCGAATCGCGCGGGCAACACCGCGGGTTGGCTGAGCTGGGCTCTCGCGAACGGCTACGGCGGCCGCCGTCTGCAGGATGACGTCGTCGACGCCGGGATGACAGCGATCTTCGGCAACCTGCTCGATCCGGCGGCGACGGTGCTCGCCGGGCTCACCAGCGACAACGTCCCCATGAGCGCCCGCACTTTCAGCGGGACGTTCCCGTATCTCGAGGTGCCCCGGTGAAGCAGCTCCGATGGTTCGTTCCTCTCGCTGCCATCCTCGGGGTGACAGCGGCGTGGGTCGGGCCATCGTGGGCCGGCGACGGCGCGTCGAAGTCTGACGCGCCGCCGCGGCTCGATGGGCAGGCGCGCGAGCTCGCCCAGCGCGACACGCAGATCGCGGTCTGGCGCACGGCACTCGCGCAGGATTCCGGCAGTGCGATCGTCCTTGGTCAACTCGCGGGCCTGCACCTGCAGCGGTCACGCGAGGGCGGTGGTTGGCGTGACATCCTCGAAGCCGAGCGACTCGCGCGGCGCTCATTCACGAATCGCTCGCGGAACAACGGCGCAGCGGCCGCTACGCTCGTAGCGGCGCTCGTCGCGCAGCATCGGTTCACGGCGGCCGACAGCATCGCCCGCCTGCTGGTGGAGCGTGCACCCGACGTGCCGGAGTACCACGCGATCGTCGGTGAGATCGCCATGGAACGCGGAGACGACGCCGCGGCCGACGTCGAGTTCTCGTCCGTGCGCCAGTGGCGGTCCAACCCGTCGATCGCGCCGCGTCTCGCGGCCTGGCATGAGCGACGGGGCGACGTCGCCGAGGCCCGGCGACTGCTGACCGAGGTGCGCGACAGCGCGGCGTCGCGATTCGACGCGTCGCTGGAGGTGCAGGCGTGGTACGACCTGCGACTCGGCGAGTTCGAGCGGCGCGCGTCGCGGCCGCACCGCGCCGCGCAGGCCTTCGCGGCGGGTCTCGCGCTACGACCGGACGACCCACGTCTGCTCGCGGCGATGACACGACTCGCCGCCGGTGAACAGGACGCGCGGGGCGTCGTGACGTGGGGTGAACGGGCCCTCGCTTCGGGGCTCGATCCCGAAGTCCTGCTGCTGTTGGCGAACGCATACGGGTCGACCGGCGATACGGCCGCGGCCCAGCGGTCGCGCCTCGCGTTCGACGTCGCCACCGCTGACTCAGAGGGCACACCGTTCCACCGCGCGTGGAGTCTCCTCCTGCTCGATCGCGGAGAGCGCGTCGAGGAGGAACTCGCACGCGCCGAGGCGGCGTTGTCCGATCGCCGCGACATCTATGCCTACGACCTGTACGCGTGGGCGCTGCACAAGGCGGGGCGCCACGACGAAGCCGCCACTGCGCATGCGCGGGCCCGACGACTCGGCACCAATGATCCGCTCCTGCAGGCGCATGCGGAGGCGATCGAGGCGGCTCGGGGTGAGGCGACACGGACCCAGGAGGCGCAATCACCGCGCGCGGAGCGGCCATGAGTGAACTCATCGCGTTCGGCACGCTCGGATTCCAGCACATCGTCGACGTCAACGCCGCTGACCATCTCCTGTTCCTGCTGGCGCTCGGTGCGATCTACCGGCCGCGCGACTGGCGCTCGGCACTGTTGGTCGTGTCGGCCTTCACGGTCGGACACTCGATCACGCTGGCCGCGGCGGCGCTGGCGTGGGTCACTCCGCCGACCCGGTGGATCGAGTTCCTCATCCCAGTCACGATCGTCGCGACCGGAGTTGAGAATCTCTTGCGCCGCGAACGCACCGCGAATGGTACCGCGATTGGCACCGCAGCCCGGCTCCGGCCAGTGTTCGCGCTCGCGTTCGGCCTCGTGCATGGGGCCGGCTTCGCCACCTACCTGCGATCTCTGCTCGGGAGCGCAACCGCGGTGCCCCTGCTCGGATTCAATCTCGGGGTCGAAGCAGGGCAGGTGGTGATCCTGTTCACTTCGGCGCTCGGCTTCGCGGCGCTCGACGGCGCACTCGCGCGGCTTCCACGCGCGCGCAGCGACGCGCGGCTGGCCTTCCAGTGGCGACTGACCGGTGTCTCGTTGGCGGTGACAACAGTCGCCGCGATCTGGGCGGCCCAACGATGGCCCTGACCGCGGCGATACGCCTCCTCGCGCTCGTACCCGCTGCGGCGGGCGCGCTGCGCATGCACGAGATCCACAGCACCATGACCGAGGTGAGCCAGAGCGGGAGCGCGGTCGAGTTGCGCATCCGTGTCTTCGCCGACGATCTCTCGGCGGCCGTCGCGCTCCATGTCGGCTCGGCGGTCCCCCGCGACTCGTCGGTCGCGTTGCCCGCGCTCGACGACTATGTGCGGAGCGCCGTGTCGCTCACGGACGAGACGGGAGCGATCCGGCCGCTCGACCGCTGCGGCGTCACGAGGGAGGGCGAGGCATACCTGCTCTGCTACCGCTCGGGCACTGCCGGTCGGGCGCGCTCGCTCACTCTGCGGCAGGAACTACTGAACGAGCGACATCGCGACCAGGTCAACGTGATCCGGGTGGAGGCGTTCGGTCGTCGCCAGACGATCGTGCTCACACGGCTGACGCCGAGTGCCGCACTTGCGCTCGGCAAACTTTTTCGCCGCTGAATCGTCAATTTGAGTCAATGAAAGACGATTCGGAACGGTTCGACCGGAGGGGCTTCTTCGCCCACGGGCTCCAGCGCGCGCTGCGCGAGGCCGTTGGGGCCTTCAGCGAGCGCATCGGACCCGTCCAGCATGTCCGGCCCCCCGGCGCGTTGCCAGAACCAGCGTTCTTGGTGGCGTGCACGCGCTGCGGCGAGTGCGCGTCGGCCTGTCCGGTGCACGCGATCCGTCCGTTGCCGTCGTCGGCAGGGTTGGCGGAGGGTACGCCGGCGCTCGAGCTGGACGTGACAGCGTGTATCATGTGCGAGACCATGCCCTGCGCGCAGGTGTGTCCCACACCCGCGCTCGAGGTACCGCCGTGGGGTTGGCGGGACGTGAAGATGGCGGAGTTGATGGTCGACCAGGGGCGCTGCATCACCTGGCGCGACGTGGAGTGCGGGATCTGTGTGCGCGTCTGCCCGGTGGGTGAGGACGCACTGAAGCTGGATGACCGTGGTCGCCCGGTGATCGGCGCGGCCTGTACCGGATGCGGGCAGTGCATCGCGGCGTGCGTGACGACGCCGTCGAGCCTCACCGCGACCCCAATGGAGATGCTATCGTGACAGCGCAGGCCGGGTGGTTCGACGTACGGATGGTGCAGAAGCCGTGGGGCCACGAGACGATATGGGCCCACACCGAGCATTACGTGGGCAAGGTGCTCCATGTGAAGGCGGGGCACGCACTCTCACTGCAGTACCACAACATGAAGGACGAGACGATCCACCTGCTCCGCGGCGAGATGATCTACCGCGTGAAGCAGGGGGACACGCTGGTCGAGCTGCCGTTCAGGGCGGGTCAGAGCTACCGTAACACGCCGGGCACGGTGCACCAGATGGAAGCGGTCACCGACTGCGACATCCTCGAATCCTCCACGCCGCACCTCGACGACGTCGTGCGGCTCACCGACCGCTACGGTCGCGAAGGGACATCCGCCCCATGAAGGTCATCATCCCGCTCGCGGGCAAGGGCACGCGCCTGCGTCCGCACACGCATACGGTGCCCAAACCGATGCTCAAGGTCGCCGGCAAGCCGGTGATGGACTACGTGATGGACGATGTCGCCAAGCTCGGGAACGTCGAGCAGGTCATCTACATCACGGGCCACCTGAAGGGGACGGTCGAGCAGCACGCGAAAGCGGCCTTCAAGTTCCCCGCCGTCTTCATCGAGCAACAGGTGCAGGATGGCACCGCGGGTGCGGTCGAGCTGGCGCGACCGTTCGTCGATCAGCCGGTGCTGATCATCTTCGTCGACACGATCTTCGACACCGACCTCTCGATCATCAACGACTCGACCGACGACGGCATCATCTGGACCAAGGAGGTCGAGGACTACCAGCGATTCGGCGTGGTGGTGACCGATGCCAACGGTCACATGACGCAGATCGTCGAGAAGCCGAGCACGCCGATCTCCAAGCGGGCGAACATCGGTCTCTACTACATGCGCAACTGGAAGCTCCTCTACGAGGGCATCGCCCACGTACTGCAGCAGCCGACGAACAAGGGCGAGTACTACCTCACGGACGCGTTCCAGTACATGATCGACAAGGGCGCCAAGATCCGCGTGGTCGATGTGGAGGGATGGTACGACGCCGGCAAGCTCGACACGCTGCTCGACACCAACCGCGTGATGCTCGAGAAGGGGCGATCGCACCTGCCGACCCGCGGGCTCAAGAACGTCGAGATCGTCGACCCGGTGCGGATCGAGGACGGCGCGCGTGTCACCGACTGCATCCTCGGACCGAATGTGGTGATCGGCAAGGAGAGCGTCGTGAGCAACTGCACCTTGCGCGACACGATCATCGGCGACAAGTCGACACTCTCGTCGTGCGTGCTGACGGACTCGATGATCGGGGACCAGGTGCTCGTGGAAGGAGTGAAGGGATCGGTGAGCCTTGGAGATCATACCGTAGTGCGGGCGCCTCAGATCTGAGCTTCCGCACGGGCGCGCAAGATGGCGCGCCGCCCTCGCGTCACTCCCTCGTGGAGGACACATTACGTCACGCGCGCGGGCTGCCGTCCGCGCGCGCTGTCGTTCCCCCCTTGGATCCCACCGTGACCGACTCGATCAACCGTCGCGACCTGCTCAAGCAGGCGCTGATCACGAGCGCCGGACTCGCCGCGGCCAGCGCACTCACACCGATGCCCGCTGTCGCCGAGAACATCACGGCGGTCGATGCACCAGAGGCCGAGCCCCCGCGCGAGCTGTTCGCCAAGAGCATGAAGGGCGTGCCGTTCGCGCGTCACGACGTGGTGCGCCTCGCAGTCGTCGGCACCGGGCTACGCGGCCGCGGACAGATCGGCGAGTTCCTGGCGATCGAGGGTGTGCGGATCGTCGCGGTGGCGGACACGGTGCCCGAGAAGGCCGCCCGCGCCGTGAAGATGTGCACCGACGCCGGTCAGCCGGCCCCCGCCGTGTACACCAATGGCGAGCGGGACTTCGAACGCCTCGTCGAGCGCGACGACATCGACTACGTCTACACGGCCACCCCTTGGGAATGGCATGTGCCGGTCCTGCTCGCTGCCCTCCGCGCGGGGAAGCACTGCGGCGCCGAGTGTCCGATCGGCGTGACGCTCAAGGATCTGTGGGCGTTGGTCGACGCGAGCGAGAGGGCGCAGCGCCACTGCATGCAGCTCGAGAACTGCAACTACGGCTACAACGAGATGCTCGTGAACCGCCTCGTGCACGACGGCGTGCTCGGCGAGGTGCTCTACGGATCGGCGGCCTACCTGCACGACCTGCGCGAGATCCTGTTCGAGAATCGCGATGAGGGGCTCTGGCGGCGCGGCTGGCACACGCAGGTGAATGGCAATCTCTACCCGACGCACGGACTTGGGCCGGTGGCAGCGTACATGGACCTGAACCGCGGCGACCGGATGACCTACATGGTCTCCATGAGCACGCCGGAGCGCGGCCTCAGCTTGCATCGCGAAGCGACGGTCCCCGACCGCACCGATCCCAAATGGCAGGAGCGCTACGTGACCGGCGACCTCAACTCGTCGCTGATCATGACCGCCAAGGGGCGCAACATCCTCCTGCAGCACGACGTGTCCAACCCGCGGCCGTACTCGCGCCTCAACGGGGTGCAGGGCACCAAGGGCGTCTTCGAGGACTATCCGGCGCGCATCTATGTAGAGGGTCAGGCGGGCGGTGAGCGTTTCGCTGGGATCGACGAATGGAAGAAGACCCACGAACACCCGCTCTGGACGCGCATCGGCGAGCTCGCGCGCACCAAGGGCGGTCATGGCGGGATGGACTTCATCCTCGCGTACCGACTCATCGAGACGATGCGTGAGGGTCTGGTGCCGGACATCGACGTCTACGACTCTGCCAGTTGGAGCGCCCCGATGCCGTTGAGCGAGATGTCGGTCGCCACGGGCAGCAAACCGATGAAGTTCCCTGATTTCACCCGCGGCAACTGGAGCGCCTGATGCTGCTCACCAAGCTCGATTGGATCATCGTCGTTGTCTCGCTCGCGATCGCGTTCATTCCGGCACTGTTCCTGGCCGGACGTGCGGGCTCGAGCACGGCCGAGTTCTTCACGTCGGGCCGGTCGGCACCGTGGTGGCTGATCGGCGTCTCGATGGTCGCGACGACCTTCAGCACCGACACGCCGAACCTCGTCACTGATCTCGTGCGGACCGGCGGTGTGGCCGGGAACTGGGTCTGGTGGGCGTTCCTGCTCACGGGCATGGCGACGGTGATGTTCTACGCGCGCATGTGGCGGCGGTCGGGCGTGCTGACCGACCTCGAGTTCTATGAGATCCGCTATTCGGGCAAGGCCGCGTCGTTCGTGCGCGGCTTCCGCGCCGTCTACCTCGGGCTCGTGTTCAATGTGGTGATCATGGCCACGGTGAACCTCGCTGCCGTGAAGATCGCCACCATCATGCTCGGCTGGCCGATGGAGAAGACGCTGTTCTGGTGCGCCCTGCTCAACGTCGGGTTCGCCGTGATCTCCGGGCTCTGGGGTGTGCTCGTCGCCGACTTCATCCAGTTCGGCATCATGATGACGGGATCGTTCTCTGCGGCATATTTCGCGCTGCAGCGCCCCGAGGTCGGTGGGCTCGCCGGGCTCTTCGCCAAGTTGCCGAAGGAGACCTATGCGTTCCTGCCCGATTCTTCCAACTGGGGCGTGTTCGTCACGGTGCTCATCCTGCCGCTCACCGTGCAGTGGTGGTCCGTCTGGTACCCGGGCGCCGAGCCGGGTGGTGGCAGCTACATCGCGCAACACATGCTCGCCTCCAAGAGCGAGAAGGACGCGCTCGTGGGGACGCTCTTCTTCAACATCGTCATCATGGCCACCGTGAACCTGGCAGCGGCGAAGATCGCCAACGTGTTGCTTGGCTGGCCGATGTGGCAAACGCTGTGGGTGTGCGCGGTCATTAATGTCGCGTTTGCGTCCATTGCCGGGTTGTGGGGCGTGCTGATCACCGACGTGTTTCAATTCGTGATCGC
>JANOTB010000149.1:0-25928 GCA_031416115.1 Gemmatimonadota bacterium
TCAGATCCGCTCGCGCACCCACGCGATCGCATCGCGCAATCCGAGCGCCCGGACGCCGCCGCCCATCGGGATGTCGTCGTCGCCGTTGTAGACGACGATGCCGCCGGCGCTGCCGATGTCCTCGCAGGCGTTCCAGAAACCCTTGCCGACGGTCGGTGCCGAGGAGCGATGAAGAGTCGCGGCGCGCAGAGAACGCGACGACTGAACGCTCACCACGCCAACTCAGCGACTGCCCTCGTGCTCGCGCGCCGGTAGCTTGTAGAAGCCGCCGCCGCACAACGAAGTGGCCCCAGTCGTTCGGCCGGCGCGCACGGTAGTCCGCTGGACCAACGCACGCCCACAGGGAGCGCCGGAATGAGCCGAACATTCAAGATCGCTGCTGTTCAAGCTTGCCCTGTCTACCTGGATCGGGAGGCAACGATCGCCAAGGCCTGCCGTCTGATCGCGGAGGTCGGCGCCGCTGGGGGCGAGCTTGCGGTGTTCCCCGAGGCGTTCGTCCCGGGCTATCCGCTCTGGGCCTGGTACATCCCGGCCGGTCACACGCACCCGCTGAGGGAGCTGTATGCGGAACTCGTGGCGAACGCGGTGACGGTTCCCAGCGACGCGACCGCGCAACTCTGCAAGGCAGCCAAGCAGGCCGGCGTCGCGGTGGCGATCGGGATCAACGAGGTGAATGCGGAGGGGAGCGGGACGACGATCTACAACACACTGCTGTATATCGGCCCGACTGGAGAGATCCTCGGCAAGCATCGCAAGGTGATGCCCACGGGTGGCGAACGGCTCGTGTGGGCTGCGGGCGACGGCAGTGATCTGGCAGTGTATGATCTGCCCTTTGGCCGTCTGGGCGGCCTGCTCTGCTGGGAGAACTACATGCCGCTGGCGCGGTACGCGATGTCGGCCTGGGGCACGGAGATCTTCGTGGCGCCCACCTGGGACCGTGGTGAGCCCTGGCTCTCGACCATGCGCCACGTGGCGAAGGAAGGGCGCTGCTATGTGGTCAGCTGCTGCACGCCGATGCACAAGAGCGATATTCCCGATCGCCTGGCGTTCAAGGAGAAGTATCTCGGCGCCGTCGAGGGATCGATCAATCCTGGCGAGAGCGTGATCGTGGATCCGGACGGCAAGATCGTGGCGGGTCCCGCACGCGAGGGAGAAACCATCCTCTATGCCGAGCTGGATCGATCGAAGATCACCGGTCCCCGGTGGCAACTCGACATCGCCGGCCACTACGCGCGTCCCGACATCTTCGAGTTGATCGTCCATCGCAGGCCGAAACCGTTGCTCACTGTCTCGGTCGATCGAGACAGTGAGCGCGACCCCGGCCGAGCGGGATGATCGCTGGTGCGGGTGTCAGACCTTGATGGGCGTCGACACGCCGAGCTTGAACCCGTCGGGATCCTTGAACTGGAACATCCGTGCGCCCCAGGGGCGATCGTCCGGCTCATCGAGGAGCGCCCAGCCGGCCGCCTTGATGCGTGCAGCGGCTGCATCGACATCGGCGGGCTTGGCCACGTTGAGCTGTAGATAAAACCCCAGTCCCTTGATCCGGTCCCAGCCAAGCTTGCCATCGTCCTGGTTGAGGACGAGATGGATCTCGCCCGCGCCGATGACCGCAGCGACGACCTTCCCTTCGTGCTCGAACGTCTGAGCCACGGCGAAGCCTAAGACGTCGCGGTACCAGCGGATCGAGGCGTCGAGATCCTTGCAGGTGATCGAGCTGCCCAGTGTGGTCGCATTGAGTACGGCAGTGGAGTCGGTCATGGCTGTCTCGGGTAGGGGTGAACTGCCCTTGAAGTTGGTAACCGAAGGCCACAGGGCAAGTGGCGCTAAGAATGCCCGTCTTGGTCGTCGCTGTCGCCCTTGCGCATTGGGCCCAGATACTGACATATCACGGAGCGCGCACCTCTCTCGCGCCAGTGCGGATGTCCATCGCTGACTACGCTCGCGGAGACCCCATGACCCTGTTCGTACGCTCGGCTCGTCGCCTGATCCTCTTCACCGCCGCGCTCTTGATCGTTGCGCCGGACGCGCTCGCACAGGGCCGCGACAAGGGGGTCTTCTGCAGCGCGCACGGCAACGTCGGCAGTTGCGACGGCTCGTTCGAGTGCGATCGCCTATGGGCCTCGCATGTGCGCGACTTTCATCGCGGCGACGGTAGCGGACTCGACAACGTCGCCGCGATCAGCCTGTCATCCAAGGGCACGCCGGTGAACATCATCGCGCGCGGCCTCCTCTGGGGAGGCGTCGGTGCGATCGCCGGGAGTCTCGCGATGATCAACGATTCGACCAGCTACGCGACGGCCGGTGCGCTGGGCGCCGCGGGGCTTTACCTCGCGACGGGCGTGATCTCCAACCGCGGCGCGTGGGGCCCAGTGTCGTCAGGGTTGCTTGGCGCTGCAGGCGGCGCGGGGATCGGAAGAGGCGTAGGAGCACTCGGCGAGAAGAGTCTCGAGGGGACCGCCGAGCTAGCGAAGGAGAAGGAGCGCACCTCCTCGCTCACGACAACGGGCGCGATGGCCGGATTGTTGGTGGGCACGGCCTTTCCGTTCATCGTGGGGCAGCTCTCACGGACGGGCGGTGAGTGGTTCGCGCCTCGCGGCCGCGTCACGGTGCTCAGCGGGACGCGCCGTTGGGGGATGTCGATCTCTTGGTGAATCCCCGCCGCGACCGCGCGCGCCGCGCCTGGCCGGTGCTCGTGCTCGCGATCATCATCGCTGCTCCGCTCACCGCTCCGCTCACCGCCCAAGCGACGGCGGCCGCACCGATCGCGACCGTGCCGGAGAAGCTGCCCGCCGGACAGCGAGAAGCGCTGGAGCAGCGGCGTCGCGCGCTCCTCGCGCGCGTTGACGCCTTCAATGCGCTCGCGCCGGACTTTGTGGCTCGTTGCGGGCAGGTCCCGGTCGAGGAGAGTGCGCGCATCGCCTCCTGTCAGGGCGAACTGGGACGACTGACCGCGCGGCAACAGCAGATCGTCGGCGACAAGGGCGGGTTCGCCGCCGCCGTCGACTCCGCGGTCGCGCGTTTCGACCAGGCCTGTCCGGCGATCGATGCACAACTCGCACGCGACCGCGAGGCGCTGCGACGTCAGCAGGGCGTGAGTGCGTCGACGTCAGCGGAACTCGAAGCCTGGGCCCGCGAGAACGAGGACGCCCAGCGCTCCGCGATGATGCTCGGCGTGAAGTCCCTCATGGGCGAGGCTGCAGGTCGACTGGCCGCCCGACAGGCGCGCGTGACCGCGCTCCAAGGCGCGATCGCGCGCAACGAGCGACTGCTCGGCGAGCGCGGCATCGCAACGGGGCCAGTAAAGTCGCGACTCGCATGGCTCGCCGGCGAGTACGGCCGAGCACAGGCGCAGGCGAACGTCGGTGGGGCGATCGTCCGTGCGGGCGAGATCGACGGGCTGTATGAACTGCTCCGGACCGAGGCCGGCGTGATCGCGAAGGAGTTGGCCACGACCGATGATGCGATGCGCGAGGCCCTCGCGGATCCCGCGCTGGCCGCGATCGTGAACGCCGATGCTTCGGCGTCGGATCTCGCGCGCCAGACGCTCGATCAACTCGTCGCGACGCCGGGGTTCGAGCGCTTCGCACCGCAGTACGCGCTCGCGTCATTCGTGGTGGATTACGGCTACGACGCCACGCGATGGGCGCTCAGCGGACAGCGGATCCTGCAGGGCGACGCGGTGAACGAACGCAGTCTCGAGGCGGTCGCGGCGCTCACACGCCAGATCCGTCGCACGGTGGAGTGGCAGTCGGCGTGCCGCCGCGCGGGCGCGGGTGCCGCACCCTAGTCCGCGAACCGTCACTTTCCCACGCCCCCGGGAGCCGTGAGATGTCGATCGCACTCCGACACCGCAGCGAGGCGCGCGTGCGCCTGCCTGACCTGCCGGGCCTCGCGGTGCGTCGCGAGCACGACGCGGTCGTGATGGCCGCGCTGCAGCAACGCAGCAGCACGGAGATCCAAGGCCGCTTCGATGTAGGACGCCGCGCGTATATCGCGACGGTGAACGACGTGCGGGCCGCATGGGGGTGGGGGCCACGGAGTCCGCCACCATCGGTGAACTGAAGGTCGCGTTCGCCTTCTCCAATGCGGAGCGGTATCTCTGGAAGTGCGCGCACGGGCCGACGGCGGCGTGCGCGGAGTGAGGAGCATCCGCGAGGCGCTGGCGGTGTGTCGCGCCGGATCGCGGAGGAGGCACTAGAGGCCCTCCTCCGCGATCTCCGTGCAGATTCGACGCCTGCAACGAAAAGTGGTTCAGTCGTTGGTGGGGAGGAGTAGATGGAGCGCGAGCCCCGCATGGTCGGACGGCCAGAGCATCGAGACCGGACCTTGCAGCCGGTCGGTGGCGTTGCTCCCGAGCATGGTGATGCGGCCGAGCAGCTTGCCGTTCGGGTGCGAGAGCCCACGCGCGAAGATGTAGTCGATGCGCATCCAGAACTCGTCCTGCGCGCGCGCGTTGTCGAGCACCGCCGCATGGCAACAGGTTAGTCCCTTGACGCCGGGCCGCATGGCGCCCCAAGCATCGGTGAAGCCGGCGGCCATCACCTGTTCGTACATCGCCGAGCCGGGCACGTCATTGAAGTCTCCCATCACGAGTGCGCGTGCATATGGGGCGAGCGTCGCCATCAGTTGACCCGACTGATACGCGCGGAGCTGACTGAGCGCGGCGCTCTGACCCGACTCGAGATGCGTCCCGACGAGTCGCATCGTCTCGCCGTCGACCGTGGCCGTGAGCGCCACCCAGCCGCGGCGCACCGAAACGCCCGGTGCGACGGGGCCGATGTTCGCGGCGAACGCCTGTGAGACGACGCTGCCGGCAACGACGGTCACGCGCGCGGGATCGACCAGGATGACATCGCGGTCGATCACGCTGATGCCGGGCAGTGGCGCCGCGGTGACGCCCTGGAAGGTCGCTGCCACTTCGTAGTCGAGGCCGCGACTCGCGAGCTCGGCCTGCAGGCTCGCGAGGAAGTCGAGGTCCACGGTGACGGCGAGCCCGAGCGGAGTGAGATTCACGTTGATGTCCCACGCTTCCTGCAAGGCGATCACGTGGGGGCGCTCGCGCTCGATCTCGTCGGCGAGCGCGACGACGCGTGCTGGCCAGGCGGTGGCCTGGATGTCGCCGATCGCGCCGAGCAGCGCGGGGATGTCGTCCGTCGCCAGGGGTGAGGCGAGCGCCCGAACCACGGGGTCGAGATCGGCACCGATGTAGAGATTGCGGTTCAGGAAGGTGAGCTGGGTCGCGCCGCCCTGGAGCGCGGCGGCATCCGTTGCGAGGACGACGCCCGGACCGACGGGGGCATCAGGGGTGCAGGCCGCGAACGCGAGGGCGGCGACAGCGGTGCAGCGACGTACGGTGCGGTACATGTGGAGCTCCTGTGAGGGTGAAGTGCCCTACAGGATCCGCGTTCGCGCGCAGGTCGAGTATCCGTCAGATGACGTAGGAGTGACGTAGACGAGCGCGTGGCGCGCAGGTGTAGCGGCTACTCCGCGAACCGCACCTGCTTCCTCAACGGCAGCTCACGCACCCGCTGCCCCGTCGCCGCGAAGATCGCATTCGCGAGCGCAGGCGCCGCCGGCGGCACGGGCGGCTCACCGATCCCTCGCACCTCGTTCGCCGTCTCAAGCGCTTTCACGACGATCACCGGAGCCTGCGCGAGATTCATTCCATAGAACTGATGGAAGTTCGTCTGCTCCGCCATCCCGTCCGCGTACGTGAGCTCGGCGTTCATCGCATGCCCGAGCCCCCAGATCACGCCGCCCTGCACCTGTGACTCGAAGTTCACGGGGTCAAGCACACGCCCGACCTCGCACGCGACGAACACCTTGTCGATCGTGATCCCCGCCGGCGTGTTCGTCACCTCGACCACTTCGGCGACCGGCACGCCGAAGGAGAGCGTGAACGCCAGCCCGCGCCCGCGTCCTGCGGCAAGCGGCGTGCCCCAGCCCGACAGCTCACCAACGGCCTCGAGCACACGGCGCGACGCATCGTGCGTACAGAGACGGATCCGTTCGCGCAGCGGGTCCGCGCCCGCGGCATGGATGAGCTCGTCGAGGAAACACTCGTGAAAGAAGCCATTCGCCGAGGCGCCGACCGAGCGCCAGGCGCTCACCGGCACGGTCTCGGGCGCGCGGTAGCCGGTCACACGGTAGTGCGGGATCGCGAACGGTTGGTCCCACGCGCCGGCGACGATCGCCATGTCGGGGCCCGGGAGTGATCCACCCAATCGCGACGTCTGCGACGTCGTGACCGACGGTGCGGCGATGTCGAGCGCGTACGCATGCACCTGTCCGTTCTGCACGGTGCCGCGTGCACGCGCGATCGCGAGCGGACGCGGGAAGTCGTGCGTCATGTCCTCCTCGCGCGTCCAGGTCATCTTGATCGGAACGCCGGGGTGCCCGACCGCGAGCTCCACCGCTTGCACCACGTAGTCGGTCTCCAACCGGCGACCGAAACTGCCGCCAGAGAGCTGCGCATGCAGTGTGATGTCATCGGCCTTGATGCCGGCGGCCTTCGCCGCCGCCTGCTGCAGGAAGCGCGGCACCTGTGTGCCGGTCCAGATCTCGAGTGTGCCCTTAGTGAACTTCACCACCGCGTTCAACGGTTCGAGCGCGGCGTGCGCCAGGAACGGCACGCGATACTCGGCGCTGAGAGCTTGTGCGCCCGACAGAGTGATCGCGTCGTCGACACCACCTTCGTTCCTGAAGCGAGAGTCCTTGAAGTCGTCGGTGAAAGAGGCCGCGACCTTCTCCCAGATCTCCTTCGACGTCGATGGGTAGGGCGCCGGCCCCCACTGCGGTGTGAGCAGAGCGGCCGCCCTGAATGCGCGCCAGGTATTGTCGGCGATCACGCCCACGCCGCCGGTGATCGGCACGACCTTGATGACGCCCTTCGCGGCCTTGGCCGCGGTGTCATCGACAGAGAGCATGCCACCGCCGATGCGCGGATTGGTGCGCACGGTGGCATAGACCATGCCCGGCAGTCGGATGTCGATGCCGTACGTCGCCGTGCCCGTGGACTTGGCGACGATGTCGAGCCGTTGCATCGGCTTGCCAAGCAGACGCCACTCCTTGGGATCCTTGAGCGTCACTGATGACGGTACGTCCATGGTCGCCGCCGCAACGCCGAGCGTGGTGTAGAGGATGCGCGTGCCGTCGGGCGTGATCACGGCGCCTTCGTGCGTGCGGAGTTCGCTTACGGCGATCCCCATCTGCTTGGCGGCCGCGGCAAGCAACAGCTGACGCGCAACGGCGCCGGCCATGCGGAGTTTCTCGTAGCCGTCGGGCACGGTGGATGAGCCACCGGTGATCTGCAGCCCGACGAGCTTGCTGATCACGCCACCCACACCACGCGCTCGGCGTGCGAGGAATCCGTCGTTGGTCGCCGCGATCGGGAATCCTTCCGCGATCACCGAGCCGTTGTAGTACGCCGCACTCGGCGGTCCCGGCTCGACGGTGAACCCGCCCCATGCGACATCGAGCTCTTCGGCGACGAGCGCGGCCTGCATGGAGTACGCACCCTGACCGAGGTCGGCGCGAGGCGTGATGATCGTGATCCCGTTGCGGTCGATGCGCACGTACGGATTGAGCGCGGCATCGCCGTCGTCGAGATCGTCGAGCAGCGGGTTCCCGAGCGGCCATTTGTACGCGATCCAACCGACGACGAGTCCGCCTGCGACGGCCACGGTGCCGATCAGGAAGGTGCGACGCGCGATGGTACGGATGCGGCCCATGATCAGCGCCCTCTGAGCGACGCGGCGGCGCGCAGCACGGCGGCGCGCCGCACGGCCTCGCGAATGCGCGGATATGTGCCGCAGCGGCAGAGGTTGGCCGACATCGCTTGGTCGATCTGCTCGTCGGTCGGTTCGGTGTTGCCGGCGAGGAAGGCTGCGGCCGTCATGATCTGGCCCGCCTGGCAGTAGCCGCACTGCGCGACCTGCAGGTCGATCCACGCCTGTTGCACGGCGTGCAGCGCATCTGGTGTGCCGAGCCCTTCTATAGTCGTGACCGGTGCCTTGATGCGTCCGACTGGCGCCGTGCAACTGCGCACCGCCTTGCCGTCAACATGCACCGTACAGGCTCCACAGATGCCGAGTCCGCAGCCGTACTTGGGGCCGGTGATGCCGAGCTCATCGCGGAGCGCCCAGAGGAGCGGCATCTCGGGTTCGACGTCGAGCTCGTGTGGCTGGCCATTCACGGTGAGGCGCATGCGGGGCTCCGCTGGGGTCACCGGAACATAGCCGCTACGGCCCGAGTCAGCCGGCGATCATCGTGCGCAGTATCTTCCGCACGCCCTCACCCCTCCCCAATGCGCCGCTCTCTGCTCGCAACGCTCGGCCTCGTGGCCGCACTCGCGTCGGCCACGCCGACCTTCGCGCAGTCCCACCTCGAAGCCCGCAATCGCTGGGCCCGCCTCTGTGAGATGCGGCGCGAGAAGTTCGACCGCATCCTCCCCGAGGCGATGCGCGAGAACGGCGTCGACATGTGGATCGTGGCCATGCGTGAGGGGCACCACGATCCACTCTGGGAGCTCCTCGGTCGTGGCTACGTCGGCACCACGGGCTACTACATCTTCACCGACCGCGGCGGCGATCGCATTGAACGGGTCGCGATCGACATCACCGATCACAACCGCACGGCCTGCGGCGCCTACGACCTCGAGTTGTCGGGTACCGATCTGGGCGCGTTCGTGCGCGAGCGGAACCCGCGTCGGATCGGGCTCAACATGTCGAACGAGATGGGTATGGCCGACGGCCTCTCGCACACGCTGCATGCCAAGATCGTCACGGCCCTCGGTCCTGCGTACGCATCGCGCCTGGTCGCCGCCGAGAAGGTGGTGTCGGACT
Source organism: Gemmatimonadota bacterium (assembly GCA_031416115.1). GTDB lineage: Bacteria > Gemmatimonadota > Gemmatimonadetes > Gemmatimonadales > Gemmatimonadaceae > Pseudogemmatithrix. The sequence goes on from JANOTB010000149.1 coordinate 8,847, forward strand.
TCAGCTCACGACGCGTCATGAGCGAGCTCGTGGCGTTCGGTGATGCGACCGAGATCGGGCGCCAGATCGCTGAGCGTGCGTTGTCGAACGAGGTCATCACGCCCGGCGTCACCACACTCGCCGACGTCGCGTGGTGGATCCAGGAGCAGCAGCTCCTGCGGGGACTCGGCTCCTCGTTCGAGGTCCCCAGCATCTATGTGACCGGACCGAACGGGATCGAGGCGACCTCAAACGACCGCATCATCCAGCGTGGCGACATCGTCATGATCGACTTCGGTGTGGGCTACCTCAACATGTGGACCGACCAGAAACGGATCGCGTACGTGCTCAAGTCGGGCGAGGTCGCGCTGCCGGCGAGCATCCAACGCGCGTTCGATCAGGCCGTGAAGGTGAGAGAGGTGATCCGCCGGACCGCCAAGCCGGGCACGACCGCGCAGGTCATGATGGACTCGTTGAATGCGGCGATCGTCGCGGCCGGGTTCAGCGCGATGCGCGGATTCAACCAGGTGCGCGACGACGCGTCGACCGAGTTCATCATCGGGTGCCACTCGGTCGGCGACTGGGGGCATGGGATCGGGCCGTCGATGGCATTCTTCAATCCGGGGCGTCTCAAGTTCGAGATCCGCGCCACGAACCTCTTCTCGATCGAGCTCTTCGCCTACACGCCGATCCCCGAGTGGGGCGGAAAGAAGCTGCGCATCCCGCTCGAGGACGACGCGGTCGTCACGGCGCGTGGCGTGGAATGGCTCTCGCCGATCAATCATCGGATCCAGTTGGTCAGGTAGGCACGCAGATAGTATGATTAGCAGTGCCGCTAGTGCGCTGTATTGAGTCTTCCCCACCACCTGCGTTGCGATGTCGCCGATCACGCATTCACTCAACGAGGAGCTGCATCTCCTGATCACCACCTGGAGCGGTGCGGTCACGGATGCGGAGATGATGGCGGCGTATCGCGCGGCTTACGCGGACAGCCGTTGGGTGCCCGGATTCAACGAGGTGACGGACCTCCGGCGCGCGAACGTTGGCGCAGTCACGTCCGATGGTCTGCGTGGCGTGCGGCGGCTGGTGGCCGAGTCCGTGGCCGGATTCAGTGGCAGATTCAAGACGGCGATCCTCGCACCGACCGATCTCGGCTTCGGCATCTCGAGGATGTACGAGATGATGTCCGACGAGTCGGCCGAGTCGGTGCGCGTGTGCCGCGACGCCGACGATGCGGCGGCATGGGTGGGGATCCCCGCCAGCGTGCTCGCGCCTTAGTTCGCCCACGCATCGTGGGGGATGGAGTTCTACGATCTGGACGCGAAGAAGGTCGTCGCCAGTGTGAACGGCGACCGATTGTTCGTGCCTGGGTCGACGACCAAGCTGCTCACCATGGGTACCGCACTCGAGGTACTCGGCGCCGACCATCGCTTTCGTACGCGGGTCTACCGCACAGGGCCGATCCGCGCCGACGGCAGTTATTCCTTCGTCGATCGCGATCACTCGCACGGCGGTCTGCCTGTCGCGACCGATCCGTTGCTCACGCTGCGTGACATCGCGCGACAGATCGCGGCGCGCGGGATCACCGCGGTGACCGGCTAGGTGATCGTCGACGCGTCGCTGTTCGACGAAGGTGCCCGCGAACTCGGCACGCGGATCGTGCTCTCGCCGATGGTCGTCAACGACAACGTCATTGACATCGTCGTCACCCCCGGTGCGCTCGCGGGTGACCCCGCGACAGTTGAGGTCTCACCGCGCACGAGCTATCTCACGGTGCAGGCGAGGATCACCACCGCGGACTCTGGCAGCGCGGTCGCGGTGCGCAGCAGCGAGGACAGCGCGAACGTGGACCACCGCGTGCTGGTCGTGACCGGCAGGGTTCCACGCGGTGCGCCCGCGAACGTGCGGTGGGCCGTGGCATCGCCGACACGCTTCGGTGATGGTCGCCGAGCACGTGTCGCTGCCGTTGACGGCCGAAGCGGTGGTACTGCTCAAGACGAGTCAGAACCTGCACGCGAGCAACTTGCCGTTGTTCCTCGCATCGCTGCCGGCGTCACAGGGCGCGCGCAAGAACGGGTTCGACCTCGCGCACGATTGGCTGACGCGCGAGGGACTCGACCTCGACGGTGCGGTGCAGGGCGATGGCGCGGGCGGCGATGCGTTCTTCTCGCCGCGGTTCATGAGTCGCTACTTGGCCCTGATCGCGACGCGGCCGTGGGCGCAGGCGTTCCTGGATGCGCTCCCGGTGCTCGGGAGGGACGGTACGCTCGCGACGATCCAGGTCGCGTCGCCTGGCGCCGGCAAGGTGTTCGCCAAGACCGGCACGTATTCCACGTACGATCCACTCAACTGGCGCACGCTCGTCACGGGCAAGGGGCTCGCAGGCTACTTCACCTCCAAGAGCGGACGGCGGATCGCGTTCGCGATCTACGTGAACAATCTCGCGGTGAAGGCGGGCGAACCTGCGATCGTGGCGGGGCAGGCGCTGGGTCCGGCACGACGAAGACAGGAAGGACGGCCTCGAGCACTCGCCCCGGCACCGAGAGACGGAACGTGATCGCGGTGCGCCCGGGCATGAGGGCGAGCAGTGTATCAGCGTGATTCATGAGGATCTGCGACCCCTCGTAACTCCAGCGATAGCCCACGGTCAGACGGCCGAGCAGGTTCCCGGCCAAGTCGAGGGCCATCAGCCGGACCTCGCGCAGCAGAAAGGAGCGTCCGTCGCGGATGACGATCGAGTCGGGCTCCGTTCTCATCGACGCCAGCCGACCACCGAGGGCTGCGACGGCAGCATCGTCGAGATAGACGTCGGCGGCACCGACGACACGTCTGGCGTCGGCATCTGCCGCGCGCGTCGCGTCGAGTCGCTGCTGTGCGTCGTTGTTGCCCGCGCCGGCGAGCACACGCAGGGCTGCGATGTCGGACGAGTCGGTCCGGTAACCGAATCGCAGTCGATACCCGAAGCCGTCTTCCGCATTCTTCGCAAAGACCCGGGCGATGACGGCACGACTGGCGGGACGGACCTTCACGTTGATCCGTTTCGGCCCGCAGAACTCCTTCACGTTCTCGCACGCCACCAACTGGTAGCTGTAGACGATGATCGGCACCGTGGAGTGATTGAGCACCCACACGATGTGACCGGGTACGCTCGAAGCGCTCAGTTCGGTCTGCGTGATGATCGTCTCACTGGTCGGCGCGACGTAGCGCACCGCCGCCCGTTGCGCGGCGAGCGCGGGAACCAAGGTCGACAGGAGCGCTACTGACCGGCGTAGGGGACGCATGAATCGCCTCGTTGCCGCAAGTGGAGTGAATGTCAGCCGATCGGTCGACCCCTTGGTCCAGCGACTGCTACCGCTTGAGCATCGCCGCACGCGGCAACCGCGTCGTGTCCCCGACGAACGCGTACTGAATGTTCTTCCCGTAGGTCTCGATGATCTTCCTGATCTCGGGAAAGCGCACTTTGGACATCACGTCGGCGCGCGTTCCTGCAGCGCGATAGTCCCCTTGGTACAGTTGCGCGTGCGCGAGCATCTCCGCATGGCTGGTCGCAGTCTCCAGTCCGAAAAGATAGCTCGTGCGAAACCCCTCGGCCGCTCGTCGCAGGGCGCCGCCGGAGATCCGGACATCGTCCTCGTACGCGTCGAAGATGTAGTTCACGAGCTTCACCACGGTGTCCGGCCGCGTGGTGCTCACGAAGATCGCTGCCCCCGAGACGCCACGATCCATGATCGGGACGCTCGCCGAGTACGAGAGCCCCTCGCGCTCGCGGATCACCGACGAGACGAAGTTGCTCAGGATCATCATCGCGTAGGCGAACGCCGGATACTCCGGGCTCGATATCTGGGGCCCGTGGATGTAGCCGAAGATGTAATTCGTCGAGAGCGTGCGGTGGGCCGCGACGATCGCGGGCGCGGTCGCACGGATCGCCGCCGGCATCGTCCAGACGTATGATCCCTTGGGCAACGCGCCGATGGTCGTCGCGATCAGCCGGTCGAGATGTTCGCGTGGGATGTCGCCGACGACGACGAGCAGCATCCGCGACGTCACAAGCTGATCCGTGGCGTAGCGGCGCAGGTCGTCGGCGGTGAGCGCGGCGAGCGACGCTTCATTCCCGTTGGGATCGACCGCGTAGGCGTGGCCGAGGAACGCGAGACTCTCCGCCATCGCGGCGGCCTGGGCGTCAGGCGAACTGCGTTCGCGGCGCACGGCCGCGAGCATCCGAGTTCGCACGGTGCCGGTGGCGGTGCTGTCGAGCGTCGGGCGCAACAGGCGACTCGTGAAGACCGCCCAGGTGGAGTCGAAGTCCTCGCGTACGCCAGACATGCTGTAGGTCGTCCAGTCACGGCCGACACTCACGCCGATGGAACTCCCGGTGCGCGCCTCAGCGCGACGGGTCTCCTCGCCGGGGTAGTCGGTCGTGCCGTACTCGGAGGACAGGAGCAGGAACGGTTCGATGCCCGCGGTGGAGCGCGTGACCTGGCGCGACCCGCCCAGCAGGTAGAGGTTCACGGCGAAGATGAGGGAGTTCGTGCGACGATGCAGGACGCGCAGGCCGCCGATCTCGTAGGAGGCCGTGATCGAGTCCACCGGTGCCTGCGCGCGGATCTCGCCGGTCGATACCGCGAGTGCGCCGACGCTGACCGCCGCTGCGAGCCGGGTCCGCTGCGGCCACGACCAGTGGGTGGTCATGGCGCCTTCCAAGCCGCGAGCACGTTGCGCAATGGCAACGCGATCGCCTGCTGTGTCGGATACGACATCATGACGGTGATGCTCATCGGCTTGCCTTTCAGATAGGCATCGACGAAACGCTGCACATCGCTCGCGGTGCGGTTGTCGATCGAGTCGGCGTAGGTCAGTTGGTAGTCGAGGTCAGCCGAACTCCACATCTCGGCCAAGGTGTGTGCGTACCCCGAAGCCTGCTCGGCACGGAACTCCGCGTACACCCGCTGACGCTTTCGCGCGAAGCCGAGGTCGCTGGCGTCGAAGTAGTCCGGGCGTACGAGCTTGCCGAGCTCAGCGCCGAGGGCGGTCGCTGCCGCCACGGCCTGTTCCGGCGTGGTCTTGGCGTAGAGCTCGATCGGGCCGACGAATCGCTTGGTGTCGTACGAGAGCGAGACGCCCTCGAACAGGCCGGTGTCGACGAGACGGCGTTGCGTGCCCGACAGGGACTGATTCACGAGACCGGCGAAGACGTCCGCGGCGTACGTCGCGGCGCGATCGCGACCGACGCTCGGTCCGTGCCAGCGGATCAGAAAGGTCACGTCCCGCACCGAGGCAGTGAACGTCTCGCGTGTGATCGCCTTGAGCGGTGCGATGTCGAGCGCGGGGAGCGACGCGAGCGGATCAGGGCCTCGCTTCCAGCCGCGGAACTTCGCTTCCGCGAGCGAGAATACCTCTTCGACGTTCACGTCGCCGGTGATGATCAGGGCGGCATTGTTCGGCACATAGTAGCGCTTATGCAGGTCCTTGAGTTGGTCGAGGGTCGCGCCGGTGATCGCGATCATGTTGCCGCCGGCGTTCTTCCGTTCCCACCCGGCGTCGGTCCAGAGTTGTCGGTCAGCGACCACGCGCAGGAGCGCCTCGGGCTCGGCGGCCCGTCGCTCCAGTTCGCCTCGCACCACGCGACGCTCGACATCGAGACCCTCATCGGTGAAGATGGCCTGTCGGACGAGGTCGGAGACGAGGTCGATCGACTTGGCGATGTGCTTGGAGGGCGCGAGGAGGTAGTACCGGACCGTCTCGTCGCTGGTGACGCCGTTCCAGCTCGCGTCGATCGCCGACGCGCGTCCGCTGAAAGTGCCTTCGGGGCCTCGGTCGGCCTTCCGGAACAGCATGTGCTCGAGCAGGTGTGGCACGCCCTGGAGTTCGTCGTAGACCTGAGTGAATGCGCCGGCGCGAAAGACCATCTCCACGGTCGCGAACGGGATCGCATCGCTCCGCACGACGATCACTTGAAGCCCGTTCTCCAACAGGCGTGACCTGATGGTGCCGTCGCGGAGCGCATTCGTCGGCGCCGGCGTGCCGGTCTGGGCGCCAAGCGTGAGGGCGAAGGCGAACCAGAGCGGCACTTGGCCGCACAGCTGACGCCACACGCGGCGCAACTCGCGGCGCAACACGCGGCGCAACACGCGGCGCAACTCTCGCCCCATGGCGGTCGCTCGTGCGGGCTGGCCGTTGAGCAACTTGCCCACGGCGTAGATCGAGACACTCGAGGAGAAGTTCGTCATGGCCTCGGTACGGGGACGCGTGGCGGCTATCGCTTGCTGGCCGTGGAGTCAGGCGGGTACACGGCGATCCGATGCGACCGCAAGCTGAACCCCTCCTGCGAACTGGCGGTGTTGATCTGGAGCGAGGTCGAGCGCTGCACCGGCATGTGACAGGTGGCACAACTCGCGAGCGCCACCGTCTCGCGGGGCCGAAGCGGCTTGTGATCCGTGGCGGCATGACACTGCAAGCACTTCCCGGAGAGTGCATCAGGGTCCCGCTCCACGCGATGCAGGTCGTGGCAAGTCTCACAGGACATGTTCGGACTCTTCAGGAAGCACTTCGATCCACGGAGAAGGCCGACCTGATTCCCATGCACGTCGGGTGGTCCGGTGCTGGTGTCGGGGGGCAGCACGGAGTAGTCCTCCAGCACTTCGCCGGCACGGTAGGTGAACGAGGCGGTGCGCTGCACTCGGCCACCGGAATGGCAGAGCGCGCAGACGTCCACACGCCGATCGCGCTCGAGCTTCGCTGGGTTCACGATACGGTGCGCGGTCGAGTCGCCGGGATGCGCGGTCTGCCACGTCACATGTGCTCGCGCGTCGCCATGGCACTTCTCGCACGAGATGCCGAGCTGATACTCCTTGCCGTAGCGCAGACCGGAGTCGGTGCGGACCGCTTGGAACGAGGTCGCATGGCACTCGAGGCAACGGGTCGTGATGACGCGCCCGAAATCCACGGTGCCGTCCCGGTACCCCGGGCTGTTGATCCACGACTGGGCGGCGGTCCAGTACGAGACCGGGAGTTCGTAGAGGATCTCGTTCTTCCAATAGATGTACGACTGCCCCCGCCGTCCTGACCCAACGACGATGTCGAAACGTTCGCTCTGGTCGAGATCGCGCGCGAGGTCGCGGGCACGCTGATAAAAACCGTCAGCACGCCGCTCCATGGTGAACGAGACAGTCGCCGCGCGTGTCTGGAGCACATTGCGGCCTGGGGTGAAGTCGCCGAGGATCGACGCGGCGGTGGCGGGCGCAGAGGTCAGGGCATGCGCGGTGCGCGCGTGGCTCTCCACGATCCCCTGATGGCACTGCGCGCAGGTGCTCGGCGGGAGCGAGAGCGGGTCGCGCGTGACGACGCGCTCGTTGGCGCAGGCCATTGTGAGTGCGACGAGGAGCCGAGCTGCTGGACGAAGGCGCATCGGGGGAGACTACGACGAATCTGCGCCGCTGTCCATCATCGTGCCTATCCCAAGAGGGCCTCGGCGCCGTAGTATGCACGGTCGGCCACAGCCCACTTCACTCAGCGTACCCATGCCTATCGCATCGAACATCGTCGCCTTGGCCGTCGCGGCGCTCGCCGCTGGCGCGGTCGACACGTACCCACGCCAACCGATCGACGTCGAGCACTACCGCTTCGCACTGACGCTCGCCGACAGTACGGACCGCATCGTAGGCGTCGCCACTATTCGGGTCCGACTGCTCCGCGCGGAGATCCGCGCGGTCATACTCGACCTTGCCACTGCGAGCCCGGCGCGGCAGGGGCGCGGCATGCGGGTGAGCGGTGTCACGAGCCGCGGTGTCACGAGCCGCGGCGCCACGCTGGCATTCGCGCACACCGCTGACCGGCTCACCATCACACTCGATCGCCCGTCGGCGGTGGGCGAGGTCGTCGAGCTCGTGGTTCGCTACGAGGGTATCCCTGCCGACGGGTTGGAGATCACACAGACCAAGTACGGCGACCGCACCTTCTTCTCGGACGACTGGCCCGACAAGGCACGGCAGTGGCTCCCCACCGTCGACCACGTCGCCGACAAGGCGACCATGGAGATGGATATCGTTGCGCCCGCGCACTATCAGGTGATATCGAACGGCCGGCGCGTGGAGGAGACGGACCTCCCAGGCAACACTCGGCGGACGGTGTGGCGCGAGTCGGTGCCGATCGCCCCATGGCTCTACACGCTCGGCGTCGCACGATTCGCGGTGCAGGAAGTGGGCGAGTACGACGGCAAGCCGATCCAGACGTGGGTACTCGCGCAGGACCGTGACGCGGGTTTCTTCGACTTCGCCGTGCCGACGCGCGACGCGTTGGCGTTCTACAGCGAGCGCGTGGGTCCCTACTCATACGAGAAACTCGCCAACGTGCAGTCCAACATCGGCGGTGGTGGGATGGAGTCGGCCTCCGCGATCATGTACGGCCCGGCGAGCGTGACCGGCACGCGCTCCGTGCGGTGGCGCAACGTGGTGATCCACGAGATCGCGCATCAGTGGTTCGGCAACGCGGTCACCGAGAACGACTGGAACGATGTCTGGCTGAGCGAGGGGTTCGCGACCTACTTCACGCTGCTGTTCATCGAGCATGCATACGGCCGCGACGAGTTCGCGCAGGGGCTTCGCGACTCGCGCCGCACCGTGCTCGAGTTCTACGCCAAGACCCCCGACTACCGCGTGGTGCACGAGAACCTCGCCGACATGTCGCAGGTGACGACGGGGATGACGTACCAGAAGGGAAGCTGGGTGCTGCACATGTTGCGGCAGAAGATCGGCGACGATCGGTTCTGGACCGGCATTCGTGATTACTACGCGCGCTTTAGGGACGCGAATGCCTCGACCACCGATTTCCGGCTCGCGATGGAGCGCGCGTCGGGGCAGGATCTTGCCGCGTTCTTCCAGCAGTGGCTCTACCGCGGCGGCGTGCCGCGGGTGGACGGCAGTTGGACCTGGGACGCCGCCACGAAGCAGGTGGTGGTGGAGCTCACGCAATCGCAGCCCGGTGACCCGTTCCAGTTGCCAGTGGAGATCGGCATCACAGACGCGGGCGGGAAGGTTCGCGTGGAGCGTGCCGAGCTGACGGCGCGGTCGGGGCGGTTCACCTTCGCCTCAGAGAAGGAGCCTGAGGGGTTGGTGCTCGATCCGAATGTGCGGGTACTCATGGACGGCCGGTTGGTGCGCCGGCCGTAGGCGTTCGCCGCCGGACGCCGTTCAGTACCCGACCGCCATGCCATCCTTTCGCGGATCGCTCCCCGCCGCATACCCGCGCCGCAACTTGATGATCACCTGCGCCCCGCCGAACGCCACCGCCGGTGCTTCTGTGAGCACATGCCCCATCGCCGAAAGGCCCGCGCGCGCCGCATCACTCACCGGCAGCTCGAGCGCGACGCGCTGCCCGTCATAGTGGCGGAATCGCGCCGCGTCGATCGCCTCCTGCACGTCCATGCCGAACACGAAATGGTTGAGCAGCAACTGCACATGTCCCTGCGCCTGTACGCCACCACCCATGAGCCCAAAGCTCATGTACGCCTGCTCGCGTCCATTCACTGTCTGCGTGACGAAGCCCGGAATGAGCGTGTGGAACGGGCGCTTGCCCGGCGCGACGGTGTTCGGCATCCCCGGCGTGAGCGTGAATCCCGCGCCGCGATTGTGCAACGCGAACCCGGTGCCCGGCACCACGATCCCTGATCCGAAGTAATCGTAGTTCGAGTTGATGAACGACACCATGTTCCCTTCGGCGTCGGCGACGGTGAGGTAGACCGTCTCGCTCTGCGTCCGCAGCGGACCCGGGTCGACGCGCTCCTGCGCTCTGTTCGGATCGAGATGACTGCGTCGCTCGGTGATGAACTCATCGGTCAGCATTCGCTCAGCGGGCATGTCGAGATGGTCCGCGTCGCCGACGAACCGATCGAGGTCGGCATAGGCGAGCTTCTTCGCTTCGATCAAGTGATGCAGGTAGGCGGCCGAGTTGTGACCCATCGCCTTGAGATCGTACGGCTCGAGGATGCGCAGCATCTCCAGCGCGGCGATGCCCTGGTTGCTCGGCGGCAGCTCCCAGACGCGATAGCCGCGGAACGGCACCGACATCGGCGTCACCCAGTTGGGCGCGTTCTTCTTGAGATCGTCGAGCGTGACGAAGCCATCGAGCGCCGTGAGCCGCGCGACGATGCGCTTGCCGATCGAGCCGCCGTAGAACGTACCGATGCCGCTGTCGGCGATGGTCTGGAGCGTGCGCGCGTAGTCGCGGTTCTGGAACCACTCGCCCGCCTTGGGCGCATTGCCACCGGGCAGGAACGTCGCTGCCGCCGCGGAGTCGCGCTGGAGGAACGCGGTCTCCTTGGCCCACTGCGCGGCGATGATCGGCGAGACAGGGAAGCCATCGCGCGCGTAGCCGATCGCGGGCGCGAGCACCTGTGCGAGCGAACGCTTGCCATGCGTGCGCAGGAGCAGGTCCCAGCCTGCGAGCGCACCCGGTACGGTCACCGACATCACGCCCTGCTGCGAGCCGGATCGGAACCCGCGCGCGAGCAACGCGTCGCGCGTCATGAGCGACCCCGCGCGCCCGCTCGCATTGATCGCGACGAGCTTCTGCTCCTTGGCGAGCCAGACGATCGCGAACATGTCGCCGCCTATTCCCGTCATGTGCGGCTCGGTCACACTGAGCACTGCGGCCGCGGCCACGGCAGCGTCGACGGCGTTGCCGCCGCGGCGCAGGACCTCAAGGCCGGCCGCCGAGGCGAGCGGTTGGCTCGTCGCGACCATGCCGCTCGGCGCGTACACCGTCGAGCGACCGGCCAGTGTCGTGGGGCGCTGGGCGGTGAGCGCGGACGGCACCGGTGCGAGCGCGGCGCGGCCAGGGAGGTACTCCAGCGGAACGCGCCCGCCATTCCGCTCGTCGTCGAACACCCAGCCCAGGATCCACCACCGCTGGCCATCCCAGTAAAGCTGAATGCTGTTGATCCCCCGGGTGAACGGCGCTCCCTCCGGCAGCTCGGAGGCCTCGTACGTGCTCCACACGTGGACCAGCGCCCCGATCCGGCGCGTCTCTCGGCTGATCTCACGCTCGAAGAACCCACGCGTTCGTGGGCCCGTTCCGCCTCGCTCGTAGTATCCAGCGAGCGTCGTGACTGCCACCGTCGCCGAGCCGTCGGCCTTGCGATCGAGCAACGTGACCTGCGCGCTTGGATGGTGCAGCTTCTGGTCGCGGGCCATGTCGGGCAACGAGCCCGCGGGCCCGCTCACGACGTCGTAGTAGGCTTTCATGATGCCATCGAGCGTCGTGACGTCGTCTGAGCGCACGGCACTGGGTGTCTGCGCCAGTGCGGAGGTCGAGAGCAATGCGACGAGCAGGAGCACGATCATCTTGGTCACTCGGGAAAAGGGTCCGTAAAGCCCGTCGCAAGGTAGCGCCGTTCGCCGCGCTCCTCCAAGTTGGAGCCCATGCGCCTCTTCATCCGCTCCCATCTCGCCCTCGCCCTGTTCGTTCCGGTGGCGCTAGTCGCGCAAACGCCGCGCGCCATCACGCCGGCCGATCTCCTGCGCCTCCGCACCGTCGGCGACCCCCAGGTCTCCCCCGACGGCGAGTGGGTCGCGTATACGGTAAGCACCGTCGATTCCACGCGCGACAAGCGCGACACCGACGTGCACATGGTGCGATGGGACGGCTCACGGAGCGTGCGGCTCACCGCGAGCACCGCGAGCGAGTCGAAACCGCGGTGGAGTCCCGACGGCCGCTACCTCGCGTTCGTCTCAGAGCGTGGCGACGCGAGTGCGGCACAGGTCTGGCTCCTCGACCGTTCCGGTGGCGACGCGCAGCGACTCACGGATCTCCCTGAAGGCGTGAACGACTACGCCTGGTCCCCCGATGGCGCGCGGATCGTCCTGGTCTCGCGGGACGCCGACTCGGTCGCGCGCGCCGACACCACACGTCCACGTCCGATCGTGATCGATCGCTTCCTCAGCAAGCGCGACGGTGACGGCTGGCTCGACGGGCGCCGCACGCATCTTCATCTGATCGATGTCGCGAGCAAGAAGACCACGCGGCTCACCGCCGGCGACGCCGACGATCGCGAGCCGGCCTGGTCCCCCGATGGCCAGCGGATCGTGTTCACGAGCGCGCGCCACACCGACGAGGACCGCACCGACGAGTCAGATCTGTATGTGATCGATGCCCGTACCGGTGTCGAGCCGCGGCGACTGACGAGCGCGTCCACATATGAGCGCTCCCCCGCGTGGAGCCCGGACGGCAGGTGGATCGCGTTCCTCCAGGGGACATTCGTACCGGTGCCCATGTACGGCACGTCGCGCGTGGCGGTGATCGCGGCCGAGGGCGGCACGCCGCGCGTGCTTGCACCTGCGCTCGATCGGCCGCAGCAGGCACCGGTGTGGACGGCTGATGGTGAGGCGCTGCTCACCATGATCGACGATGACCGCCGCGGTCCGCTCGTGCGGCTCGCCCTTAGCGACGGGTCTCTCACGCGCGTGGTCGATGGCACGCGTGTAGTGGAGGGAGTGGACCAGGCGAATGGACGCGTGGCGATCCTGCTGACCGATCCGGCGACGCCGTCCGAGGTCTATGCGTTGGACGCCAACGGTCCGCGACGCCTCACGCATGTGAACGATGCCTGGCGCGCCACCGTGCGCACCGCGCCGCTCGAGGAGTTCGAGTCGCGGAGCCGCGACGGCACCGTGGTCCGCGGCCTGCTCGCGCGCGCGCCCGACGCGCCCGTGGGGCGACCGAACCGAACGGTGCTCTGGATCCACGGTGGACCGGTCGGGCAGGACGATCACTCCTTCTGGCTCGAGCGCGAGGCCCTCGCGGCCGCCGGGTGGCATGTCCTCCAGATCAACTATCGCGGCTCGAGTGGACGCGGCGAGGCGTTCCAGCGCGCCATCTACGCCGATTGGTGTGGCAAGGAAGTCGAGGACCTGCTCGGCGCGGTCGATCAGGCCGTGCGTAGTGGCATCGCCGATCCGGAACGTCTCGCGGTGGGTGGATGGAGCTACGGCGGCATCCTCACCGATTGCCTCATCGCGTCCACTCCGCGCTTCAAGGCAGCGGTGAGCGGGGCCGGGAGTTCGCTCTTCACGTCGACCTTTGGCACCGATCAGTATGCGGCGCAGTACGTGGCCGAGCTCGGTCTGCCGTGGACGGCACCAAAGGCGTGGGAAAAGGTGTCGTACGCTTTCTGGCAGGCTGACCGCATCCGCACGCCAACGTTGTTCATGGGCGGGGCCGACGATTTCAATGTGCCGATCGCGGGGTCGGAGCAGATGTATCAGGCGTTGCGCTCACTGGGGATCCCCACGCAGCTGGTGGTCTATCCGGGAGAGCATCACGGGATCAGGCGACCGAGCTTCACGGTCGATCGGCTCACGCGGTGGATCGGGTGGCTCGATCGGTGGGTGGCGCGCTGAGTATCAGGCCGGACGCACGCATCGTCATCCCCTCCGTTTGGCCGGTGTGGCTCCGGGATCCTTGAGGCGCCCCAGCGCAAAGCGCGGCCGCACCGCCTCGCGGCCGAGCACCACGCCGGCGATATGTTCGCCGATCGCGGGTCCCATCTTGAAACCGTGCCCCGACCCGCCGCCGGCCAGCACCACGTTGTCCCAGGCCGGATGCCTGTCCACCACGAAGTCACCGTCGGTGCTGTATTCGTACTGGCAGACTCGAGTTTCGATGATCGGGGCCTGAGCGAGTGCCGGGAATCGCCGCGCGACGAAGTCGCGCACGCGCGCGAGTGATTCGGGTCGCACGACGCGCTCCAGCGTTTCGGGGTCGACCTCGTCGCCGAGCGTGTCGTCAGCGGCCTTGAAGCCGCGCGCCTCATTGCCGGGCATGCCGTAGTAGAGCGCGTCGGCGAAGTTGGCCCAGGCGGGGATCGCCGTGTCGTCGAACCGGCGATCCCCTGCGGCAGTGCCGAAGAAGAACATCTCTTGCCGCGTCGATCTGATGCGACGACCGATCACGTCAGGGAAGAGCCCGCCGAGCCAAGGACCGCACGCGAACACCACGCGATCCGCCGCCAACGTGGTCCCGTCGGAGAGCGCGAGCGACGTGAGCGCGCGACCGCTGGACGCACCCGGTCGCACCTGCGTCAGCCGGTACTCCCCACCTTCGCGCACGAATGCCTCGGCGACCGCGGCGCACGACGTCCGCGCCAGCAGGACGCCCGCGCCCGGCTCGAACCAGATGTGCTTCAGGTCGCCGAACGCGATCTGCGGCCAGCGTCGCGCCGCCTCGGTGGGCGACAGTTCGTCGAGTGCGAGCGCGTGGCGCGCCATGGGCGGCTGCGAGGCGCGCGCGTAGGCATCATCCTCCGTCTCGAACAGCCAGAGCGCGCCGGTGCGCCGAAGGAGCTGGCGGTCCCACGCGCGTTCGGCCTCGCGCCAGAGCGCTTCCGCGCGCACGACCATGTCGATGTACTCGGCGGTTCCGTTGTAGACGGCGCGCGTGAGGCGCGTCTCTCCTCCTGAGGAAGCGCGCGAGTTGCCGGCACCGTGGGCATCGAGCAGCGTCACGCGGAAACCCGCGCGGCGGAGGACGAGCGCCGTCCATCCGCCGAACGCTCCCGCGCCCACGACGGCGATGTGCTCAGCGGCGCCGTTCGGCTGGAGCAACAGCGACCGCGGAAGCGATCGAGCGAACGGGATCGTTGCGAGCGCGGCGAGTGCGGACCGTCGGCTGAGCGTCATGGGCGGGCGAGGTGAGTGGTCAGAGCGGTGGTGACTCGATTCTCGAAGATGCGCGTCGTCGTCGAGCCGTCAAGCGCGACACGTTCGATGCGGGGAGCGTCGGCGTCTCGTTCCGTTGGGTCTCGAAGCGCAAGTGACTTGTGCGGTGATCGGACACCTCTTCGCCGTCCCCACGCTTTATCTTTCAGAGGCGACCGAGCAGTTCAATCACCGTAGCCAAGATCGGAGCGGACCATGAGCGGGAATGCGGGCGAGAATGGCGGCAAGTGCCCTGTGAATCACTCGGCACTCAGGGCGACGACAGCGGGAGGCCGGTCCAACCGCGACTGGTGGCCCGATCAGCTGAACATCGCGATCCTGCATCAGAACTCCCTCGCCTCCGATCCCCTCGGTGAGTCGTTCGACTACGCCGCAGAGTTCAAGACGCTCGACCTTGAGGCGCTTCGCAAGGACCTCGTCGTGCTCATGACCGACTCGCAGGATTGGTGGCCGGCCGACTACGGGCATTACGGGCCGCTCTTCGTTCGCATGGCGTGGCACAGTGCCGGCACCTACCGCACCGCGGACGGTCGCGGCGGTGCCTCGTCCGGCACGCAGCGCTTCGCGCCGCTCAACAGCTGGCCCGACAACGGCAACCTCGACAAGGCGCGTCGCCTGCTCTGGCCGCTCAAGCAGAAGTACGGCAAGAAGATCTCGTGGGCCGACCTCATGGTCCTCGCCGGCAACGTCGCCATGGAGTCGATGGGGTTCAAGACCTTCGGCTTCGCCGGTGGACGCGCCGATGTCTTCGAACCCCAAGCCGACATCTACTGGGGTCCCGAGGCCGAGTGGCTCGGCGACAAACGCTACACGGGTGATCACGAGTTGGAGAACCCGCTCGCCGCGGTGCAGATGGGGCTCATCTACGTGAACCCCGAAGGGCCGAACGGCGATCCCGATCCGCTCGCGTCCGCGCGCGACATCCGCGAGACGTTCAAGCGCATGGCGATGGACGATGAGGAGACGGTCGCGCTCACGGCCGGTGGCCACACGTTCGGCAAGACGCACGGTGCCGGCGACACGGCACTCGTCGGTCCTGCGCCCGAGGGCGCGAGCATCGAAGAGCAGGGCCTCGGCTGGAAGAACAAGTTCGGTACCGGCAAGGGCGTGCACGCGACCACGAGCGGCATTGAAGGTGCATGGACGCCCAACCCGATCCAGTGGGACAACGGCTACTTCGACACGCTCTTCGGCTACGAGTGGGAGTTGACCAAGAGCCCCGCCGGGGCGCATCAGTGGACGCCCACGGATCCGGCAGCGAAGACGACCGTGCCCGATGCGCACGACAAGTCTGTGCGGCATGCGCCGATGATGACCACGGCCGACATGGCGATGCGCATGGACCCGATCTATCGCGAGATCTCCAAGCGCTACCACAAGGACCCGGCACTCTTCGCCGACGCCTATGCGCGCGCCTGGTTCAAGCTCACGCATCGTGACATGGGTCCGCGCACGCGCTACCTCGGCGCGCTCGTTCCCAAGGAAGAGCTGATCTGGCAGGATCCGATCCCTGCGGTCGACCACAAGCTCGTCGACGCCAAGGACATCGCTGCGCTCAAGGCCATGATCCTCGCGTCGGGACTTCCAATCTCGCATTTCGTCTCGACAGCGTGGGCATCGGCCGCGACCTTCCGCGGCTCCGACAAGCGTGGTGGCGCGAACGGGGCACGCATCCGCTTGGCGCCAATGAAGGACTGGGAGGTCAATCAGCCGGCGCGGTTGGCCAAGGTGCTCGGTGCGCTCGAGAAGATCCAGCAGGAGTTCAACGCCGCGCAGACGAGCGGCAAGAAGGTCTCGCTCGCCGACCTCATCGTCCTCGCAGGCTGTGCCGCGGTGGAGCAGGCCGCGAAGACGGCCGGCCACGATGTGGCAGTGCCATTCACGCCGGGACGCATGGATGCATCGCAGGTGCAGACCGATGTGGAGTCCGCTGCCGTGCTCGAACCGACGGCTGACGGGTTCCGCAACTACCTCAAGACGGCGTACACCGTGTCGGTCGAGGCATTGTTGCTCGACAGAGCGCAACTGCTCACGCTTACCGCACCTGAGATGACCGTGCTCGTCGGCGGACTGCGCGTGCTGAACGCGAACGTCGGACAGACGCAGCACGGCGTGTTCACCAAGCGGCCCGAGACGCTCACGAATGACTTCTTCGTGAACCTGCTCAAGATGGGCACCACGTGGCAGGCGGCTGCGGGTTCGACGGATCTGTTCGAGGGACGCGATCGTGCGACCGGCGATGTGCAGTGGACCGGCACGCGCGTCGATCTCATCTTCGGGTCGAACTCGCAACTGCGGGCGATCGCCGAGGTCTACGCGTCAGACGATGCACAGCAGAAGTTCGTGCGCGACTTCGTGGCGGCGTGGAGCAAGGTGATGGAGCTCGATCGGTTCG
>JANOTB010000150.1:0-35745 GCA_031416115.1 Gemmatimonadota bacterium
CGCACGGTCGGTCGGGATGTTCGCATGGATGATCCCGTGCCGCAGCCCCTTCGTGGGCCGTTCGCGGAGCGCCTCGCTGTAGCTGTCCACCACCCAGTCGATCGTACGATCACCGATCGCGTGCGTGCTCACATGCATCCCCGCGGCATGGTACATCTTGATCAGTCGGCGTAGCGTATCGACGTCGAGCGCAGGGTAGCCGCGGTTCCCCGCATCGACTCCCGTGTAGCCGGTGTTCCACTCGTCGTAGAGCCACGCCGTGCGCGCTCCACCGGAGCCGTCGGCGAAGAGCTTCACGCCGCCCGCGATCACATGGTCGTCGCCAGTCGACTCGTACGGCCGCGCCAGCGCCGCGCGCTCAGCGATCAACCGCTCAGCCTCTGCCGCACTGCGACCGCCCGAGAAGAGCACGAACACGCGCAGCGGCAGCGCGCCGTCGGCGGCGAGTCGGCGGTAGGTGTCAAAGGTCGTGCCCGAGACACCTGGCTCCTTGAAGCCCGTCATCCCCTCGGCGTTGAAGTCGCGCACGAGCGCGCGCATGGCCTCCTCCTCCTGCGCCGCCGTGAGCGGTGGGATGAGTCGCTGCACGAGTCTCTGCGCCGATTCCTTGAGCACGCCGGTCGGCGTGCCGTCCGCTGCGCGATCGATCGTTCCATTCGCAGGGTCGGGCGTGTCGCGCGTGATGTTCGCCAACCGTAGGGCGACGCTGTTGGCGACCACATAGTGGCCCGTCGTATTCGTGAGCACCACCGGATGCGACGGCGACACCGGGTCGAGGTCAGCAGCAGTGATCATGCGGCGCTCGGCGAACTTCCCCTCGTCCCACCCCGCACCTTCAACGAATGACCCCGCGGGCCGCGTCGCCGCACGCGCGCGCACCGCCGCGACGATGTCGGCGATGCTCTTCACTGCGGGGTAGCCCACGTCGAGCAGGAAGTATCGGTCGGTGGCACCACCGCTGAAGTGCGCGTGTGCGTCGAGGAGCCCCGGCGTCACTGCCCGCCCGCCCAGGTCGATCCGCCGCGTGCTGGCAGCGGCGAGCCGCAGCACCTCGACGTCGCTCCCCACGGCGACGATCCGGTTCCCGCGGATCGCGATCGCCTCCGCGACGCGGTCCTGCGCGTCCACGGTGATGATGCGGCCATGATGCAGGATCAGGTCGGGGGCCGCGGGCTGCGGGGCGGGTTGCAGCGCTGGTTGCTGGCCTGGGCGCAGGGCTGGCCGCGGCGCGTGCACCGTGAACGGCACGGCGGCCAGCAGCAGGAGGATCGGCACAAAGGCGAACGTCTTGAGTCGCATGCGCGGGAAGATGGCACGGGCGCACGCGCGCGGCGAGTCGGTGGTACCTTCCCCGCTCCCCCCTACCGACCGCCATGCGACTCCTGCGCGCCGCCGCGACGCTCGTCCTCACCGCCAGTGCCCTCACCGCCAGTGCCCTCTCCGCACAGGCCCCCGCCCCGACCATCACCGCGATCCGGGCCGACCGCCTCATTGTCGGCGACGGCACCCAGATCGTCGCACCGGTCGTGCTCGTACAGGGCGAGCGGATCACCGCCGTCGGCACCGCCGCGCAGGTCACCATCCCGCGCGGCGCGACGATCATCGACCTCCGCGGGCATACGCTGCTGCCGGGCTTCATTGACGCACACACGCACCTCGCGTCGATCGACAACGACGGCGGCGATCTCGCCGCCTTGCGCGAAACCCCGGCCCACGGCGCGATCTACGCGACCATCAACGCCGAGAAGACGCTCCGCGCGGGATTCACCACGGTGCGTGAAGCCGGCTCACTCGGCTACGTGGACGTGGCCGTACGCGACGCGATCACACGCGGACTCATCCCCGGTCCCCGCATCCATGCCACGGGCCCGGCACTCGGCACCACCGGTGGCCACGCCGACGTGAATGGCTGGAGTCCGTTCCTGCAGCTTCCCGGCACCGGCGCGATCGTCGACGGCGCCGACGAGGTGCGCCGCCAGGTGCGCCTCAACGTCAAGTTCGGCGCTGACCAGATCAAGATCGTCGCCACCGGCGGCGTGCTCTCAGTGGGCGACGCGATCGGTGCACCGCAGATGACGCAGGACGAACTCACCGCCGCCGTGACCGAGGCCGCGCGACTCGGCCGCAAGGTCATGGCGCATGCGCACGCTGGTGACGGCCTGCTGGCCGCCGTGCGCGCCGGTGTGGCGAGCATCGACCACGGCAGCCTCGTGAGCGACGAGGCGATCGACGAGATGAAGCGTCGCGGCACCTACCTCGTGCCCACGCTGATCATCCTCGAGGAGATCGTGCGCGATGGCGCCGCCAAAGGCGTGCCGCCCTACGCCGTCGCCAAGGCCACCGCAATCGCCGCCGACCGGCGCGTGCGGCTGCGCGCCGCCTACAAGGCGGGAGTGCTCTTCGCGCTCGGCACCGACGCCACCAGCGACATCCACGGTCGCAACGGCGAAGAGTTCAAGTACATGGTCGACATCCTCGGCGCCACGCCAATGGAAGCGATCACCATCGGGACGCTCAATGGGGCGCGATTGCTCGGGGTCGATCGCGACTTGGGGACCGTTGCGACGGGGAAGCTCGCAGATCTCGTCGCCGTGCCGGGGAATCCGCTGGATGACGTCACGCGGCTCGCGCACCCGGCGTTCGTGATGAAGAGCGGTTCTGTCTTCGCGGCTCCTGCAGCGGCCCGGTGACGGAAATGCGCTCACACACTGCCTCGTTCCCGTCGGCCCTGGTCGTCCCCGCCCTGTTCGTTGCGGCTTCGTTCCTCTTCGTCGTGGCCGTCGCGTCGCCACTGCCGGCACAGACCAAGTCGGCCGACTGGCCTGTGTACGGCGGCAGCGCCGACAACACGCACTACACGCGACTGAGTCAGATCTCACCCACCAACGTACGGCAGCTCCAGGTCGCGTGGACGTTCGCCACCGGCGATGAGTTCGCGGGCTCGGAGATGCAGGCCAACCCCGTGGTGATCGACGGCATCATGTACGCGACGACGCCCAAGCTGCAGGTCTTCGCGCTCGACGCCGCCACGGGCCGGCAACTCTGGCGCTTCGACCCCAACGCGGGGCGTCCGCCCACCTCGCGCTTCCGGCACCGCGGGGTCGTGGTGACCGGTGATCGCGTGATCTTCAACTATCGCAACCGACTCTACGCGCTCGACCGGCGCACCGGCGTCCCGATCAAGAGCTTTGGCGACAGCGGGTGGGTGGACCTGCGCGCTGGGCTCGGCCGCCCGGTCGAGGGGCTCTCAGTGAGTGCGAGCACACCCGGCGTTGTCTTCGAGGATCTGTTCATCATCGGTAGTTCGGTGCCCGAGGCGCTGCCGAGTGCACCGGGCGATATTCGCGCCTACGACGTGAGGACCGGCGCGCTACGATGGAGCTTCCACACCATCCCGCACCCGGGCGAGTTCGGCTACGACACCTGGCCCGCCGATGCATGGAAGATCTCCGGCGGCGCGAACGCCTGGAGCGGCGTGACGCTCGATCCTGCGCGCGGCCTGGTCTTCGCCGCCACCGGATCAGCGTCGTACGACTTCTACGGCGCCAATCGGCTGGGCGACAACCTGTTCGCCAACACCGTGCTCGCGCTCGACGCGCGCACCGGCAAGCGCGTCTGGCATTTTCAGGGGCTGCGTCACGATCTTTGGGACCGCGACTTCCCCGCAGCACCGGCGCTCGTCACCGTGACGCGCGACGGGAAGCCGGTCGATGCCGTCGCGCAGATCACCAAGACGGGACATGTGTACTTGTTCGAGCGCACGCGCGGCACGCCGCTCTTCCCTATTGAGGAGCGCCCGATGCCCGCCGCGAGCCTCCCCGGTGAACGCAGCGCGCCGACGCAGCCATTTCCGGTGCTGCCACCGCCCTTTGCGCGACAGTCACTCACCGAGCTGGATCTCACGCAGCGCACTCCCGAGGCGCATGCCGCCGCGCTCAAGACATTCCGCGAATTCAGTACCGCGCATCCGTTCAGCACCCCCGACCTCAAGGGCACGATCATCTTCCCCGGCGTCGACGGCGGCGGTGAGTGGGGCGGCCCGGCGTTCGATCCCGCCACGGGCCTGCTCTACGTGAACTCGAACGAGATGGCGTGGCTGCTCAAGCTCGTGCCGCGCAGCGACCGTTCGCTCTTCGCGGCCAACTGTGCGAGTTGCCACGGGGACGATCGGCGAGGCACGGCGGCGGGTCCGTCGCTCATCGACGTGGCCTCGCGTCGTTCGCGCGACGAGATCCTCAAGGTGATACGCGAGGGGACGGGGCGCATGCCCGCCTTCGGCGCGGCGATCGAGGGCGGCGCGATCAACGACATCGTGAACTATCTGCTGACCGGCCGCGACGCCTCGGTGGGTACCGTCGGCACGAGTCCGTTCGCGTTGCCCTACCGCACCGCCTTTTTCGACATCTTCGTCGACCACGAGGGCTACCCTGGCATCAAGTCGCCGTGGGGCACGCTCAATGCGATCGATCTCAATGCAGGCTCGATCCGCTGGTCGATCCCGTTCGGCGAGTATCCCAAGCTCACGGCGCAGGGCATCACGGGGACGGGCACCGACAACTACGGCGGCGCGATCGTCACCGAGAACGGGCTGCTGATCATCGCCGCGACGACCTACGACGACAAGATCCGCGCCTTCGACAAGCGCACGGGCGCGCTGCTCTGGGAGGCGCAGCTCCCTGCTGCCGGCAACGCGACGCCGTCGACCTACATGGTGAACGGCGTGCAGTACATCGTGATCGCCTGCGGCGGCGGCAAGAATGGCGCGCCGAGCGGCGGGACCTATGTCGCGTTCGCGCTGCCCCAGTCGGCGCGGTAGTCGAGGTACAGCGTCTCGACCTTCTTGCGCGCCCATGGAGTCTTGCGCAGGAACTTGAGGCTCGACGAGACGCTCGGATCGCTCGTGAAGCAGGCGATCCGCACTTCGTCCGCCATCTTGGTCCAGCCCAAGTGCTGGACCATCTCGTTGAGCATGCGCTCGAGCGTGATGCCGTGCAGCGGGTTCTTGGGCTGGGCGGGCGGGGTGGTCGTCAGGAGGCCGTATCGATCCGCACGGTCGCCTCCGCCGCCGAGAAGGCCTCGATATCGGCGACCACGTCACGAATGCGGCCCGACACGTCGGCGTCCTGCAACGTCTCGCGCGCCGCGTCGGCGCGCAACGTCGCCACCTGCAGCCAGAGGGTCTGGAGCAGACCGTACAGTCGCTCGCGACGGCGTTTCGCCTCCACGAGTTGCTCGGAGAGCCGTTTCAGGAGCGCACGCTGCGCGCTGAGCATCTGCCGGAGCTCGCGACGGGTCGAAGGCTCGTCGGACTCCTCTCCCAGCACAGCCAGCTTCTGGTCGAGCCCGGCAATCTCCGTCGGGCTCGCGTCGCGCGCGAGCATCGCGATCTCCTCGTCGCATCGGTCGAGCGCATGCCCCACGTGACGGGCTGCGGACACCGCGCTCGCGCCAAGATCACCCGCCGGTCCACTCAACTGCGGTGCGCGCTCGATCACGGCCCGCACGAGTTCGGCGGGGGTCCGGGGGTCGGACGTCCCGACCGACGCGCGAGGTGCCGCAGTGGCGAGGAGTCTGGCCACGTGAGGCAGCTTCCAGAACCGGCTGTGCGTCGTCGAGCCGAAGATGAGCGAGCGCAGGTCCGCATTGTTCGGAAAGCCGGTGCGATAGGCCCACCAAGCCGTCCAGACCATGCCGACGGTGACGAGGACCCACAGTCCCGCAGTCGCAACGCCAAGTAGCCGGACTCGCTCCGACCCTCCGAATGACACTAGCGGCGGCAGCAGGAGCAGGGCGGCGCCGGCCACGGCACCGTAGAACTGTCGCAGCCGTCGCACCACGGCCGGCAGGCGATCCCACACGTCGCCCGGGCGCCTGCACGGCCGCCACCATGGGAACGGCCACCACTGCGGAGGCCACGCCGCGACACGCGCCATCTGCCGCCAAGTGCACCCCTTCGAGTGGTGCAGCACGGCCGCGAATGCGAACGCGGCGGCCGGGAGCAGTGCCGCAGCTGCGGCGATGATCCATCGCGTCGGCCCCGTCGCCGCCGAGGCGAACCAGGCGACGTTTCCCGTGACCCAACCGCCGACCACGCTCCACAGCAGCGCGGATGATACTTCGCGCAACTCCCCGGGAAGCCAATCGTCGTCCGCATCCACCGAGGCGCCAAGTGCCTCCCGCAGCGTCGCGCCTGTTCGCCATCGTGCGGCGGGGTCCTTGGCGAGGCACCTCGTGATCGCGCGAACGAGGTCCTCGTCCGCATCCGGCGCCAGGAGGCGCAGCGCGGTCGGCTCTTTGGTCACGTGCTGCACGATCACGTCGCGAAAGCTGTCTCCGTCGAACGGGAGCCGTCCGCTCAACATCGCGTAGCCCATCACGCCAAGCGAATAGAGATCACTGCTGCCGTCGAGGTCGCGCTCGCCACTCGCCTGTTCCGGTGACATGTAGTGCGGGGTTCCCACCACCGCGCCGAGTTCCGTGAGCGTCACGCCGCTCGCGGTGGCCTTCGCCACCCCGAAGTCGGTGAGTGAGGGCCGGCCGGAGTCGTCGTCCAACAGCACATTGTCGGGCTTGAGGTCCCGGTGGATGACACCCTGTCGGTGCGCATGATCGAGTGCTCCCGCCAGTTCGCTCATGATGCGACGCACGTCGTCGGCACCGAGCCGTCCCTCACGCCGCAGCCGGTCGCCGAGCGACTCGCCCTTCACGTAGCCCATCACGAAGTACAACATCCCGTCCACTTCGCCGAAGGCGTGGAGCGGGACGATGTTCGGGTGCGACAACTTCGCGGCGGTGCGGGCCTCGCGACGGAATCGTTCGCGCCCCTCGGCGTCCGCCGCCATGTTCGGCGGCAGCACCTTGATCGCGACCGCGCGCTCCAACGCGCGCTCGCGCGCGAGATACACGGCTCCCATGCCGCCGCGACCCAGCAGGCGCACGATCTCGAACTGGTCGCCCAGGGCCCGCTCGAGGCTGAGCCGCTCGGGGTCGGCTGGCGCCGCGGCCGTGCTCGTCCGCAGCGCGGTGCCGCATTGCAGGC
Organism: Gemmatimonadota bacterium; assembly: GCA_031416115.1. Classification (GTDB taxonomy): domain Bacteria; phylum Gemmatimonadota; class Gemmatimonadetes; order Gemmatimonadales; family Gemmatimonadaceae; genus Pseudogemmatithrix. The sequence goes on from JANOTB010000150.1 coordinate 7,040, forward strand.
AGAATCGGGACTCGGCCGGATAGGTCGTCGCACACACCTTGCATTCCACAGCCACTATATGGCCTCCGCCGGTCCGCTGGTCAAGACGGGCGCAGCAGGTGCGCGCGCCAGCGACCCCATGGTTCCCCGAACGCTACATTCTTGCCGGGACGATCGAGCCCGCGTCGCGCTGCGATCGATGTTCGTGAGGAACGCTTGCGAGGTCGCGGCGTCCACTCGATCGGGTCAACTCCTAAGTTTGTGCTCGCGGGTGGCGCCAGCTGAATCTCAGCGCATCGACGATTTCGCACGAGCGCCTCGCATCCCATTGGGACGCGAGGCGCTGTGCCAATAGCTGGGGCGGGACTCGAACCCGCGACCCCGGCATTATGAGTGCCGTGCTCTAACCAGCTGAGCTACCCAGCTATACAAGCACTAAAAGATAAGGACCACCTGCCCCGCCTCCAACCCCGCCAAACGACAACTGGGCACCCCACGAATGGAGTGCCCAGCTGTTCGTACCAGTAGCGGGGGCGGGATTTGAACCCGCTACCTTCGGGTTATGAGCCCGACGAGCTACCAGTATGCTCCACCCCGCGTCAGTGAAGCGAATAATAGACGGCGAACCCGAAAAAACAAGCGGCAATCCAAGGTCACCGGCACCTCGCCGGGGCCCCTAGAGCAGTGAATCCGCCGGCGCCAGGAACCGATACAGCATCTCCTTTTCCCCCTTCACCATCCCGAACTCCTCGCGCGCGATCCGCTCCTGCGTCGCCGGGTCGCTTTCGACGGCCTTCTTCCGCAGCTTGAGCCGCTCCACCGCCTTCGCGAGCGAGTCCACCACCGCGCGCTCGCGCGTCAGCTGCCGGCGCTGGCGCAGCAGGTCGGTCGTGCCGTACTCCCCGCCCTGCACCGCGAACGCCACTACCGCGATCGCGAAGCACCCCACCACCACGCGCCCGATGATCTGCTTGTCCGTCAGCGGCTCTCCGGGGGCGCGACGGCCCCGAGGCTTCGCACCCCCCGCTCCCCCGCTTCGCTTCGTGGCCACAGCGGCGTCTCGACTCAGTCGTCCAAGCCGTAGATCGCGCCACCCGGGAACTCGGCGTCCGCACCAAGGTCCGCCTCGATCCGCAGCAACTGATTGTACTTGGCCACCCGATCGGTGCGGCTCGCCGAGCCGGTCTTGATCTGGCCAGCATTCGTCGCCACCGAGAGATCGGCGATGAACGTGTCCTCGGTCTCGCCCGAGCGGTGCGAGATGATCGAGCGATAGCCGTTGCGGCCGGCCATCTCGATGGTCTCGAGCGTCTCGGTCAGTGTGCCGATCTGGTTCAACTTCACCAAGATCGCGTTCGCGACCTCTTCCTCAATGCCACGGCCGAGCAACGCGACGTTCGTGCAGAAGAGGTCATCACCCACGAGCTGCACGCGATCGCCGAGCTTCTCGGTCAGGTACGCCCAGCCCTTCCAGTCACTCTCGGCGAGGCCGTCCTCGATCGACACGATCGGATACTTGTTCAGCCACTTCGCGTACATCTCCACCATCTCTTCTGCTGTCTTGGTGCCGCCGCCGCTCTTCTTGAAGGTGTACTTGCCCTTGGCGTAGAGCTCGCTCGCGGCACAGTCGAGCGCGATCGCGATCTCGGTGCCGGGGTCGTAGCCAGCGGTGACGATCGCTTCCATCACCACCATCAGCGCCTCTTCGTCGCTCTTCAGGTCCGGAGCGAAACCGCCCTCGTCACCGACACCCGTCGACAGCTTGCGCTTCACCAGCACCTTCTTGAGCGCATGGAACACCTCGGCGCCCATCCGCAGCGCCTCCGAGAAGGTCTCGGCACCCACCGGCACGACCATGTACTCCTGGAAGTCCACCGTGTTGGTCGCATGCGCGCCGCCGTTGAGGATGTTCATCAACGGCACCGGCAGTGTGCGAGCCATGGGGCCACCGAGATACTTGTGCAGCGGCAGGTCGACGCTCGCGGCCGCAGCTCGAGCGGTCGCCATAGAGACGGCGAGCATCGCGTTGGCACCGAGCTTCGACTTGGTCTTGGTGCCGTCGAGCGCGATCATCGCGCGGTCGATGGTGAGTTGCTCCGTGACGTCGAGTCCGATCAGCTCCGGCTCGATGAACTTGGTGACGTTGGCCACCGCCTTCTGCACACCCTTGCCGAGATAGCGCTTGGCGTCGCCATCGCGCATCTCATTGGCCTCGTGCTCGCCGGTCGAGGCACCGCTCGGCACCGCGGCGCGGCCATACGTGCCGTCTTCGAGGATGACGTCGGCTTCGACGGTGGGATTGCCGCGCGAATCGAGGATCTCGCGGGCTTGGACGCCAAGGATGATTGACATTGACTGATTGGTGGAAGGTGGTCGGTGGTAGGAAGCTAGCCGGTCAGCCGCCACGGAACGGCGGCGAGGCTATCCCGTACTCGCGTTGCAGGCAAGCCGCCATGGACTCATACGCCTTGCGCGCGAGCTCGTCGCGATCCCCGTAGCCGAGGCCCGTGGTCGGGATCGCCGGGAGGTAGTGCATGTGGATCGTGCCGGGGTAGACCTTGAACTCGCCCTTCCGCTGCCGCTCCAGCGCGCCGTAGACCAGCACCGGCACCACCGGGGCCTGCATCTGGATCGCGAGCACGAAGGGGCCTTTCTTGAACGACCGCAGCGGATACGCGTCGCCGCGGGTCCCTTCCGGATACACGCCCACCGACGCTCCGCGCTTGATCCGCTCGCTGGCCTCGGCGTAACTCGCGAACGCCGACTTCCTGTTGGCGCGCTCGACCGGGATCATCCCCGCGCGCGTCATCGCCGGCCCGAGCAACGGCACACGGAAGACCTCGGCCTTGGCGACGAACTTGATCCACGGCAGGTAGCCCGCGAGCGCGAAGACGTCGAAGTTGCTCAGGTGGTTCGCAACGAAGATGTGCTGCGCACCCAGCTTGTGATGCACGTCGTGCTCCACCACGCGTGCACCGCCGACCCAGAGGAGCGAGCGCCCCCAGTACTTCGGACACCACGCATACGGCGATCGTGGGTGATCCTTGAGGCGCAGCAGGGCCGAGAGGATCACGATGCCACCGAACACGGTGGTCGAGACGACGAGGTTGAGCGCCAGCAGGCAGGCGCGCAGCGTGGCGATCATCTCAGCGCCCCAGCGCGAAGTGATCATGCGCTCGCGCCAGCGCGAAGTGATCATGCGCGCGCGGCATCGCGACGCGCACGCCGCCCTGCTCTGCGACCACATCAGCGCCGTCGCCGGGCGCCGGTGCCTGCACCGTACCGATCGCCGTGAGTGCGAGGCCTCCATTCGCCGCCGCGAACGCACGCACGTCCAGCGGCGGTGCCGCGACGAGCAGTTCGTACTCCTCGCCGCTCACGATCGCCTCGCGAGCGCTCACCCCAGCGACGCAGGGCACGGTGTCGAGCGAGATCGTGCAGAGCATGCCACTCGCGTGGGCGATGTGCGCCGCATCTCCGCTCAGCCCGTCGCTCAGGTCGATCGCGGCGGTCGCGCCATGCGCCGCGAGCCACTGCCCAGCGGCGATCCGCGCCTGCGGGTGCGCGAACCGCGCGCGTGCGGCCGCGCTCGGCACGCCTCCGGTCATCCACGCCGCGAGCGCCGCGCCGGGGCCGCCGAGTGCGCCGGTCACGTAGAGCGTGTCCCCCGCGCGCGCGCCAGCGCGTGAGAGAGGCTTAGGCGAATGACCGAGCACAGTGATCGCCAACCCGAGCCGGTCGCCGTCGGTGACGTCGCCGCCCACGATCGGTACGCCCTGCGCATTCACGGCCGCGCCGATCCCGTCGGCGAGCGCACCGAGCGCATCGCGCCATCGCGTGGGCACGGTGAGCGCGAGTAGCACGCCGAGCGGCGCGGCTCCCATCGCCGCGAGATCCGAGAGCGCCGCCATGGTCGCGCGCCAACCGATCTCCTCTGGCGTGAGCCATGCAGGCCTGAAGTGCACTTCTTCGACCGTGCTGTCCGTGCTCACGACGAGTCGCGAGCCCGCCGGCACATCGAGCACCGCCCCGTCGTCCCCAATGCCGATCGCCGCCGGGCCCCAGCGCGCGAGCAGGTCGCGCACTGCGTCGAACTCGCGACCGGGGCCGAGCGTCAGGTGGCGGCTCATCGCTGCGAACCCACGGCGGAGAGCGCACCGAGTAGCGGCGCTTCGAGTGGCGCGTCATTGAGCGCCCACACATCGCGCAGCGCAGCAATGACATCGCTGAGCGACGCGCCACGTACCGACCCGAGCTCGGCCGCGCGCTCACCGGCGCGGCCATGGATCCAGGCCGCGCTCGTGCCAGCTCCGAACGGATCGTGTGTCTGTCCGAGCAGCGTGGCGGCAATGCCCGAGAGCACATCCCCGCTACCGGCCGCTCCGAGCGTCGGCGCACCCGCAGCCGACACGGCAACGCGGCCGTCCGGCGACGAGATGATGGTCGGCGGTCCCTTGAGCACGACCGTCGCGCCGAGCGTTTTCGCGAGTTCGGCGCCGATCTCGAATCGCCGCTCGAGCACCGTCGCCACCGGGATCCGCAGCAGTCGCCCGGCCTCCACCGGATGCGGTGTGACGATCGCCGGGCGTGCACCGAGCAGTGAGCCAAGTGTGCGAGGCTCGCCCTCGAACACATTGAGCGCGTCGGCGTCGAGCAGCACCGGGCCACGCCAGGCCACGAGCAATCGCTCAACGAGTGCGCGCGTCATCGAGGTGCGGCCGAGTCCGGGGCCAAGAAGCAACACGTGCGCCCACCCGAGGACGCGCTCCTGATCCTCAGCCGTGACGGGCCAGCGTGCCGCCATCGTCTCGGGCAACGCGGCCTGCACGACCGGCACGTTGTTGGGATTCACGAGCAGCTGCACCATGCCGATCCCGCTACGCATCGCGCCGCGCGCCGCGAGCATCGGCGCGCCCGCCATGCCGTCGCCACCACCGACGATCGCGAGTCTGCGGCGCACGCCCTTGTGCGCGTCGCTGGGAATGGGAGGGATCGCGCGGCGCACCCAGCCGGCGTCCACGAGTTGCGGCGCACCATCGGCGAGGTCGGCATGGTGCCCGAGTCCGATGTCGAGCACATGGATCGCGCCGGCCTCGTCGCGCCGCAGCAGCAGGCCGCGCTTGAGCGTGCCATACGTGCACGTGTGCTGTGCGTGCACGACGGCACCGCCACCGCCGGTCGTCGCGTCGAGACCACTCGGCACGTCGATCGCCACGACGGGCGTGCCCCGCGCGCCCATCTCGTTGATGCGTGCGATCGCTTGGGCGGCCTCGCCGGTCGCCTCGCCGGTGGTGCCGGTGCCAAGCAGTCCGTCGACGATCACCGCCGGCCAGGTCGCGCGCGCCGCAGCGTCCACGGCCGCGACCGCCTCGGCGCGTGCGCGCTTGGCATCGTCGCTCTTGGGCTCGCCGAGGGCATCGATGCTTACCGGGCATCCGGCACGCGCGAGCGCGCCGGCCACGACCCAGGCATCGCCACCGTTGTTGCCGGTGCCGGTGAACACGAGTGCGCCGCGCTCACGCAGCTCGGGGATCTGGCGGAGCAACAGTGCCGCTGTCGCCTCGCCGGCCGCGCGCATGAGTGCGTACGACTCGACGCCCGCAGCGAATGCCGCCGCTTCACGAGCGACGGACTGCGCCGAGGACGTGATCCGCACGCTCATGAGATCAGGCTCTTGGCATCAAGGTCAGCCCGCCGCCGCAGCGTTCCACGGATAATCACGATCGAACGCCTGATGAAAGTCGAACACCCCGACAAAATCCTCCTTGGAGTCGTTCGGCTGGCTCGCGAGCAGCCCCACATCGACGAGCGCGAAGACGATCTCGCCGATGTCACTCGAGTCGCGCACGCCCCAGTGATCGAGCACCGTGCGCGCCAACACGCCGTACCGCTGCAGCGCGAGGTCGCGACACCCCGCGGCGAGCTCGCGTCCCGTGAGGTGACGACGCGCGGTGAGTCGGTGCTGACAGAACTCGAGGGCGGCGAGCACGAACAGGTACGCGCGCTCGTCGTAGCGAGCCTCGCGCAACCTTATGCGGTCCATCACACCATCGCGGAACGCCAACTCGGGCACTGGACTACGGATTGGAGGTGAGTGGTGCGACGAAACAAGGTGCGACGAAACAAGGTGCGACGATACAAGCTGCGACGATACAAGATGCGACGATCACAGGTACAACGGGAACTCCGCCGCCAGCGCCCGCACGCCCCTGTGCACCTCAGCGGTCACCGTCAGGTCGTCCGGTGCGTCGAGTACCCGCTCGATCAGATCGGCGATCCTCAGCATCTCCCCTTCACGCATGCCACGCGTCGTCATCGCCGGCGTACCGATCCGGATGCCGCTCGTCACGAACGGCGACTGGGTCTCGCGCGGCACGGTGTTCTTGTTCACCGTGATCCCGGCGCGACCGAGCGCCTGCTCGGCCAGCTTCCCCGTGAGGGTCGCGCTCTTGGGCCGCAGGTCGGCGAGCATGAGATGATTGTCGGTGCCACCGGAGACGATATGCACGCCCTGCGCGATCAGCGCATTGGCGAGCACCTTGGCGTTGGCCACCACCTGACGGCAGTAGTCACCGAACGCCGGTGCGAGCGCCTCCTTGAACGCGACCGCCTTGGCGGCGATCACATGTTCGAGCGGCCCGCCCTGCGTCCCCGGGAATACCGCCTTGTCCACGGCCTTCGCGTGCGCGGCCTTGCAGAGGATCAGGCCGCCGCGCGGACCGCGCAGCGTTTTGTGTGTCGTCGTGGTGACCACGTCGGCGAACTGGACAGGGCTCGGATACACGCCGGTCGCCGCGAGCCCCGCGAAGTGGGCCATGTCGACCATGAAGATCGCACCGACCTCCTTTGCCGCATCGGCGAACTGCTGATAGTCGAGCACGCGCGAGTAGGCGCTGTACCCGGCGATGATCAGCTTGGGCCGCTCGCGTCGCGCCAGTTCGCGCATCGCCGCGTAGTCGATGATCCCCTCGTCGTTCACGCCGTAGTGGACGGCCCGGTAGTTGAGCCCCGAGAAGTTCACCGGCGAGCCGTGCGTGAGATGCCCGCCCTGCGAGAGGTCGAGCCCCATCACCGTCTCGCCGGCCTTGAGGAAGGCGAGGTAGACGGCGGCATTCGCGGTCGCACCCGAGTGCGGCTGCACATTCGCGTGGCCAGCGCCGAAGAGCAGCTTGGCGCGGTCGATCGCGATCTGCTCGATCTTGTCGACCACTTCGCAGCCGCCATAGTAGCGCTTCCCCGGCAGTCCCTCAGCGTACTTGTTCGTGAGGGACGATCCCATGGCCTCGAGCACCGCCGGCGAAACGAAGTTCTCGCTCGCGATCAGCTCGAGCCCCTCTGACTGCCGACGCGTCTCGTCGGAGATGAGTGACGCGATCTCAGGATCGGTGGCGACAAGCGCCGCACCGGGCTCCCGACGATCCCACCGGTTGTAGTCGGGCTTCATGCCGTCTCCGGTTCGATCTTGTTCACGCGGGTCGCGTGGCGACCGCCCTCGAACTTGGTGTCGAGGAAGTTCTTGAGGATCGTCACCGCGTCCTCCTCGCTCACGAACCGTGCCGGGACGACGAGGACGTTGGCGTCGTTATGGCTGCGTGCGAATGTCGCGATCTCCGGGCTCCAGACCACCGCGGCGCGCACGCCGGGGTGCCGATTGGCCGCGTACGACATTCCGAGTCCGGTCCCGCAGAGCAACACGCCGCGTTGCACCTCGCCGCTCTCCACTTTGGCGGCGAGCGGATGCGCGTAGTCGGGATAGTCGGTCGAGGCCGGTGAGTACGTGCCCATGTCCTCCACCTCGTAGCCCATCTTTTCCAGTGCGCCACGCAGATGCTCCTTCATCTCGAAGCCCGCGTGGTCCGACGCGATCGGGATGCGCTCGGCCATGATCAACTCTTCCGCGGGTGCTGCGGCCAGGTGCGGACCATGCCATGCACCGTGGCAATGCGACGCTCGGCGAGTTTGTCGGCGGCGGCGTACGTGAAGACGCCCTCGTCCTTGGCGATCCGGTACACGCCGAGGATCGTGTCGAAGATCTCGTCCGCCTTGCGCAGTGCGCGCTCGCGCGTCCATCCGGCGAGCTCGCCGTACACGTTGATCACGCCGCCGGCATTCGCCACGAAGTCCGGCGCGTAGATGATGCCGCGCTTCTCGAGCGCTTCGCCATGCTTCTCCGGCACGAGGAGCTGGTTGTTCGCACCGCCGCAGACGATCTCGACCTTGAGCTTGGGCAGCGTATCGTCGTTGATGATCGCGCCGAGCGCGCAGGGCGCGAAGATGTCGGCCTTCGCCGAGTAGATCTCGTCACCATCAACCGCCTTCGCGCCGAACGCCTCGACCGCATGCTTCACACGGTCCGCACGGATGTCGCTGACGATCAGCTTGGCCCCCGCCGCGACGAGTTCCTTGCAGAGGTACGTGCCGACGTTGCCGAGGCCCTGCACCGTCACGGTCTTTCCCGCGAGCGAGGACGAGCCCCACTTGTGCATCGCTGACGCTTCGATCGCGCGAAAGACGCCGTGCGCCGTCACCGGCGACGGATCGCCCGACTTGTTCGCGAGGCCGGCAACGTAGTCGGTCTCCATGTGCACGAAGTCCATGTCGGCCGTGCTCGTGCCCACATCCTCGGCGGTCACATACCGGCCACCCAACGACTCGACGAAGCGGCCATGCGCGCGGAAGATCATCTCGCGGTTGGTCGTCCGGTTGTCGCCGATGATGACCGACTTGCCGCCGCCGAGATTGAGTCCCGCGACCGCGTTCTTGTACGTCATTCCGCGCGCGAGGCGCAGCGCATCGGTGATCGCTTCGTCGTCGGAGCCGTAGTTCCAGAACCGGGTACCGCCGAGCGCGGGTCCGAGCGTCGTGTCATGGATCGAGATGATGCCGCGGTAGCCGGCGCTCTCGTCAGCGCAGAGGACGAGTTGCTCGTGGCCGAGCTTGGCGATGGTGTCGAAGAGATTCATTGGAAGAGGAGAGATGTGAGATGTGAGATGTAAGAGACCTGCCGAGCGGTGCACGAAGCGGTGGATGTTCGACAGCGAGTGCGGGACGTCGAGCCCCACATCTCACATCTCCCATCTCACTTCCCGCTGCTGACCGCCCGCCCGATGATGATCCGCTGCACTTCCGACGTCCCTTCATAGATCTCCGTGACCTTCGCATCACGGAAGTACCGCTCCACCGGATAGTCTTTCACGTACCCGTATCCGCCAAAGACCTGGACCGCCTGCGTCGTGACCCACATCGCGGTCTCGCTGGCGAAGAGCTTGCACATCGACACCTCGCCCGTCACCGGGACGCCGCGGTCCTTCGCGGCCGCGACCTCGTGCAGCAACGACCGCGCCGCGGTGATGCGCGTCGCCATGTCGGCGAGCTTGAACTGGATGCCCTGGAACTCCGCGATCGGCGTGCCGAACTGCTTGCGCTCGTTCGCGTAGGCGCGCGCTGCCTCGAACGCCGCGCGCGCGATCCCGATCGCCTGCGCAGCGATCCCGAGCCGTCCGTGCTCCAGCGATCGCATCGCGTAGATGAAGCCCATTCCCTCGGCGCCGAGCATCCGGTCGGCAGGCACGCGCATCTCGTCGAACACCAGCTGGACGGTCGGCGAGGCGCGCATCCCCATCTTGTCCTCCTTCTTCCCCACCGAGAAGCCGGGGAGGTCAGGAGTGAGGATGAAGGCCGAGATACCCTTCGATCCCTTGCGCGCGTCGGCGGAGTCGGTGCGGATCATCGCGATGACCACACCGGCATGTGTGCCGCTCGTGACCCATGCCTTGGTGCCGCTCACGACCCACTCGTTGCCGTCGCGCCGCGCCTGACAGCGCACCGCCGAGGCGTCCGACCCCGCGTCGGGCTCGGAGAGGGCGAATGCGCCGAGCAACTCTCCGCGCGCCATCGGCGCGAGCCAGCGGTGCTTCTGCTCGTCCGTGCCGAACGCGTTGAGCATCTGCGTCGGCAGCGAGTTGTGCACGGACATCATCACCGCCACCGAGGCGTCGGCGACGGCGATCTCCTCGAGCGCGACGAGATAGCTGCGCGCGTCGAGACCCAGGCCGTCGTACTCCGTCGGCAGGAGCATGCCGAGGAACCCGAGGTCGCCGAGCTGACGGACGAGCGTGGGCTCGAAGTGGCTATCGCGGTCCCATTGCGCAGAGAACGGGCGGACATGCTCATCGGTGAACGCGCGCGCCGTGGCGATGATCGCGTGCTGTTCCTCGGTGAGGTCGTGCAGGTCCTTCATCATCGGGGCACCACTCCGCGCTTGACGGCGCGCATCACGACGCCGCGTAGCTGTAGAAACCGCGTCCCGACTTGCGACCGTACCACCCCGCGGCGACGTACTTCTTGAGCAGCGGGCAGGGCCGGTACTTGGGGTCGCCGAGTCCGTCGTGCAGCACCTCGAGGATCGCGACGCAGGTGTCGAGGCCGATGAAGTCGGCGAGCGTCAGCGGGCCCATCGGATGGTTCATGCCGAGCTTCATCACCTGATCCACTGCTTCAGGAGTGCCGACGCCCTCCATGACGGCGTAGCAGGCTTCGTTGATCATCGGCATCAGGATCCGGTTCGCGATGAAGCCCGGGAAGTCGTTGGCTTCGACCGGCGTCTTGCCGAGCGCCTTGCAGAGCTCGACCGTGCGCCTGTTCACCTCGTCGGTCGTCGCGAGCCCGCGAATGACCTCGACGAGCTGCATGACCGGCACCGGATTCATGAAGTGCATGCCGATGACCTGCGCGGGACGCTTGGTCACGGCGGCGATCTCGGTGATCGAGATCGAGCTGGTGTTGGTCGCGAGGATCGCGCCGGCGTCGGCGAGTCGGTCGAGGTCGCGAAAGATCTGGAACTTGAGATCCTTGCGCTCGCTCGCGGCCTCGACCACCACGGTCGCGCCGGCGACGGCATCGAGCGTTGTCGAGGTCGTGATCCGAGCCAGCGCAGCGTCGCGAGCAGCGGCGTCGATCGCTCCCTTCTTCACCTGGCGTTCAAGGTTCTTCTCGATCGTCCCCTTGCCCTTCGCGAGGGCGTCGGCGGAGACGTCGATCAGCATAACGGCAAAGCCGCTGGTGGCGCAGACATGGGCGATCCCGTTGCCCATCTGTCCGGCGCCGACGACGGCGAATCGGTCTGTCATCGAGCGTGGTCGCGTGAGGGCGGTCCGTGGGGACCGCCGGTGGTCAGACGCGCGCCTGGCGGGTGTTCGTTGGGCGCGGGCGGAACACCAGAAAGGTAACCACGGCGAGGCTCGCAGCGACGGCCACACCCTCGGCGTCCGACTGATCCCCGCGAACGTGGTCACGGCGCCCTCCGGGCCGTTAGACCCGTTCCACGCTCAACGCGACCGCGTTCCCGCCGCCCAGGCAGAGCGTCGCGAGCCCCGTCCGCTTCCCCTGCTGCTCAAGCGCATGCAAGAGCGTGACGAGCACCCGCGCGCCGCTCGCGCCGATCGGGTGACCGAGCGCGATCGCGCCGCCATTCACGTTCACCCGCGCGAAGTCCCAGCCGAGTGCATCGCCGTCGGCGAGCGCCTGCGATGCGAACGCTTCGTTGGCCTCGATCAGGTCGTAGTCGCCGATCTTCGCGCCGGTCCGCTTCATGAGGTTCTGCACCGCGACGATCGGCGCGAAGAATAGATCCTGCGGGTCGCCGCCCCCCGAGGCGTAGCCCGTGATCCGCGCGAGGATCGGCAGACCATGCGCCTTGGCGTACGCCTCGGACGCGATCACGAGCGCGGCGCCGCCGTCGTTGAGCCCGGGCGCGTTGCCAGCCGTGACGGTGAGCTCGTCGGGCTTCATCTCCTTGGGCGCGTCCTTGGGAAAGGCCGGCTTGAGCTTTGAGAGGGCCTCGAGCGAAGTGTCGGCACGCGGCGACTCGTCGGTGTCGACGATCGTCGGTCCCTTCTTGCCGGCGATCTCGACCGGAGCGATCTCGGCCTTGAACCGACCCGCAGCGATCGCCGCAACCGCCTTCTGATGCGACTGCAGCGCGAACTCGTCCTGTCGGGCTCGCGTGATCCCCGCCTTCTTCGCCGTGTACTCCGCATGCCCGCCCATGTGCCGATCATAGAACGCGCACCAGAGTCCGTCCGTGACGAGCCCGTCGAGCATGCTCTGCGCGCCGAACTTGATCCCATTGCGCATGCCGCGCACATAGTGCGGCGCGTTCGACATCGATTCCTGACCCCCTGCCACGAGCAACTGTTCGTCGCCAGCGCGGATCGCCTGTGCCGCGAGCATCACCGCCTGCAGCCCCGAGCCGCAGACCTTGTTCACGGTGTAGGCGGGGACCAGGGCGGGGATGCCGGCCCTTATCGCCGCCTGGCGCGCTGGCGCCTGCCCCACCGCCGCCTGGAGCACGTTGCCCATGATCACTTCGCCGATCTCAGCGGGGTCGATCCTCGCTCTCGCCATCGCCGCGCGGATCGCGACGGCACCGAGTTCAGGAGCGGTGAGCGGGGCGAGCCCGCCGAGAAAGCGGCCGATCGGCGTGCGGGCGGCCGAGACGATCACCGGGGTGCGGTCCGACATATATGTGCAGAGCCTCTATTGTAAGCGACGAGTGGAGTTGAAACCGATCGTCGCGCCGATCGCTGGCAGCAGCGCGACGATGTTCGCGGTGGCCCATCGGGCCGACGTGCTCATGCCCTCGCGCGGGCGACCGTCGGGGCCGAGAATCATGCGCGCGATCCCGAGTGCGGCGACGAACCCGACACCGGTGCCCAGGTACGTCGCATCGAAGTCGCCGGTCTGGTCGCCGATGTTGCCGATTCCATACACGACGCCGGCCGTCGCGAGCCCGCCGCCGATCACGCCGCCCACGAAGCCGATCCGACGCATCGCCGTCTCGTTCTCAATGCCGACCACGTCGGAGATACCCTCAGCGGCGAAGCGACCGATCACGAAACCGGCGATGCCGGAGTACCCGCCTACGACCACCTGACCGGCAACGCGAACGGGCTCGATCCGTGGCTTTCCGATCTGCTGCGCTTCGAGAGCGCCGGTGGCGAAGAACAGCGCCACCGCGCACCGCACGATCGCCACGCGTGAGGTGCACACCGCGACCACCCGCCTCACCCTTCCGCTCCCGTCGATGCCGGCGTGAGCGCACGCGTGCGGATCTCCTCGACGAGTCGTGCAACGAAGTCGTCGACCGGCACGACCTCCTGCTTCTTCCCCGCCCCGCGCACACGGATCGCGACCTGCCCCGCCTCCGCTTCGCGCTTCCCGAGCACCGCCATGTAGGGGACCTTCATGATCTCGCCGTCCCGGATCCGGTAGTTGAGCGTGTCGCTGCGTTCGTCGCAGACCGCGCGGATGCCGGCAGCCCGGAGCTTCGCCGTCACTTCTCGGGCATACCCCGACACCTCGTCAGAGATCGGCAGCACGCGGACCTGCTCCGGTGCGAGCCAGACCGGGAAGGCGCCCGCAAAGTGCTCGATGAGGATCGCGATGAATCGCTCGAACGAGCCGCTCACCGCGCGATGGATCACCACCGGTCGGTGCGCGGCATTGTCCTCGCCGGTGTACTCGAGGTCGAATCGCTCGGGCGCATTGTAGTCGAGCTGGATCGTGCCGAGCTGCCAGGCGCGTCCGATCGAGTCCATCACGTCGAAGTCGATCTTCGGGCCATAGAAGGCGCCATCACCTTCCTTGAGCTCGTACGGCCGCCCCGTGCTCTCGAGCGCGGCGCGCAGCGCGCCCTCGGCGCGGTCCCAGAGCTCGTCGGACCCGATCCGCTGCTCCGGTCGCGTCGCGAACTTGAGCCGCGCGGTGAGCCCGAAGGTGTCGTAGTAGCCGAGGATGAAGTCCATGAGGAACTTCACCTCGGCGGCGATCTGGTCCTCGCGCAGGTACACATGACAATCGTCCTGCGAGAACTGCCGCACGCGCGTGAGTCCGGAGAGCGCGCCCGAGATCTCGTTGCGGTGCAGCACGTCGAACGTGACGTACCGCATGGGGAGTTCGCGGTACGAGTGCTTGTGCGAGTGAAAGAGCAAGTGATGCGATGGGCAGTTCATCGGCTTGAGCGACATGCTCAGCGCGTCCTCGGGGGACCCGCCCGCCTCCGCTTCTTCCTTGTCCCAGACGAGGAACATGTTGTCCTTGTACTTGCCCCAGTGCCCCGACTGCTCCCAGAGCTTCTTGGTGTACAGGAGCGGCGTCCTGATCTCGAGGAAGTCGTCGCGTTGCCGTTCGCGCACGAACCCCTCGAGGGCATTCCACAAGTGCGTGCCACGCGGCGTCCAGAAGGCCGCGCCCGGCGCATGCGGGAAGAACTGGAAGAGGTCGAGCTGCTTTCCCAAGACGCGATGGTCGCGCTTCTTCGCCTCGTCCATCTGGTGCAGGTGCGCGTCCAGCTCCTCCTTCTTGAAGAAGGCGGTCGCATAGATGCGCTGCAGCATCTGCCGTCGCTCGTCGCCGCGCCAATAGGCGCCGGCCGCCGAGAGCAGCTTGAAGTGCTTGAGATACGACGTGTCGGGGACGTGCGGGCCGCGGCAGAGATCGGTGAACGGCCCATCCGTGTACGTCGAGATGATCTCGTCCGATCCCTCGAAGTCCTCGAGGCGCTCGAGCTTGAGCGGATCGTCGGCGAAGACGGTCTTCGCCTCCGCCTGCGATACCTCGGCGCGCACGAACGGGTACTTCTCGGCGATGACCTTCCGCATCTCCGCTTCGATCGCCTCGAGATCCTCGGGCGTGAACGGCTTGGCGACATCGAAGTCGTAGTAAAAACCGTCGTCGATCGCGGGACCGAAGCCGATCGCGGCCTCGGGGCGCAGCCTGCGCACCGCGGTCGCGAGGATGTGCGCTCCAGAGTGCCGCAACACGGCGAGCGCGCGCGGATCCTTCTCGGTGATCACCTGGAACGCGCCACCGCGGCGGATCGGCGTGCCGAGGTCCTGCACCTCGCCGTCAACGGACACCGCGATCGCGGCCAGCAACAGGCGCGGGCCGATCGTCGCGACGACGTCGCGCGCAGGGGTGCCAAACGCGACGTCACGGGTCGCGCCATCAGGCAGGGTGAGGACGAGCAGGACGGGCGCGGCGGCAGCACTCATCGCGGCATCACGTCGAGCAGGATCGGCACCGACGCACTCAGACGCAGACCGATCACGACCCCAACGGCCGCGAAGACCATGAACAGGCCCCATCCGATCACGAGCCCCTTGGCGAGCGGCGCGTCGGCGAACGGGAGGAGCGGAGAGCGCTTCGGCATGAGGGAGGTCGGTGCGGGATCGAGGCGCGCGGGGCTTCCCTGCTTGCCGAAGCGCGCCACAGGGGTCAGCCTTCAAAGTAGCGGGACGACGGGAGCCCTGCCAACCACGACCAGGTCATGTATGCGCACTATTCGTCTCGAAGAACGGGAGTCCGGTCACAGCTGGGTCTGGGTAGCGGCAGCTGCCGTCATCGGGCTCGGGCTCGGCGTGCTCGTGGCGGAGCGCACCAGGGACCGACGGATGTCGCTAGGCAAGCTCGTGGCTCGGGGGCGAGGGATGGCGGCGACGCTCGTGGATAACATCGGGCCGCTGGTGGAGACCGCGCGCGGACTGAAGGACGCGTGGGACGGTGATCCGGATGATGACGACGAGAGGTCGCGCGCGGAGCTCGAGGACGAGGAGCTCGACGAGGAGCTTGATGAGGAGGAGCTCGACGATGATTCTGACGACGAGGACGACGAGGACGACGAGGACGACGAAGACGACGAGGACGACGAGGACGACGCCCAATCTCGCGATGCCCTCGACGCGCGCGTCCTCGAAGCATTCTCCCACGATCCGATCCTCGCCGAACGCGCGGTCGAGATCGAGGAGGTCGGCGACGGCGTCATCGTCCTCCGTGGCCGCGTCCGGAGCGCGCGCGAAGTGAAGCATGCCCTGACCATGGCACGCGGCGTCCCGGGCGTCACGCGTGTGCGCGAGAAGCTCACAGTCCCGCGTCCGCGCTGAGCGGCGCTCCGCGCGTGCGGAGACCGTGGCCCCACCACCCGCGGTCCCGCTAGCTTTCGTGGATGAGCGACACGACCGACAACACGCCGGCCACCGACCTCCCCACGCACTTCGACTTCGCCGCTGCCGAGCCCGCCCTGGGCAAGGCCTGGGAAGACGCCGGGATCTTTCGCGCCGACCCCAAGCGCACCAAGCGCCTCGGCGGCGACCGTGATCCCTTCACGGTCCTGATCCCGCCGCCCAACGTCACGGCGGTACTCCACGTCGGTCACGGGCTCAACAACACCGTGCAGGACGTTCTCGTCCGCTGGCGTCGCATGGCCGGCGATGAAGCACTCTGGCTCCCTGGCACCGACCACGCCGGCATCGCCACGCAGAACGTCGTCGAGAAGCTCATCGCCAAGGAAGGCAAGACGCGTTTCGACCTGGGCCGCGAGGCCTTCGTGAAGCGCACCGAGAGCTTCGTCGAGGAGACCGGCGGGCAGATCCTGCTACAACTGAAGGCCATCGGCGCGTCGGCCGACTGGTCACGCACGGCGTACACCTTCTCGCCCGAGCTCTCGCGCGCCGTGCGCGAGGCGTTCGTGCGACTGTACGAGAAGGACCTCGTCTACCGCGGCCACCGCGTCATCCATTGGTGCGTGCGTTGCCTCACGTCGCTCTCTGACGAGGAAGCCGAGTTCCACGACAGCGAGAGCAAGCTCTACCATGTGCGGTACGCGCTCGCCGGCGATCCCACGCAGGGCATCACGATCGCGACGTCACGGCCCGAGACCATCTTGGCCGACGTCGCGGTCGCCGTGCATCCCGACGACGCGCGCTATGCGGCACTTGTTGGCAAGTCGCTCGTGCTCCCGCTCGTCGGCATCGAGATCCCGGTGATCGCGGACTCGTACGTGGAGAAGGACTTCGGCACCGGCGCACTCAAGATCACGCCGGCGCACGACGCCAACGACTTCGAAGTCGGCAAGCGACACGGCCTCCCGATGCCGGTCGTGATCACGCCGACCGGGATGGTCGGCGCCATGCACGACGACGACAAGCACCGCATCCCGACGGCACTCGACGGACTCGAACGATTCGCCGCTCGACGGCAGGCCGTCGCGATGCTCGAGGCCTCGGGCGCACTCGTGAAGGTCGAGTCGTACTCCAACAGCGTGCGTCGGTGTTACCGCTGCGACACGGTCGTGGAGCCGCGCCTCTCGGATCAGTGGTTCGTGAAGATGGCACCGCTCGCCGCGCCGGCGCTCGCCGCCGTGAAGGACGGCACCATCCGCCTCCTCCCCGAGAAGTGGGAGAAGGTCTACATCAACTGGCTCGACGGGATCCGCGACTGGAACATCTCGCGCCAGCTCTGGTGGGGCCACCGCATCCCGGTCTTCACCTGCGAGCAGGGGCACGCGCTCGCCTACCGCGTCGATCCCACGACCTGCAGCGAGTGCCACGCGCCGATCATCAGTCAGGACCCCGACGTCTTCGACACCTGGTTCTCGTCGGGTCTCTGGCCCTTCAGCACCATGGGCTGGCCCGACGAGGAGAGCGACGATCTCAAGGCCTTCTTCCCGAGCGACGTGCTCGTGACCGCGCCCGAGATCCTCTTCTTCTGGGTCGCGCGAATGATCATGACGAGCTACGCCTTTCTCGGGCAGGCGCCGTTCCACTCGGTCTACCTGCACGGCACCGTGCGCGACATGCAACATCGCAAGATGTCCAAGTCGCTCGGCAACGGGATCGACCCGCTCGACGTCGTCAACAAGTTCGGCGCCGACGCACTGCGCTGGACGCTCATCCAAGGCATGGGACTCGGCGTCGACGTCATGCTCGACCCCAAGGACCTCGACAAGTCGTTCGCGCCCGGCCGCAACTTCGCGACGAAACTCTGGAACATCGGACGCTTCATCCTGCTACAGGTTGGGGATGACGCCGTCACGCCGCTCGACAAGGTCACGCCCGCGCAACTCACCCTCGCCGACCAATGGATCCTTGGGCGGCTCGACGCGGCCGTCGCCGAGTGCGATGCCTCGCTCGGTCCGGCGCGTCCGCGCACGGGCGTTTGGCCCGAGGCAGAGCGACAGGCCGGTCTGCGGCTCGACGCGTACGCCGAGGCCGCGCGCAAGTTCGTCTGGAACGAACTCGCCGACTGGTACGTGGAAGCGGTCAAGACGCGGCTCCTGCAGCCCGGGGCCGATCGTGAGGTCGCGCGTGCGGTGCTCGTCCATGTCTTCGATCGCGGGCTCCGGCTCTTGCATCCGATCATGCCGTTCGTGACCGAGTCGCTCTGGCAGCGGTTGCCCGGATCACAGGCCGGCCACTTCGTCGCCACGGCGGCCTGGCCGGTCGCGCGCGCCGCTGGTGCCGAGTCGGGCGCTGCGTTCGACGTCGTGCGCGACGCGATCGACGCGATCCGCGGACTTCGCTCCGAGTATGCCGTACAGCCGGGCGCGCCGATCCGCGCGTTCGTCGCTGCCGGGCCAACGAGTGATACGCTCATGGCGAACAGCGCACTCGTGCATCGCCTCGCGCGGTGCGAGATCATCGTCGGAGCGACTCCCGAGGGTGCGGCAGCACACGCCGTACTCCCGAGTGGGCTCGAACTCGCGCTGCCGCTCGCCGGCATGGTCGACGTCACCAGGGAGCGAGCGCGGCTGCAGGGGGAGTTGGACGGACTGAGCACGCAGCTCGACGCGCTCCGCGGTCGGCTCGCCAATGAGAAGTTCACCGCCAAGGCTCCGCCGGCGGTGATCGACGCCGAGCGCGCGAAGGAACGTGAGTGGGGCATTCGCGCAGACCAGCTGCGCGCGAAGATCGTGGAGCTCGGCGCGTGAGCGTCGACGTCCGTCGTATCGATCGGACCGTGCGCGTGTTCGCCTGCGGCGTCACAATCGGCCTGAGTGCCTGCGCTTCTCCAGGCATCCCGCCCGGTGGTCCGCCCGACAAGCTGCCGCCGCAACTGGTCGATGTCACACCCGACACCAACAGTCTCAACGTTCGTGCGAGCGCAGTGCGCTTTCAGTTCGACGAGGTCGTGAACGAACGGTCCGCGCCGCTCGCGCGCGGCAGTGGCGGGGCTGGTAACGGGGCTGGTGGTGGAGCAGTTGGCGGCGACGGTGCGGGCGGTGGCGGGAGCACGTTCAACAGCAGCAGTGGCGCCTCATCGCTCGCGTCCCTTGTCACCGTCTCGCCGGGCGACGGCCGTGAGCGCGTGAGCTGGCGCCGCGATGCCATCGAGGTCGAACCCCGCACTGGGTTCCGTCCCAACACCACGTATCGCGTGACCATCCTCCCCGGCCTCGGTGACCTGCGCGGCAACATCCTTCGGGAGCAGATCGACGTCGTCTTCTCCACCGGCGCCCAGCCCTCCACGAGCGCGATCAGCGGCATCATCTTCGACTGGGTCGGCAACCGTTCGGCACCGGGCGCGCGCGTCGAGGTCTTCGCTCCCACCGACACCGTGCTCCGCTGGTCGACCCGTGCCGATTCCACCGGCCGCTTCGTCGTCCGCGATCTCGCTCCCGGCACGTACGCGCTGCGCGGCTGGCTCGACGTCAATGCGAATCGCTCGATCGATCCGCGTGAACTGTTCGACTCGACCACGATCAGGGTCGACACGACCGCTGCCGCCGAGCTCTATGCGTTCGCGCACGACACGATCGGCCCGCGCATCGAGACGCTCGAACCGGTCGATTCCTCGGCCCTGCGCATCAAGTTCGATCGTGGCGTCGATGTCACCTGGACACCGGACTCGTCGACGATCGTGATCATGCGCAGCGACTCGTCGTTCGTGCAGGTCGGCGTGCTTGTGCCGGCCACGATCTTCGACTCGCTCGCCGCGGCGGCGCGAGCGGCCGCTGACTCGGCTGCTCCTCCTGCTGATTCCGCCGCGCCCGTGAGCATCGCGCCCGTGAGCATCCCGCCCGTGAGCATCCCGCCCGCAGCGGGCGCACGCCCGCCCCTCGGCGCGCCCCCGCCGCGTGGCGCCGCAACAGACTCGAGCGCGCCCCCCGTCAAGCTCAACCGACCGATCCCGGTCCAAACATGGGTCGTCCGCTTCGGCGCGCCGCTCAGCGTGGGAGAGTATCGACTGAAGGTGCGCGGGGTCCGCGGGCTCACCGGCGCCATGCGCGACTCGGAGCGCGAGTTCCGCCTGCGCGCACCCGCCGTACCCCGTGACTCATCGGCGACCGCGACGCCTGCAGAGAAGGCGAAGCCCGCAGTGCCCGCACCACCCGACGTCCGCCGCCCGCCGTTGTGACCGACACGCGCCGCGCGCTCCCGTCAGTCGGCGTGCTCATTGAGCGTCCGGCTTTGCGAGCACTCGCCGACCGTGTGCCGCGTGCGCTCGTCACCGAAGCACTGCGCGCGCTCATCGCCGCGGCGCGCAACGGCACCACGCTCCCCGCCGACGACGACGCCTGGGCGCGCGCCGTCGAGGCCCACGTCGCCGCTCGCACCCGGCCCTCATTGCGCGCGGCGATCAACGCGACCGGCGTGGTGCTGCACACCAATCTGGGTCGCGCGCCGCTCGCCCCTGCCGCGCTCGTGGCCATGACCGAGGTGGCGCGCGCCGCATCGACACTGGAGTACGACATCGCGCTCGGCGCGCGCGGCAGCCGTCATGTACACTGCGCCGCGCTGCTCGCCGAACTCACCGGCGCCGAGGACGCGCTCGTCGTGAACAACTGCGCCGCGGCCCTCGTGCTCGCCCTGCAGACCTTCGCCGCGGGACGCGAGACGATCGTGAGCCGCGGAGAACTCGTCGAGATCGGTGGGAACTTCCGCGTCCCCGACATCATGACGACGAGCGGCACCACCCTCGTCGAGGTCGGCACCACCAATCGCACGCACGCCGACGATTACCGACGCGCCCTTTCGCCGCGCACCGGCGCGATCGTCAAAGTGCACCGCAGCAACTTCGCGATCGAGGGCTTCGTTGCCGAGGCGACCGTGCGCGACCTCGCGCTGATCGCCGCCGACGCCGGCGTGCCGCTGCTCCACGACTTTGGCAGCGGACTCATGCTCGACCTCGCTCCCTGGGGCCTCACTGGCGAGCTCACCGCGCGCGAAGCGGTCGCCGAAGGCGCGACCCTCGTCATGATGAGCGGAGACAAGTTGCTCGGCGGTCCGCAGGCCGGGATCATCGTCGGCCAGCGCGACGCGATCGAGCGGCTGCGCAAGAATCCCCTCGCGCGCGCCCTGCGCGTGGACAAGCTCACGCTCGCGGCACTCGAGGCCACGCTCGCGCTCTACCGCGAGCCCGAGCGGGCGCGCCGCGGCATCCCTGCTCTCGCGATGCTCACGGCAACGGCCAACAGCATCCGTGCGCGCGCCGACGCGGTGGTCACGGCGGTGAACGCGGCGGTCAACGCGCCGGTGACCACCGACCTCCGCGTCGAGCCGAGCGAAGCGACCGTCGGCGGCGGCGCCTTTCCCACCGCGCGCATCGCATCGTGGGCCGTGACCATCGGCGGCGACGCCAACGCGATCGAGTCGCGCCTGCGCACTGGCGCCGTCCCCGTCATCGCGCGCATCGAAGCGGGCCGCGTGCGCCTCGACCTGCGTGGCGTCGATCCCGCCGACGACACCGCACTCGTATCACTGCTCATCCCGGCCCTCGCATGACCGCGCGCCGCGCCCTGTTCGTCGACCGTGACGGCACGATCATCCACGACGCCCACTATCTGCATGACGCATCGCTCGTCGCGCTGCTACCGGGCGCGGTGGACTTCCTCCGCGCCTTCGCGAATGCCGGCTGGCTGATCGTCGTCGTCACCAACCAGAGCGGCATCGCACTTGGCAAGGTCACGGAGCAGAACTACCTCGCGGTGCGCGCCCGACTCGACGAACTCCTCGCGGCGCACGGCGTCACACTCAGTCGCACCATGCACTGCCCTCACCACCCCGATGTCTCGGGCCCCTGTCGCTGCCGCAAGCCCGGCACGCTCATGTACGAGCAGGCGCGCGACGCGCTCGGGATCGACTTCGCCGCCTCGGTCTTCGTCGGCGATCGCTGGCGTGACGTGGCACCGTCCCTCGAGTTGGGTGGCCGCGGCTTCCTGATCCCCAGCCCCGACACGCCCGAGGCGGACAAAGAACGAGCCGCGCGTGAAGCCGAGTTCGTGCCGACCCTCGCCGAGGTCGCCGCGCGGGTCCTGCATGCACCGATCCACGCACCGGACCACGCACCGGACCACGCACCGGTCCAGCGCTGACGGCCGAAGTCCCTCGGCGGTAGATTCACCGCGTGACGGATTCACCTTCGCGACTCGCCGTGCTGGCTTCCGGCGGCGGCAGCAATCTGCAGTCGATCATCGACCATTTCGACGCGCTCGGGCCTGACGCGCCGGCCCGCGTCGCGCTCGTCGTGAGCGATCGTGAGTCCGCGGGAGCGCTCGCCCGCGCGCGCACGCACGACATTCCCGCCGAGTGGCTCCCACGCGAGCGCAACGCTGAGCTCAGTGCGCTGTTGACCGAACACCGGATCACGCACGTCGCACTCGCGGGCTACCTGCGCCTCGTACCAGCGGACGTCGTCGCGCGCTTCCGCGGCCGGTTGCTCAACGTGCACCCGGCACTGCTTCCGGCGTTCGGCGGTCCCGGCATGTACGGACATCAGGTGCACGAGGCGGTACTTCGCGCCGGCGCCACCGTGAGCGGTCCGACCGTGCACTTCGTGAGCGAGCAGTACGACGAGGGCGCGATCATCGCGCAGTGGCGCGTTCCCATCCGCACCGACGACACGCCGAGCACACTCGCCAGACGCGTGCTCGCGGCCGAACACTTCATCTATCCTCGCTGCATCGCCGCCGTCTGTGCCGGCCATACCACGCTCTCCGCCGACGGCACGGCCGCGGGCATTCCGACCTTTCATGTCGATCGCGCACCGTCCGACACGGTCGCCTGATCCGCGCACACGCTCACGTCACAGCACCGCTCCTCGAATCGCGCTCCGCACGTCCCTCCACTCTCCGCACCTCGCATGCCTTCCGCCCTGCTCTCCGTCTCCGACAAGTCCGGCCTGCTCGAGTTCGCCAAGGGTCTTCAGGCCCTCGGCTTCCAGCTGCTCTCCACCGGCGGCACGTCCAAGGCACTCCGCGCGGCGGGACTCGTCGTGAGTGATGTCGCCGACGTGACCAAGTTCCCGGAGATGCTCGACGGTCGCGTGAAGACGCTGCATCCCGCGGTGCACGGTGGGCTCCTCGCGCGCCGCGACCTACCCGAGCACATGGCCGCGATCGCCGAGCACGGCATCGCGCCGATCGATCTCGTCTGCGTGAACCTCTATCCGTTCCGCGAGGCCGCAGCCAAGCCCGGGCTCGCACCGGAGCACGTGATCGAGCAGATCGACATCGGCGGTCCGTCCATGCTGCGCAGCGCCGCGAAGAACTTCGCGGCGGTCACGGTCGTGGTCGATCCCGATGACTACACGCGTGTCCTCGAGGCGCTCCAGAATGGAGGCGACGCATCCGACCTCCGCCGTGATCTCGCCGAGAAGGTCTATGCGCACACCGCCGCTTACGACGCGACGATCAGCGGCTGGTTCGCCGCGCAGCGCGGTGACCACTTCCCTGAGAAGCTCACGCTCGCCTTCGAGCGCGCGCAGTCGTTGCGCTACGGCGAGAATCCCGGACAGGCGGCCGCGTTCTACGTGGAGCGCGCCGGCGCCGGACTCGGCGCACTCACGCAGCACGGCGGCAGGGAACTCTCGTTCAACAACTTCCTCGATCTCGAGGGCGCGATGCTCGCGATCGATCCCTTCGCCGGCGAGACGGCCTGCGCGATCGTGAAGCACACCACGCCCTGTGGACTGGCGACGGGGACCACGGCGCTCGAGGCGTACCAAAAGGCGCTCGCCTGTGATCCGGTCTCGGCGTTCGGTTCGGTGATCGCCTTCTCCGTCGAGGTCGACGAGCCCGCCGCCCAGGCCGTCGCCTCGCTCTTCGTGGAGTGCATCGTCGCACCGAGCTTCACGCCCGAGGCGCTCGCCGCACTGGGCGCCAAGAAGAACCTCCGCGTGCTCGAGGGCACGGTGCGCACTGGCGCCGGCTCGATGGACATCAAGCGCGTGCGCGGCGGGATCCTGGTGCAGGAACGCGCCCCGACCTCGCTCAGCGACTCCGCGTGGAAGGTCGTGACCAAGCGCCAACCGAGCCCCGCCGAGTGGAAGGATCTGCTCTTCGCCTGGCGCGCCGTGGCCAGCGTGAAGTCCAACGCGATCGTCCTCGCCCGCGACGGCGCGACGATCGGTATCGGCGCCGGCCAGATGTCCCGTGTGGACGCCGCTTTCCTCGCCGTGCACAAGGCGCAGGCCGGTGGCCACGCGACTCATGGCGCCGCCCTGGGCTCCGACGCCTTCTTCCCGTTCCGCGACGGCGTGGAGCAAGCGGCGCAGGCCGGGGTACGCACGATCGTGCAGCCCGGGGGCTCGGTGCGGGACGAGGAAGTCATCGCGGCCGCGAATGAACATGGGATCGCGATGGTGTTCACCGGGCAGCGGACGTTTCGGCACTAGAACGGCAGAGGGGAGATGGAAGAGGGGAGATGTGAGGCACTGCACGTGGCGCCATCTCCCATCTCCCATCTTTCCTCTCCCATCCGTACCTTTACTGCTTCTCCGAATCCAGCCAAAGATGTCCACCGACCTCGACTACCGCCCCTCCTACCTCGCCGCCACCATCGCGGCGGGGATGACCTTCCTCCTCTTCCTCATCACGCTCTCTCCCGAGACGGCGATGTGGGACACGAGCGAGTACATCACGGCGGCGTATACGCTCGGCTTGCCGCATCCCCCGGGCAATCCGCTCTTCGTCCTCATCGGGCGCGTCTTCACGATCCTCCCCATCGCACCGTCCATCGCGATGCGGATCAATCTCCTCGCGGCGATCTCGAGCGCCGTGAGCGCCGGGATGTGGTTCCTCATCACCGAACGCGTGCTCGTCGGCTGGTTCGAGGAGCGCTGGCAGCGCATCGTCGGCGGCTCGCTCGCCGCACTCATCGGTGCGACGGCCTTCACCGTCTGGTCGCAGTCGGTCGTGAACGAGAAGGTCTACACCGTCGCGCTCGCGGGCCTCGCGATCTCCGCCTGGCTCACCGTCCGCTGGTGTGACGAACCCGAGGGACGCAAGGCCGACCGGATCCTCGTTCTGCTCGCCTTCGTCGCCGGCCTTGGCTACGCGAATCACATGGCGGGCATGCTCTCCATTCCCGCGATCGGCATCGCGGTGCTCATTCGCAAGCCTGCCACACTGCTGCGCTGGAGGCTCATTCTCGCCGCCGTCGGCGCGCTCGTCCTCGGCGGGAGTTCGTTCGCCACGCAGCCCATTCGCGCCGCCCACTTCCCGGCGATCAACGAAGGCGAGCCGACCGCCTGCCGCAATGGCCTCGAATTCTCCTGCACTTTTTCCAAGGGGACCTACGATGCCTTCAAGTACAACTTCGATCGCGGCCAGTACGCCAAGCCGCCGGTCGCCGACCGTCAGGCACCGCTCAGCGCGCAGGTCGGCATGTGGTGGCTCTACTTCAAGTGGCAGTGGCTGCGCGATGCCCACGGTGAGAACCCGGGCCTGCAGGGCGCGCTCGCGGCGTTCTTCCTGATCCTCGGTCTGCTTGGCGGCTGGGTGCATTACCGACGGGACCCCAAGAGCTTCGCGTTCTTCGGCCCGCTCATGGTCACGCTGACCTTCGTGTTGATCTACTACCTGAACTTCAGGTACGGGGCATCGCAGTCGCCCGAACTCGGGCAGACCGTCGATCGTGAGGTCCGTGACCGCGACTACTTCTTCCTCTGGAGCTTCTCCGCCTGGAGCGTCTGGGCCGCACTCGGGCTCGTCTACCTCTGGGAATCGGTCGCGGTGCTCTTTGGCAGTGAGAAGGTGAAGATCGGCCTCGACACCTTCGATCTCCCGAGTCGGCGTAGCTGGCTCATCGCCTCACCCATGCTGTTGATCGCCACCGTGCCGCTCTTCGGCAACTGGCAGGCGAGCTCGCGCGCCGGTGAGACCGACACCGCGGACTTCGCGATCGATCTGCTCAACTCGGTCGAGCCGTACGGAATTCTCGTGACCGTAGGCGACAACGACACCTTCCCACTCTGGTACGCGCAGGAAGTGCTCGGCATCCGCAAGGACGTGACCATCGCCAATACGTCGTTGCTCAACACCGACTGGTACACACGGCAGTTGATCCGCCGGCCGGTGTTCGACTACGACGAGGCCGCGGGCCCGGCGGTGTGGCGCGGCAAGCAGTGGCCCAAGCCGGTTGGCCCGGTGCTCAAGATGACCATGGACGAGGCGGACCGGCTGCCGCTCTACCAGGAGGTTTCGCGCCCCGCCCTCTTCACCAAGGGGAACATCCGCGCCGTGATCGAGCCGCGCATGTTGCCGCGCGCCGACATCCTCGTGCTCCGCATGCTGGCCGACAACAACGAGCGCGTCGTGCATTTCTCGCGCACCTCCGGCAACCTCGCCGAGGAGTTGGGACTCGGCGGCTACGTCGTCACCCAGGGCCACTCGCGCCGCGTGATGCCCGACAGCGTCATCTCCACCGCGAACATCGTCCGCGTGCCCGGTGAGGGCTATGTGGACATCGACCGCTCGCTCGCGCTGTGGAACGAGTTCAAGGCGCCGGCCTCGCTCATCAGAAAGGGCGACTGGGTCGACGGACCGTCAAAGGGCATTCCGGGACTGGTCGTCACGACGGGCATCGCGACCGCCGAGGCGCTCATGCAGGCGGGCCGTCAGGCCGACGCCGAGAGGATCATCGCCACCACGCGCGAGGTCGCGGTCGCGATGCGCTTCGATGATCTCGTCCGCAGCCTCGCGCCCCAGCTTCCGACGCCGCCTCCGACGAACGACGCGCCCGCGAAGACGCCGGTGCCGGTCAGGCCGTAGCGGAGAGCTGCTGCATCCACGGGCGCGTTCGCTCGAACGCGTTCGTCGCGTCCTCAGCGCGAGCGAGGAACCCGGCCGCGTCGCCGCCGCGCGCGGCGAGCTCCGCCGAGGCGCAGGCCTCGCCCAGGGCGACGGCTCCGAACTGGCGAGAGCTCGACTTGAGCGTGTGCGCGATGATCGCACCGGTCTCCAAGTCCCCAGCCTCGGCCGCCTCACACAGGCGCGGCACGTGCGCCGTCGCGAAGCGCAGGAAGGTCGCGGCGAGCTCACGCACCAACTCGTCCCCGCCCACCTGGCGGATCTCGTCAATGGCGGGCCGTGCGTCGGCGGGGGGTTCGGCGATGGTCATGGGTGGCCTGGGTCTGCTAGTATAGCGCACGCCCCCCTCGAATCGCTGTAGGAGATGCTACTTTTCAGGTGCGCCACCCCTGGAGGGCTGGCAGAATGGCTAATGCAGCGGTCTTGAAAACCGCCGACCGCAAGGTCTTACGGGTTCGAATCCTGTGCCCTCCGCTACTGTGACTACGCCGCCGATCGGGAGATCGCGGCTGGCTGTGCGCGGTCCGGACGCGGTTCAGGCTGCGGTGTAGTGCAGTGATACTGCCCAACGGGTCCGGTTATCGCTGCACGACGACTCTGGAATTCGGCGGCGCGATATGCTGCGGGGCAGGTTCCCTGTTCTGCGGCGTGCTGTGCAGTCATATCTGCGTTGCGCGACCGGCATATTTCGTATCACGGTGAGTTTCGGAGCGGTGAACGCGGGTGACGAGGCGGAGGCGTCGCGCGGAACCGGGGCGGGTGTGCCTCTGAAAACGAAGCTGTGACGCGAACTTGGGCTGCGTGCGGAGGGATGGATCGGGCAGCGTTGCGGTGGGAGCGCGGTCGGTTGGCGGGTTGGGTGATATTGGATATTCCGGCGTTTCTTGCAGGGTAGGTGATTGTGGGGGTAGGTTCTGGTGCAGGTGAATAGAGAGTTAGGTGGACGATCGACTCTTCCTCGATCCGGATCGAACCATGAAAGTGCTGCTCGTGATCCTTGCACTGCATGCTGTGGGAGCGGAGGCAGTCGCGCAGGTGCGATGTCCCTTTAGCTCTCCGGCAAGGTCCGCCATGGGATGGCGCTTCGGCGCTGGAGACAGCCTCCTGACGGGGCGCGTGGTTCGCGTCGAGACCGGCCAGCCGATCGCGGAAGCGCGGGTACAACTCCGACTGCCGGTCGATACAACCTTTGACGGCAATCCGGCGATGCCGCGGTTTGCGACGGTGACGGATAGCCTCGGGCGCTTTCAGATCGGGCGGATTCCGAGCAATCAATACAGGCTTCGTGTCATGACCATGAGCATGTCTGCGAGCGATACGCTCACTATCGGCGGCAGCGGACTCTCCGTGCTCGTAGCGCTGGCGCCGTGGGATGGCGACATCGTGTGCGTTGGGCCCGCAGTGAATCCCCCCGCCACCTAACGAAAGTTGGTGCAGATGGCCGGTCTAGCGTGGCAGGTGGGCGGCCGCGCTCTGTCGTACCTTTCGGTACAGCGCGGCCGCCCACCTGCATCTTATGGAAGCGGCCACAGCACAACTTGACGTTAGACACTCGATTCGATATCGAGTAAGTTCCGGAGGCCCGCATCCGGAGGAAGTCATGCCCGCCGTCACCAACATCATTCATTGCGATCCGGACATCCTGAGCGGCGAACCGGTGTTCGTCGGCACGCGCGTCCCCCTGCACAACTTGATCGACTATCTCTCCGCCGGCGACAGCCTTGAGAAGTTTCTCGACGCATTCCCGAGCGTAACGCGTCCGCAGGCCATTGCGGCGCTGGAGCTGGCGGGCGAAGCGCTGGCGGAACGTGCGCATCCTCGTTGACGAGTCGCTACCGCGTCAACTGGTGGCGCTGTTGAT
>JANOTB010000151.1:0-3014 GCA_031416115.1 Gemmatimonadota bacterium
TCGGTCGAGGTCCAGGGCAAGACGTACACGCCCACCGAGATCTCGGCCATGATCCTCCAGAAAATGAAGCAGACCGCGGAGGACTACCTCGGCCATACCGTGACCAAGGCGGTCATCACCGTCCCCGCCTACTTCAACGACTCGCAGCGCCAAGCCACCAAGGATGCCGGCAAGATCGCCGGCCTTGACGTGCTCCGCCTGGTCAACGAGCCCACGGCCGCCGCGCTCGCGTACGGCCTCGACAAGAACAAGAAGAAGGACGAGAAGGTCGCCGTGTTCGACCTGGGCGGCGGCACGTACGACATCTCCGTCCTTGAACTCTACGAAGTCGACGGCAC
The DNA here is from genome assembly GCA_031416115.1 of Gemmatimonadota bacterium. GTDB lineage: Bacteria > Gemmatimonadota > Gemmatimonadetes > Gemmatimonadales > Gemmatimonadaceae > Pseudogemmatithrix. The sequence continues at coordinate 339 of JANOTB010000151.1, forward strand.
CCGTCAGTTCGAGGTGAAGTCCACCAACGGCGACACCCACCTCGGCGGCGACGACTTCGACCAGAAGGTGATCGACTGGCTCGTGGCCGAGTTCAAGAAAGATCAGACGATCGATCTCTCCAAGGACCCGATGGCCCTCCAGCGCCTGAAGGAGGCGGCCGAGAAGGCGAAGATCGAGCTCTCCGGCACCATGAGCACCGACATCAACCTGCCGTTCATCACGGCCGACCAGTCGGGACCGAAGCATCTCAACTACCAGCTCACGCGCGCCAAGTTCGAGCAGCTCGTGGACGACCTCGTGCAGCGCACCAAGGCACCGATGGAGAAGGCGCTCAAGGACGCCGGCCTGCAGCCCTCGGAGATCGACGAGATCATCCTCGTCGGCGGCTCGACGCGCATGCCGAAGATCCAGGAGATCGTGAAGGCCTTTTTCAACAAGGAGCCCAACAAGGGCGTGAACCCGGACGAGGTCGTCGCGGTCGGCGCGGCCATCCAGGGCGCGGTCCTCACGGGCGAGCAGAAGGACGTCCTCCTGCTCGACGTCACTCCGCTCTCGCTCGGCATCGAGACGCTGGGCGGCGTGACCACGGTGCTCATTGCGCGCAACACGACCATCCCGACCAAGAAGTCCGAGACCTTCTCGACCGCCGACGACAACCAGACGACGGTCGAGATCCATGTGCTGCAGGGCGAGCGCGAGCTCGCGGTGCACAACAAGACGATCGGCAAGTTCCAGCTCACCGGGATCCCACCGGCCCCGCGCGGCATGCCCCAGGTCGAGGTCACGTTCGACATCGACGCGAACGGCATCCTCCACGTGACCGCGCGCGACAAGGCGAGCGGAAAGGAGCAGAAGATCCGTATCGAGGCCTCGAGCGGACTGTCGGACGCCGAGATCGATCGCATGGTGAAGGACGCCGAGAAGAACGCGGTCGAGGACAAGCGGAAGCGCGAGGAGATCGACACGCGCAACCGGCTCGACACGCTCGCGTACCAGGTGGAGAAGGAGTCCAAGGAGTGGTCGGACAAGATCCCCGCCGAGGTGAAGGCGCGCCTCGACGCCGGCGTGGAGCGCGCTCGCAAGGCGCACCGCGGTGACGACATGACCGAGATCAAGGCGGCGCTCGAGGAACTGACGGCGGCGTTCCAGGCTGCGGGTCAGGCCGTGTACGCTGCTCAGGCGGCGCCGGCTCCCGAGGCAGGCGCCCCCGGCGCTGACGCGGCGAGCGGCGATGCCAAGAAGGACGACGTGGCCGAGGCCGACTTCGAGATCGTCGACGACAAGAAGGCGTAAGGGTTTCTCGCTCGACCATGCGCCGTGCGGAAGGGAAACCTTCCGCGCGGCGCATGGTACAGAAGGACAGTTAGATTGCACGGACCGCCTCACCGGAGAATCTTCGCCCAATGACGCTCCACCTGACCCGCACCCGCATCCTCGCCGTCGGCACCCTCGCATTCGTGGGTGGCGTCTTCTTCGCGTCGTCCATGAACTGGACCGACCGTCTCTTCGCCCAGGCCAGCGCCACGGCGACACGGCCAAGCCAGCAGCAGGTGCAGACCCTCGCCGACGCGAGCAACGCGTTCGTCTCGATCTCGGAGCACATCACGCCGGCCGTGGTGTCGATCCAGGCCGAGCGTGATTCACGCGCACGCCCGAATCGCCGCGCGCCGCAACAGCAGCCGGACAAGGGACAGGGACAGGTCCCACCTGGCTTTGAGGAGTTCTTCCGCCAGTTCCAGGACCAGCAGCCGCAGCAGCCGCAGCAGCCGCGCGCGCAGGAGTCGAGTGGCTCCGGCTTCATCGTCTCGCGCGACGGCTACATCCTCACGAACAACCATGTCGTGGAAGGTGCTGACCGCGTGAAGGTCGCGATGCAGGACCGCCGGGTGTTCGACGCCCGCGTCGTTGGGCGTGACCCGACGACCGATATCGCGGTGCTCAAGATCGAGGGGCACAACTTCACTGCCGTCGCTCTCGGTGACGACGAGAAGGTGCGGATCGGCGAGTGGGTGCTCGCGATCGGCAACCCGCTCGGCCTCGACTTCACGGTCACGGCCGGGATCGTGAGCGCGAAGGGGCGCGGTCTTCAGGGCCTCACGCGCACCAACTACGACATCTCCGATTTCATTCAGACCGACGCGGCGATCAACCCAGGCAACTCCGGTGGACCGCTCGTGAACGCGCGCGGCGAGGTGATCGGCATCAACTCGGCGATCGCGTCGCAGACCGGCTTCTACTCGGGCTACGGCTTCGCCATCCCGATCTCACTCGCCAAGCAGGTGATGGACGACCTGATCGCGCACGGCGAGGTCCGCCGCGCCGTGATCGGTGTCTCGATCGGCGAGATCACCCCCGAGGACGCGGCGGTCGCGGGTCTGCGCGAGATCGCGGGTGTGAAGGTCCAGGCCTACTCGGGCACTGACTCGCCAGCGCTTCGTGCCGGCATCGAGCCCGGGGACATCATCACGCGGGTGGACAACAAGCCGGTCGCGCGCGTCGGGCAGTTGCAGCGCATCGTGCGCTCCAAGAAGCCGGGCGACGTGATCGCGGTGGAGGCCATGCGCTACGGGACCAAGAAGACCTTCTCCGTGAGACTGACGGCGGCGCCGCGCGACAACGGCGTGGTCGCGGCCGCTGGCGAGGAGCCCGTCCCCGAGAAGCAACCGATGAACTCG
>JANOTB010000152.1:0-12006 GCA_031416115.1 Gemmatimonadota bacterium
CGCGCCGAGAGGCGCGCCCCCCGGGTCCAGCACGTTCAAGCCGCGTTTACTTGACGCACTTGGAAACGAGCTTCGTCATGTCGAACATCGACACCTGCGCCTTGCCACCGAAGACGACCTTGAGCTTGTCGTCGGCGTTGATCATGCGGCGGTTCTTCTTGTCCTGCAGGTTGTTCTTCTTGATGTACAGCCAGAGCTTCTTGGTGAGCTCGGTGCGCGGCAGCGGCGCGGCGCCAACGACAGCAGCGAGCTTCTCGTTCGGCGTCACCGGCTTCATGAACGCCGCGTTCGGCTTCCGCTTCGCAGCCTTCTTCACGACCTTCTTCGCGACCTTCTTCGCGACCTTCTTCGCGGCCTTCTTGGCGGTCTTCTTCTTCGCGGCCATGCTGTGGATCTCCTCGAAAGGAAGTGATGATCGCGCTTGCTACGCCCGGTCGAGTCGTGCGCGATCTGCACTCGAAAGTAAGGCTCTCCCACTCTGGCGCAATAGGTAGTTCCCTCGGCCGCCCCTCGGGCGACCCCCTACGCCCCCTCTGGGCGCGCCTCTCACGAGCCCAGGAATCCCTCGAGCAACGCGATCATCCGCGCGTCCGCGGGGTCGGCAGTGACGTCGTCCTCGACCACGGTTTTCCGCTCTGACGGCGTCTCGAGAATCAGCGGAATCCCCTCTGAGAACGGGTCATTGAGCAACCATCGGAACGGCTCGGCGCCGATCGCGCCCTCACCGATGAGCGCGTGCCGATCCTTGTTCGACGCGAAGGGGTGCTGACTGTCGTTCAGGTGGAGGAACGCGGGCCGTTCCCCTATGACGCGCTCGAAGTGCGCGAGCAGCGCGCGCTGTGCATCCCGGGACGAATGCAGGTCGTGCCCGGCCGCGAAGAGATGGCAGGTGTCGAGGCCGTACCCGGTGCGGTGGCGCAGCGCCGGCGGCACCTGCGCGAGCATCACCGCGATCTCCTCGGCGGTGCGCCCCATGGTGCGGCCCGCACCGGCGGTGTTCTCGATCAGCACGCGCGTGCCATTCACCTCGGGCACGTTCTCCAGGGCGTACGTGATCGCCTGTCCTACGCGCACGGCCGCCTCCTGCGGGTCGCCGTCGCCAGCGGACCCAGGATGGAAACAGCAGCCCCACGCGCCGAGCACCGTGGTGCGCTCGAGCTCCTTCGCGAGGCCCGCGCGTGCACGCAGCGCCTTCGGCTCCTCGGGAGAGGCCGTGTTGAGCACGTAGGCCGCATGCACCATCACGTGATGGCGCGCGATGCCCGCCGCGTCGAGTTCCGCGTGCACCTTGGCCGCCTTGGCCGGCTTGAGAGTGACCTTCTCGTTGTAGTAGGTCGGCGGCGCGGTGAAGAGTTGCAACGCGCGCGCGCCGGCGGCGGCAGCGCGGCGCACGGCCATGGGAAGTCCGCCATCGTCGGCGGGATGCACGCCGAGGATGCGCGCGCTCACGGGGCCGTCCCGGACGGGGCCGTCCCGGACGACGGCGGCGCGAGGTCAACCATGTTCTGGCCCTTGAGGTACTCGACCGACCGCGGCGCCTCGATCTCGCTGAGACGACGGACCACCGCGGCGATCCGTCGCGCCTGCTCGTCGACCACCTTCAGACTCGCGACGCTCTCGTCGGGCGAGAGAATGCCACTCGACACGAGCGAGCTGTTGGCGAGGAGCGCCGCGAGCGGATTGTTGATCTCGTGCTGGATCGCGAGCGAGAGTTCGCCGATGCCGGCCAGGTAGCGCGCGCGCTGCAACTCCGACTCGGCCGTGCGGCGCGCGGCCGCGATCTCCATGCGACGCTCAGCGATGCGCAGTCGCGCGACGATGTCCTCCGGCGAGACCGGCTTGGAGAGATAGTCGTCGGCGCCGGCATCGAGCACCGCGTCGAGGTGCTGACTCCCACTGCGCGCGGTGACGACGATCAGATACGCGTGCGCTCCCTCCGCGTGCGCGCGGATGCGGCGACAGACCTCGAGGCCGTCGGCACCCGGCATCTGCCAGTCGAGCACCACGAGCGCCGCCGGAGCCGCGCTGAAGGCCGCCCAGATCGCCTCGCCATCGGCGAACGATTCGACCGCGTGGCCCTGCGCCTCGACGACCGCCACGATGAGCTCGCGCATCAGCTCGTCGTCGTCCGCCACCAGTATGCGCATCACCGCCTCACCACTTGAGGGTTCCCTGCCGCACCACGATCCGCGGGGTGGCGCCGCCACGTTGCGTCGCCGTCCACGCGACCACGATCCGCGCTCCACGCACCGCGACGAGCGGGGTGCGGGCCTCGCCCGTTTCGTCCGACGCCGCCACTCGCGACTCGAAAATGTGTCCCTGCGTCCGCGAGAGAGCGAGCCCGAGGCGCGGCAGGCGACTGTTGGGGTCCTCGTAGGCGACGATCACCGTGTCGCCGCGCGACGCGACCGATGCGGTCGAGGGGCGGTCGCCGTAGACGATCGGCACCGGCTCATGGAAGAGCGCGCCGCGTTCCATGCTGTGCGTGAAGAAGACACCGGCACCCTCGCGCGCCACGAGGTGATAGGCGAGATGCACATAGCCGTTGAGCGGGTCCGCCGAGAGGAAGGGCGTCGGGCGTGCGCAGCCGGCGCGGCCGACGTCGGTGGAGTCGGCGGTGACGGCCGCGTTCCAGGTGCGACCACCGTCGTCGGAGCGCGCGACTCGCAACAGCACGCTCGAGTCGGGGCGCGCCGTGAACCAGCTCGCGTAGGCTTCACTCGTGTCCGTTTCGGGCGCGAGCGCTTCGGGCGCGTCCGGTTCGAGCGCGAGCGCCTGCACGGCGCGGCGCGTTGCCGCGCAGAGGCCCGGCTCCGTGGGCCAGGCGGCCGGCGTCCAGGCCACGCCGAACCCCGACGCGCCGTCATCACCGAGCGTGAGACGCACGCCGGCGGCGAGCGTGCCGTCCTGCCGCGCGATCGCCTCGTCCCAGCGGACCGGTTGTGGTACGCAGGCGACGAGGGTGGCCAAGGTGACCACGAGGGCGGGTGACAGGCGAGACGGGGGAAGACGCATGCGTGAAGTATCGCCCGACGCGGGATTAGATTTCCACCTCGACCGTCACAGCCCTCCGACCCCGACGACCGTGCCCCACCACTCGCCCCACTACTCGCCCAACGGCGTTCGCCAGCTTCCGCCGCACGCCAACGAGCCGATCCGCAGTTATGCGCCCGGCAGCCCCGAGCGCGCCTCGCTCCAGGCCCGCCTCAAGGCGATGGAGGCCGAATGCCCCGAGATCCCCGTCGTGGTCGGCGGCAAGGAGATCCGCACCGGCGAAGTGGCGAAGTCGGTCTCGCCGCATAAGCACGGGCATGTGACCGCGACCTACCACAAGGCGACCGCGGCCGACGTGCACGCCGCGATCAAGGCATCGCGTGCAGCCTGGACCGAGTGGTCGGAGTGGAGCTGGGAGGAGCGCGCCGCGGTCTTCCTCAAGGCGGCCGATCTCCTCGCCGGCCCCTGGCGCGACACGATCAACGCGTCCACGATGCTCGGCCAGTCCAAGACGGTATTCCAGTCGGAGATCGACGCCGCCTGCGAGATGATCGACTTCTGGCGCTTCAACGTCGCGTTCGCGCAGGACCTCTATCGCGAGCAGCCGATCTCGGGGCCGGGGATGTGGAATCAGCTCGAGTATCGCGCGCTCGAGGGCTTCGTGTATGCCGTCTCGCCGTTCAACTTCACGGCGATCGGCGGCAACCTCGCCGGCGCGCCGGCGCTGATGGGGAACACGATCCTCTGGAAGCCCGCCACCACGGCGATCCTCTCGGGTTGGAACACGCTCCGCGTGCTTCAGGAAGCCGGAATGCCGCCGGGCGTGATCAACTTCCTCCCCGGCGATGCCGCGATGATCTCCGAGATCGCGCTCACCGATCCCGCACTCGCCGGCGTGCACTTCACCGGCTCCACCGGTGTGTTCAACAGCATGTGGGGCACGATCGGCAAGAACATGGGCAACTACCGTTCGTACCCGCGCATCGTGGGCGAGACCGGCGGCAAGGACTTCATGCTCGCGCACCCGTCGGCCGACGTGCAGGCCTTCGCGGTCGGTGTGGTGCGCGGCGCCTTCGAGTACCAGGGCCAGAAGTGTTCGGCGTGCAGCCGCATCTATGTGCCCAAGTCGATCTGGCCCGAGGTGCGTGACCGGATCGCGGCGATGATCAAGGACATCCGGATGGGCGACGTGAACGACTTCAAGAACTTCATGGGCGCCGTGATCGACAAGAAGGCCTTCGACCGCATCAGCGGTTACCTCGCCGACGCCAAGACGAACGCCTCGGTGATCGCCGGCGGCGGCACCGACGGGTCGGTCGGATACTTCGTGGAGCCGACGCTGATCGAGACCAAGGACCCGGCGTACAAGCTCATGTGCGAGGAGATCTTCGGCCCGGTGGTGACGGCCTATGTGTACGACGACGACAAGTGGAGCGAGACGCTCGACATCGTCGATCGCACGTCGCCCTACGCGCTCACCGGTGCGGTGTTCGCGCAGGACCGCAACGCCGTGCGTGAAGCACACGCGCGGCTGCGCCATGCGGCTGGCAACTTCTATGTGAACGACAAGTGCACGGGCGCGGTGGTGGGCCAGCAGCCGTTCGGCGGCGCTCGCGGTTCAGGCACCAACGACAAGGCCGGCTCCAAGTTCAACCTGTTGCGCTGGGTGAGCGCGCGGACGATCAAGGAGACGTTCGTGCCGGCGCAGGACTACAGGTACCCGTTCATGGGCTGATGCCGCACGCGGGATGTGAGATGGGAGAGGTGAGGGAGCCGCCGAGGGCCCGCGGCTTCCCTTCCCCCGCGCCGCCTTCGTCCCACATCTCTCCTCTCCCATCTCCCCTCTGCCGTTCATGCGCTTCCTCACGCTCGACGTCTTCACCGCGACCCTGTTCGGCGGCAACCAGCTCGCGGTCTTCCCCGACGCGCGCGCGATCCCCGAGGGGCAGCTCCTGCCGATCACGCGGGAGTTCAACTTCTCGGAGGTGACGTTCTGTTACCCGCCTGAAGACGCGGCGAACACTCGGCGCGTGCGCATCTTCACGCCCGGCGGCGAGATGCCGTTCGCCGGGCATCCGACCATCGGCACGGCCGCCGCACTCGCACTCTGCGAGGGCGCGCTCCCCGAGGGGAAAGGCCACTTCCAGTTCGAGATGGGCATCGGGATCGTGCACGTCGACGTGCGCGTGGAATCGGAGGCGCGGTGCTGGGCCGAGCTCTCCGTGGCCAAGCTCCCCGAGGTCGGGCCACAGACGCCCACGCTCAACACGCTCTCCGAGATCCTCTCGCTCGAGCCCTCCGATCTCATGGGAGGAGCGATGTCGCCGCAGGCGGTGTCGTGCGGCTACCCGTTCCTGCTCGTGCCGCTGAAGTCGCTGAAAGCGCTCGCCACCGCGCGCGTGCGCGTCGATCGTTGGGAACAGACGCTGCAGCGCTTCTGGGCCCCCGAGATCTTCGTCGCGGCGCGGGACCCGGAGCAGGGCCCGCATCACTGGCGCGCGCGGATGTTCGCGCCGGGCATCCGCGTCCCCGAGGATCCGGCGACGGGTTCTGCGGTCGCGGCCTTCGGCGGTTGGCTGGCGATGAAGGAACCGAAGGACGGCGCCTACGCCTGGTCGGTGGATCAGGGCATCGAGATGGGGCGCCCCAGTCGGCTCGACGTGAGCGCCGACAAATCGGGCGGCGTGGTCACGGCCGTGCGCGTTGCCGGACGCGCGGTGCTCGTGAGCGAAGGGACGCTGCGACTCGACTGACGCGATCTTACTCGACCGCGCGGATCATCCCCGGTGTCGCTCGGCGCGCCCGCATGGAATCGCTGTCGTTGAACGCTCGCATGCCCGCGTGCCACGTCACGCAGCGGTCGCGGCCGTCGCGTTTGGCCACGTAGAGCGCTTCGTCGGCACGCGCGAGCAGCGTCTTGGCGACCTCGTCATCACGAGCGGGCGCGGCGGCGACACCGACACTCGTCGTGAGCCGCCGGTCAGGAGGCAGCGACCGGAAGCGATGCGAGCGGAAGGCCTGCAACACGCGATCGGCGAGGATCAACGCCCCTTCATCGTCCGAGTCCGGTGCGAGGATCGCGAATTCCTCGCCGCCGATCCGCGAGACGACGTCGATCTCGCGCGCCGTGTCGCGGAGTAGCTGCCCCACCTCGCGAATGACCTCGTCGCCAGTGAGATGCCCGTAGTCGTCATTCACGGTCTTGAAGTGGTCGACGTCGATCGCGAGCACGGCGATGTGCTTCTTGCCGCGGATCGCACGCGAGACCTCACGCTCCGCGAGCTGGTTGAGCCCGCGCCGGTTGAAGCAGCCGGAGAGTGGGTCGGTGAGCACGATCGTCTCGAGGTGCACGCGCATCCGATTGTACGCGCGCCCGATCATCGTCACCGGATCGGGCATCTGGTCCGCTCGCTCGTCGTAGCGCGCCGAGAAGTCGCCCTCCTGGGCCTTGCCGAACACCTGGATAAGGTGGTGCATGCGCGGCGCGAGCTGCCCCTGCAGCCCCATGTAGATGAGCACGCCGATCACGTACAACGCCAGCGTCCAGAGCTCCTCGCTCGGCACGATCCGCGCGCCCGCATCGGCCGCGACCGCGACGAGCGTCGTGTAGCCGATCACGATCATCACGAGGTTGGCGATCGTTGCCGTCCACCCGAAGAAGATCTGCGTGAGCTGCACCGAGAAGACCGAGACGATGAGTGCGCGTTCGAAATGCTCCGGCGGCGTGACGAGCGCGCTGATCGAGAAGACGACGATCATGTCACTCGCGATCGCAGCGATCGCCAAGTGGGTGGTCGCGCGCCCGGACCGACGGAGGTGCCAGAGCAGCGCACGGTGGGCCACCACGTACGTGACGACGAGACCGAGAACGAGGAGCAGAACGACGCGAAGTCCGAACCGACCGACGAAGATCGAGTCGGACGAGGTGACGCCGAACCACTTCAGCGTCACCATCGAGAATCCGACGAGCGAACTGAAGACCGCGCGGTACCGGCCCTGCCAGAGCAGGACCTCCGCATTCACTACTTGTTCATCGTATGGCTTGGTCTGTTCTGGCAGGGTCGGCTCGAGCAGGAGGGTTGAGCGCCGGCGTCCGAGTAAAGAGCCTCACATATGGACGTTTTGGCAAGCACCTCCGTCACCACTCTTTGCGCTGTCGCGTTACGCGACACCAACGGGACAAGCGCGCGTCGACTGAAAACTAGAAGCGGGCTTCAACTGAAAAGTCGACGCGCGTCTGCACGCGAGGGTAGATGCCCCGCGCAACATCGAAGCGGAACATGCCGTCGAGCATGCTGACTCCCACGCCGGCACCGCTCATCGGCCGGCCTACCTGACTCCAGCCGTCGCGCGCGCCGGCCCAACCCAGGTCACCAAAGACGACCGGGCGGAACGCGGCATTGTTGCTACCGATCTCCAACCGGCTCAACCAGAAGGCCTGACCGTACCCCGATCCCGGGGTCTGCCCGCGGACACTCTGTAGCCCGCCGAGGAAGAACTGCCGCTGGGCAGGCACCGCCCCCGTGGTCGTACCGGCCGCTCCCGTGAGCGAAGCGGCTACTCGTCCCAAGCCGCGGGAGAGCGTCGACTCAAAAAACGCTCGTCCATACGTGCGCTCCGACGTGGCCAGCGCACCAGCGAAGTCGACCGCGGCGCCCTCCAAGCGAACATCTCCGGTCAGGCGCCACCCGCGCGGATCGAGACCGCGGCTCCCGCGCCACCGCACCGCCGCACCGTACAGCCAACCGTTGTCGGCCACCACGTTCCCCAGGTAGCGGTCGTCGTTCGCGCCGCCGAACAACGACCAACGGTTCTCCACGGGCGCGTTGAACTGCTGCTCCGCGAAGAGGCGCCACTGCAATCCGCCACGCAACGGGCGCGCTCCCGAGAGTTCAGCGCCCCACGTGCGGTGGTAGAAGCCCTCGTCGCGCGCGTTGAGCAGCGTCACGAACGACGCGCCGAATGAGAGCGGGTCTCCGAAGTCCGAGCTCACCGCAAGGCGTCGATACACGGTCCCACGCACCTCACGACGTCCGTTGCTGCGCGCGAGCGTGAACTCGCCATTGAGCTGCGCATCGGCCAGCGATCCGCGCGCGAGCACCGAGGCCGTGTAGCCCTTGCCGAGCGTGGTCGACACGAGCGCGCCGGTGCCGAAGCCCTCCACACGGTTGAAGCGCGTGTACTGGAGCCCGAACCCGACCGTCAGGGCCTGCGGCGCCCAGCCGGGCTGCAACGCGAAGTCGAGCGCCTGCATGAGCTCCGCGCGTTCCTTGGCGCCGAAGAGTTCCTCGCCTTCGTCATAGATGGAGGGCGGCAGTTCGCTCGACGTCGCGAGCTTGCGCGCATCGCACGGTACCTCGATCGCGAGCGGCAACGACCCGCTGTACTGACGGTGATACTTGACGTAGCTCCCCGACGTCGCGCACTGCGCGGCCTTGTCGGCCTTTGCGACCGAGTCACGCATGGCATGATGCGCCTTCATGAAATCGCGGCGGACCGTCGAGTCGGCACCGGCTGCCTTGAGGCTGTCGGTGAGCTCGCTCGTGGTCTTGAACCGCGGCGGCGGGATCGCCGGCAACGAGTCGATCCCGTTGACGCTCTCGTAGCGGTAGCGCTGCTCCACCTTGAGCGGTATGCGCATGAAGCTCACGCGCGCGTACCCTTCGGCCCCCTGGGTGCGCGGAAGCCAGAACCGCTGGTTCAGCAGTCCGTACTCGATCGTCACCGCCGTGATGTCGGCCTTCATGGGCGAGACGAGGCCGCGCGCCAGCAACGGGATGTCCTTCTTCGCGTCCGGCTCCTCGGCCTCGACCGTCTCCCAGACGTCCATCGGTGCCGAGAAGCGCATCACCGCGCGCACGAGAAAAGCGCGCTCGGTCTCGAACCAGAACGAGCCCACCACCAGGTTCCAGCGCGCTTCGCGCGGGATCACACGGATCTCGCGCAGCGTGATCCGCTTGCCGTCAGGCAGCGTCATGAGCACGCTGTCGCCGGTCGCGAACGTGAAGTACGCTTCCGACCCTTCGGCCACGGGATGCACGAGCATCGCACGCCCTTCATCGTCGCTGTTGTTGCCGATCATCTCGAAGAGCCAGAGCTCGTCCTTCCCCGGGTAATAGGGGATCGCCATCATGTCGCTGAGGTCCTGATCGTTGTTGATGTCGTCCTCAGCTTCCTTGATCCCTGCGACGATAGGAGCGGCCGAGCGCGCACCGAGCATCTCCACACGGGCGCCGGTGGCGCGGTGCCAGCGCACATGCGCCGCGCTCTCGGTGCGGAAGGCGAGCCGCTCACGCGCCGTCTCGCGCAGTGACATCCCCACCGAGACGCGCTGGTAGCTCCGCACGTCGTACGAGAGAAGTGCCGAGTCCTGTTGGAGCCGCGTCGCACGGGCCCGCAGCAGGAGGTCGCGGGCCGTGGTGTCCTTGAACGCCGTTCGCCGGAGCGCGTCGGTGACCGGGATCCGCTCCGTGAGGGGCGAGCGCACACCGATGCCGGCCGACGCACCCTGCCGGTTCACGTCGACGTTGACCGAGACCTGCATCGCCAGCAGCAGTCCGACCGCGAGCATCATGACTCCGTATGAAGACTGGTGGCCACCGCGAAGGAGCGCGCAGCGGTGGTCCGATGTTCCAGAGTCCTGTACGCGCACCGAGGGGGCAGGGTTTCCTCGGGCTCGGTCTCGTGAATGGCGCGAGACCCATGGCGCGAGACCCATTGCCCTCAGGTCCCGCCTCCGGTCCATTTCGCTCATGACGCGCCATGCCGATCCCGAACCGTCCGCCGCACACCCTGCCAGCGCACTGGGCGACATCTCCCCCGAGGAGTTCGAGCGCCACGCGCGCACCCTCGCGCGCTGGATCGCCGACTACCTCGCCACACCTGAACGCTACCCGGTCCTCTCGCGTCTTGCACCCGGCGAGTTCGCTCGCGGACTTCCCGCAGCGATGCCCGCGCAGGCCGAGTCGCTCGACACGATCATCGCCGACCTCGATCGCGTGATCATGCCGGGCGTCACGCACTGGAACCACCCGAGCTTCTTCGCCTACTTCGCGAACACCGCCTCCGTTCCGGGGATCCTCGCCGAGTTGGTGATCGCCGCACTCAATCAGGTCGGGATCCTCTGGCGCGCATCGCCCGCACTCTCTGAACTCGAGCTCGTGACCACGGCCTGGTTGCGAGATGCAATGGGACTCCCCGCGGACTGGTTCGGGATGATCACCGACACCGCCTCGGTCTCGACGCTGTTGGCGCTCGCCGCCGCGCGCGAACGCGACCCGGCGCTCGAGATCCGACACCGCGGCATGGCGGGACGCACCGATCTACCGCGGCTACGCGTCTATTGCTCCGAGCACGCGCATTCGAGCATCGACAAAGCGGCGATCACCCTCGGGCTCGGCGCCGAGAACGTCGTGCGGTTGCCGGCCGATGCACAGCATCGCATGCAGATCGATGCGCTCACGGCCGCGGTCGCCTCCGATCGCGCGGCAGGGTACCGCCCACTCGCGGTGGTCGCGACGGTCGGCACGACGTCCACCACGAGCGTCGACCCCGTGCCCGCGATCGCCGACCTTTGCGAACGCGAGGGGATCTGGCTCCATGTGGACGCCGCCTACGCCGGCGTGCTCGCGATGGTGCCCGAGCACCGCGTGCACTTTGCGGGTGTGGAGCGCGCCGACTCGTTCGTGGTGAACCCACACAAATGGCTCTTCTTGCCGATGGACTGCTCGGTGCTCTGGACCAAGCACCCCTCCGTGCTCAAGCGGACCTTCAGCCTCACGCCGGCATACCTCGAGACCGGCGAACAGGACATCGCGCTGTCGCAGTCCGACTATTCCTTTCAATTGGGGCGGCGATTCAGGGCCCTCAAGCTCTGGTTCGTCCTGCGGGCCTTTGGGCTGGAAGGTCTCGTGGAGCGGCTGCGACATCACTGTGTGATGGCCGCCAAACTCGTGGGATGGGTCGCCGCCGAACCGGGCTGGGAGGTCTTGGCGCCGGTGCCGATGTCGGTCGTCTGCTTCAGGCATCGGCCGGCCGGAGTGACCGATGAGGCGGTGCTCGCAAGGCACAATGCGGCGATCCTCGACTGGGTGAACGCCTCGGGAAAGGTCTTCATGTCGCACACCAAGCTTGGCGAGCGGTATGTGCTGCGGGTAGCGATCGGGAACCTGCGGACACAGGAGCCGCACGTCGCACAGGCCTGGGCGCTGCTCCGGGAAGCGGCCGGCTCGGTGTGACTTGGGTCACCCCGGGGGAAAAGGCGCTTGCGGAGGGGACAAGGGGCGGGATTAACATTCATGCGTAGCCGGCATCCAACCCGGTGAACGCGCGGTGGACCCCACCCTGCCCCGCGACAACCGGCGCCCTGCGCCAAACAAGGAGTCCAGCAGATGCTTCGTAAGTTCATCGCTCCCGCCCTAGCCGCCACGCTCGTGCTCGCCGCCTGCGAGTCCACGACCGCCCCGGCAGTCACGACCTCCGACGACGACTTCGCACTCGTCATGTTCGGCGAGGCGGGGACCTCGCTCGAGGGCACCATGGGAGCGCAGGCCGCCGCGCGTCCATTCGACGGCCGCAGCGCCTTCCTGCCGCTCCCGGATTCGCTCCAGCTGACGCAGGCGCAGCGCGACTCGATCCAGGCGCTCCGTCAGCGCTTCCGCACCGCGAACCAGTCGACGCTCGATTCGCTCAGGGCGGTCTTCGAAGCGGCCAAGACGGCGCGCCAGGGTGGCGCCACTCGTGAGGAAGTCCGCGCGATCCTCCTGACCGGTCGTCCGCTCGCCGAGGCGCTCCGGCCCAAGGTGATCGTCCTGCACCTCGCGATCCGCGCGGTACTGACGGATGCGCAGCGGGCCTGGCTCGAGGCGAATCGCCCGCGCCGGTTCCCGATGCCCATGGGACCGCGGCCGTAAGCGACGGTCAGGTGATCGAACTGCTCTTACCACAGGGGCACAGGGAACTGCAACAAACGTAGGGGGGGGGCGGGCGGGGAATTATCTCCCCCCGGCCCCC
>JANOTB010000153.1:0-42851 GCA_031416115.1 Gemmatimonadota bacterium
GACCGGCGCGACCGTCAAGTACTCGACGTCGAAGCTCCCAGAGTCCAAGCTACTCTTCTCGCCACGACTCGGTGTCAACTGGGACGTGACGGGTGATGGCGTCACGCAGATCCGCGGCGGCACCGGCATCTTCACCGGACGCCCGGCGTACGTCTGGATCTCGAACCAGATCGGCAACAATGGCATACTCACCGGCTTCGAGCAGCTCGACAACACCACGAGCCGTCCGTTCCATCCCGATCCGGATCGCTACAAGCCCGCCACGGTCACCGGCGCGCCGGCCGCGGCCTACGAGCTCGCGTTCACCGATCCCAACTTCAAGTTCCCGCAGCTCTGGCGCACCAACATCGCTGTGGACCGCAAGCTCGCCTGGGGCCTGGTGGGCACCGTCGAATGGCTCCTCGGCCAGGACGTCAACGGCGTCTACTACATCGACGCGAACCTTGCGCCGGCGGACGGTAGCTTCACCGGTCCCGACAAGCGCCCGCGGTGGTCCGTCGACGACTGTCCGACCATTCCCGCCGTGCCAGGCTCGCCGGCGCGCAACACCGGCATCGAGAACCGGCTCAACTGCAGCATCACCAACGCGATCGTCCTCAAGAACCAGAACCGCGGCAATCAGTGGAACATCGCCGGCTCACTCGAGAAGGCGTTCGAGAACGGACTCTTCGCCAAGGCCGCATATAGCTACGGCTCGTCCCGCAACACCGTCGACGCCGGCTCGATCGCGTCCGGCTCGTTCATTGGCAACCAGCACGCCGGCGACCCGAACAACCCCGGTGTCGGCTACTCCGGAACGACGCTCGGCCACCGCTTCTTCACGGCACTGTCGTACACACGTCAGATCCTGCCGATCGGCCCGACCGGCATCTCGATGTTCCTCGAGAGCCGGACCGGTGGGAACGGCGCCTACACCTACGGCGGCGACATGAACGGCGACGGTGGCACGGGGAACGACCTGATCTACATCCCGAAGAGCATCTCCGAGATGAACTTCCAGCAGTACGTCGCGTCCGGCACCACCTTCACGGTGGCGCAGCAGGTGGCCGCGTTCGAGAAGTTCATCAATCAGGATCGCTACCTCCGCAACCATCGCGGCGGGTACATGGAGCGGGGCGCCATCCTGTTCCCGATCATCAGCCGCATGGACGTGAGCGTCACGCAGGACGTCATTCGGAGCGTCGGGGGCAAGGCGAACAGGCTGCAGTTCCGCCTCGACATCCTGAACTTCACGAACATGTTCAACTCCGACTGGGGTCGTGGATACAGCTTCACGTCCAGTTCGCCGCTCGTGCCAGCTGGTGTGGACGGCACCGGTGCGCCTGTCTATCGGGTGCGCAACATCGGCACCCAGCTGATCGACCGGTCGTTCCAGCGCAACACCTTCACGAGCGACGTGTGGCGCATGCAGCTGGGCGCGCGGTACACGTTCAACTGATGCACGGTGCGTAAATGCAAAGAGTCCTCCCTGCGCACTGGCAGGGAGGACTCTTTGCATTCGTCGCTCCGAATGGGCTAGAAGATCGAGAGGTTGATGTACTTCCTCGGATTCTTCTGGAAGTCCAGCGTCAGCGAGTCGAGCCGCTGCAGCAGCCCCCGCACGTCGCGGTACATCCCGGGATCATTGAGCAACAACCCGGCCGACCCGTCACCCTTCTCGAGCTTCGCCAACACCGAGTTGAGCTGCGTCGTCGTGCCGCGAAGGTCCGTCGTGAGCTGGTTGACGTTGCGAGCCACATCACTGAGCCCGCGGAGCGTCGAGTCCACCTGAGCCGCGTCCACGGCATTGGCCAGCCGCTGGATCGACTGCTGCGTCCGCGTCAACTCGGCCGACTGCTGCTCCGCGATCACTCCGAGGCTCGCGATCAGCGCGTTCGCCGAGGTCACCGTGCGTCGGACGTCGGCGAGGCCGCCGCGGTCGACCAGCTCGGTGCGGAGCGCCTTGGTCAGCGCCTGCACGTCCTGACTGATCGAGTCGACCTTGGTCAGGACCTCGCCGATCCCCACCATCGGCGCGCCCGCGGGGACGGTGTCGCCCTCGGCGTAGTAGTCGTCGGTCGGCACCGTCGGCGTCATCGCGACCATCATGTCGCCGAACACGCCATTGGGCGCCACCTTGGAGGTGGTGCCATGCGGGACCTTGTACTTCTTGTAGATCCGCATCTTCACGAGGAGCTTGCCGCTGCGGTTGATGTCCACCGCGTCGACGTAGCCCACCGAGACGCCCGAGAGCATCACCGGCTGGCCCTGGCGGAGCCCGGAGCCCCAGTCGAACGTCGAATACATCACATAGCCCGGCAGCAGGCCGCCGCGGGCGAGGAACATCGATCCGACGACCGCCAGCCCGAGGGCGACGGTCGTCACGATGCCCACGAGTACTTCGTCGCGTCGCTTCATCCTTGAAGATAAGGGGCGAGGAGGACGGCGGTCGTCGCGTCGAGGATCAGGATGGCGATCGACGAGATCACGACCGCCTTCGCCGTGCTCTTGCCCACGCCCTCCGCGCCGCCAAAAGTCGTGTAGCCTTCATACGTGCACAGAAAGGCGATCGCCGCCCCGAACAGCGTCGCCTTGATCAGACTGTACGTCACCTGGAACTGGTCGTAGCCGAGTCGCACGCCTTCCATGAACTGGGAGAACTGCACGTCGGCCACGGTCACCGCCGCCATCATCCCCGAGAGCACGCCGATCACGTCGGCGAAGATCGTGAGGATCGGCAGCATTATCACCGCCGCGACGAGCCGCGGGATCACGAGGTACGCCACCGGGTCGAACGAAAGCGTCTCGAGTGCGTCGATCTGCTCGGTCACGCGCATCGTCGCGATCTCGGCCGTCATTTTGGCGCCCACCCGCCCCGCGAGCACCAGTCCCGTGAGCAGCGGTCCCGTCTCGAGGATCACGATCTGCCGAGTTGAGAGCCCCACGATCGAGAGCGCGATGCCGGGGAAGAGCTGGTAGCGGATCTGGATCGCGATCACGCCGCCGATGAAGGCCGCCACCATGAGGGCCAGCGGCAGCGAGTCCACGCCGATCGCCCGCATCTGGTGGAACACCTGGCCGCGCCACGTTGGCCCCTCGCGAAAGGCGCGGCCGATGTCGCGCAGGAAGAACACCCGCGCGCCAACACCCTTGAAGAACCCCAACGCCTGCCGCCCCATGTGGCGGAAGAACTTGAGGCTCTCGCGTTGCACGATCGGGTACGACGACGTGGGACGAGACGGCACGCTAGGTCCGGACCTTGTAGAGGAGGATCGATCCGATCACCGCGAAGATCGCCCCCGGTATCCAGGCCGCCAGCTCGGGGAGGATCAGCCCGCCCGCGCCGATCGCCTGCGTCAGTTGCAGGAGCATCAGGAATATAACGGTGGTCGCGAGGCTGATCGCGATCCCGTACGCGGTGCCGCCGCGCTGCGTGCTCGTCGCCAGGGGCGCCCCGATCAGCATGATGATGAAGCAGGTCGCCGGGATCGCGATCTTCAGCATCCGCTCCACCCGCAGCTTGTTCACGTTGGTGCCCGATCGCTCCATGGCATCGATGAACCGCCCGAGGTCCCGGTAGCCCATCTCAGCCGGCGCCTTGGGATTGGCCATGAGGCTCGCCGGCGCCTCCGTCAGGCGCGCGTCGCGCAGCGAGTCGAACCGCACCGTCACGTTCGACATCGAGTCGGGGAGGATGTGCATCACGCCGTCCTTGAGCAGCCACCCGTCCGCCGCGTTCCACGTCCCGCTCTTCACCGCGATCACGTAGGTCGGGTAGGCCGGCCCCGTTCCCGGCCGCTCGATCTCCACCGCCTCGATCCGCGACTCGCGCATGTCGGCGAACCCGATCTTGTAGACGCGCCCCGTCTCGGAGGCGTACGCGAAGTTGGCCCGCTTGTCGGTGTTCCGGAACACCTTCTCCTGCAGCAGTTCCAGCCGGCGCGCGTTGAGCGGCGGCAGTACCTCGGCGAGCAAGAGGCCGACCCCCGTCGCGCCGAGCGCCCCCAGTGCGATCGGCCTGATGAAACGGTGAAAGCTGATCCCCGACGCCTTGGCCGCCGTGATCTCGCTGTGCCGCGTGAAGCCGCCGATCGTGAAGACCGTCGCGAAGAGCACCGCCGCGGGGAGCACCAAGAACATCGTGTCGGGCACGCCGTACAGGTACGCGAGCGCGATGTCGGCCATCGGCAGTTGTCGCGTGAGGTACGAGTCGAGCTTCTCGCTGATGTCGATGATGATCACGAGCAACGGAAAACCGAACGCCGTCGCCAACAGGACCTTGAGGAACTCGACGAAGACATACCGGTCGAGCGGATGCAGCAGTCGTCGCCTCATGCCCCCTTCCGGCGGCGGAAGCGCTCCATGAACCGGCCCCACCACTCCGATGTCTCGCTCCCCCGCGACGTCGAGCCCTCGCTTCCGAGGCGCGCCGTGAGCACCACACCGACCAGACCCAGCAGGATATTCGTCGCCCACATGGCGATGCCGGGGTCGACCAGCGCACGGTCGGCGAGCGCCTCACCGCCGAGCAGACCCACGTAGTAGATGCCGAAGACACCGAGGCTCACGCCGATGGTGAGGCCGACACCGCCGCGTGGGAAGCGCAGCGCGATCGGCGCCCCGAGCAGGACGAACACGATGCAGGCCGTCGCGATCGCGAACTTCTTCTCGATCTCCACGCGGAACTGGTCGATCGCATGCTGCGCGATGTCGAGTTCGAGTTGCATGCCGCTGGTGATGAGCGCGGTGGCGTCCTGCTCCTGCGGGCTCGGCGCACTGCCGCGACTCGTGGCGACCACCGCCGCCTGCGCCACCTTGGGCGTGAGGAGCCCACTCAGGAACGTCGTCGCCCGGCAGTAGAGCACTCCAACGCCACCGCGCGACGAGGGCGCGCGCGCCGCGTTCGTCGAGTCCCCCGACGCGCGATGCAGTCGTACCCAGGCGCTGTCGCGCTGCGTCGCGGCCTCGGTCACTCGCGCCTGCAGTTCGCAGACGCTCAGCTCACGGTCCGACTTGTACGCCGCCCGGTCCTCCTGGCGGTCGAGGCGCACCGCCACGCCGCGCACCTTGTACACGTCCTCGGCGAAGAAACTGCGCTGCAACCGGTCCGGCTCCTCAGACGAGACCTCGGTGGTCGAGCCCGACTGGAGCGTCAACAGGAGGTCCTCGCCCGAGGCGGTGAACGCGAGCACGCCGCTGTCGGCGACGATCGTGCGCCGGCGCGTGGGATCGCCGAGGTCGTAGATGGTGATGTCGCGTAGCTGATTGCTGCCCGACTCGATCCGTCCGGCGCGCAGGAAGAGCTGGCGCGGCACCACTTCGTTGATCACCTGCTCCTGCAACGCGAGCGTCGGCTTCACGCGCGCAATGTCGGACTGGAGCGTGGCGAGCCGGTGATTCGCGCGCGGCAACACCTGATCGTTGAACCAGATCATGAAGAAGGTCAACACGATCGACGCGAGGATCACGGGGCGCACCAGGAGTTGCATGCTCACCCCGCTCGCCTTGAATGCGGTGATCTCGTTCTCGGCCGCGAAGCGCGAGAAGGCGTGCAGCGTCGCGACGAGTACGGCCATGGGCAACGTCATCGCCACGGTGAACGGGACCGAGAGCATCATGAACTCGGCGATGACCGTCCACGGCAGACCCTTGCCCACGAGGTCGCCGAACCGCTTGGCGACGAAGTTGAGCAGCATCAGCGAGGTCAGCGCGGAGAGCGCGAAGACCAGCGGGCCGAGGTGTTCGCGGAGGATGTAGCGAGCGACGATCTTCACGCCGGACCGGTGCGGGGGACGAACAGAGCGTTGCCGCTGGGCAATCTCGTATATTCCACTTCACGTGTGGTGCAGGGCAAGGCCGCGCCCCACGATCTGCCACAGTGTACCCCGCCGCGACCCGTTGGTGCGGCCCCGTCCCCCGAGGATCCGTGATCGCGCTTCCGCACCGCTGGGCCTCCGCACGCCCTCTTGCTGCCGTGCTCACGGCCGCCACCTTCGCGTGCGGCGGCGCGGACGCTGCTGCGCGTGATGGCTCGGCCCCCATGGCAACGAATGAGTTCGATGCCGCCGCTGCGCTCGGCTATGTGCAGCAGCAGGTCGCGTTCGGCCCGAGGGTCCCCGGCACCCGAGCGCACAAGGCGATGGGTGAATGGCTCGTCACGGAGCTCCGCCATCGCGCCGACACGGTGATCGTCCAGGAGTGGGTCCACACGACGGCAGAGGGCCTGCGGCTCCCGATGCGCAACGTACTTGCCCGATTCCGGCCGGCCGACACGAAGCGCGTCCTTTACCTGGCGCACTGGGACACGCGTCCGCGCTCGGACAAGGAGACCGATCCGGCGTTGGCCGCGCAGCCGGTGCCGGGTGCGAACGATGGT
Source organism: Gemmatimonadota bacterium (assembly GCA_031416115.1). GTDB lineage: Bacteria > Gemmatimonadota > Gemmatimonadetes > Gemmatimonadales > Gemmatimonadaceae > Pseudogemmatithrix. Next base: position 6,356 of record JANOTB010000153.1, read on the forward strand.
GGGTCGGGCGTCGCCATTCTCTTCGGAGTCGCGGACGCGCTCAAGAAGTCCCCGCCGAAGGTCGGCGTGGACCTCCTGTTCGTCGACGGCGAGGACTACGGGAGTTTCGACACCGGTGTGGACGTGCTGATCGGGTCCAAGTACTTCGCCGAGCATCTGCCCAGTGCCGACTACCGGCCGCTGCTGGGTGTGCTCTGGGACATGGTGGGGGACGAGAACCCGGTCTTCGAGCAGGAGGCGTATTCAGTGCAGTCGGCTCCGGAGGTCGTGCAGCGGGTATGGACGACGGCGCAGCGGCTGGGGCATGGAGCCGTGTTCAGCAATCGCGCCGGCCTGGCGATCACGGACGATCACGTGCCGCTGATCGCGGTGGGTCTGAGGGTGATCGACGTGATCGATCTCGACTATCCGTGGCATCATATGACCGGTGACACTCCTGACAAGGTGAGGTCAGCGACGCTGGGGATCGTCGGCTCGGTAGCGCTCGCGATCATCCGCGACCTATAGTGCCTTTTAAGAGCACTTCACAAACACTATAAAGACTGTATAGAGACACAGAACAAGCTGTGTGATCACCTGTCGGCTTTTGATCACGGCTCGATCCGCGTTGCTTCTGCATCGTCGGCGGGGTTTTGGTGACTCCCCGCGGGCGCCCGCCAGGTAGTCTGCCGTCGTGCCCACTCCCGCGGAACGACAGGCCCTCCTCTTTGTCGCCGCCGTCGCCGCGCTCGGCGTGGGGGTCCGCGGCTGTCGGGCTCTCGAGCCCCCGGCGTCTGCCACAGACCGCTCGGCTCTGGCGGTGCAGATGGCAGCGGTTGATTCAGCCGTCGCCTCGGGCGGTAAGCGCCGACCCTCGGCGTCTCGGCGCGGGCGCGCCCCCACCCCGGCAGCAGCACCGAAGGTGGCCTTGCGTGACCCCGTCAGAGTCGACGGCAGGGTCGACGGCAGAGTCGACGGCAGGGTCGACGGCAGGGTCGACTTCAGCGTGGACGTCGACGTCGCGAGCGCCGCTGAACTCGACCGGCTGCCGGGCATCGGGCCGGCCTTGGCCGGCCGCATCGTCGCCGATCGCGAGGCACACGGCCCATTTGGCTCGCTGCAGGCACTCGAGCGCGTGAAGGGCATCGGTCCCGCGCTCGCGGCGAAGATCGCTCCACTTGTCACGTTTTCGTTCTCCCCTCGTCCTAGCGACACGGAGCTCAGGCCGCTCGAACGCTGATGAACGCGTCAGTAGTCCTTGACACCGTCGCACTCGGACGGGCACTTTCACCGCATTCCCACCCCCGGTCGGTCCAGCGACCGACCGGGGGAGTCGCGCCACGTCTCGAACTGACTCCATGGCCTCCGCAGCGACCGCCGGCAGCGAACGGATCGGTGATCTCCTCCTCAAGGAGGGGTTGATCTCGCGCGAGCAGCTTCAGAAAGCGCTCGACGAACAGCGCCAGAACGGAACGCGCGTCGGCTACAATCTCGTGAAGCTTGGATTCATCCAGGAGAACGAGCTCACGCGCTGTCTCGCTCGGCAGTTCAAGATGCCGGCCGTCGACCTCTCGAAGTTCGAGGTCGACCCGAAGATCGTGAAGCTCGTGCCGGCGGATCTCGCGACGAAGCATCTCGTGCTCCCGCTCAAGCGCGATGGACGCACGCTGACCGTCGCGATGGCCGATCCGTCGAACCTCGGCGTGATCGAGGACCTCAAGTTCATCACACGCTACGACATCTTCCCGGTGATCGCGGGCGAGTTCACCCTCCGCAACGTGATCGAGAAGCTCTACGAGTCGAACGACACGCAGATGTCGGCGTTGCTCGACGAGATCGAGGGGATGGAGTCCGAGGGCGACGTCGAGGTGGTCTCGGAGGAGAAGGAGGAGATGTCGGCGGCAGCGCTCGCCGCTGCGGTGGACGATGCGCCCGTCGTGAAGCTGATCAACGCGATCCTCACCGATGCGGTCAAGCGCGGCGCCTCCGACATCCACTTCGAGTGCTTCGAACACGATCTGCGGGTGCGCTACCGGATCGACGGCGCGCTCATGGAGGTCATGAAGCCGCCCAAGAAGATGCAGCCGGCGCTGATCTCACGGTTCAAGATCATGAGCTCGCTCAACATCGCCGAACGACGCGTTCCGCAGGACGGGCGCATCAAGCTCAAGATGGGCAAGAAGGTCATCGACTACCGCGTCTCGACCCTGCCAACGCTCTTCGGCGAGAAGGTCGTGCTGCGAATCCTCGACAAGGGCAACCTGACGCTCGACCTCGAGAAGTTCGGCATCGAGCCGCGCGCCGAGAAGGAACTCATGGAGGCGGTGTCGAACCCGTACGGCATGGTGCTCGTCACCGGTCCGACGGGGTCGGGCAAGACGACCACGCTGTACAGCTGCATCAGCAAGGTCAACGCCATCGACACGAACATCATGACGGCCGAGGACCCGGTGGAGTACAATCTCCACGGGGTCAATCAGGTGCTGGTGCGGACCGAGATCGGCATGACCTTCGCCGCGGCGCTGAAGGCGTTCCTGCGGCAGGACCCGAACATCATCATGGTCGGCGAGATCCGCGACCTCGAGACGGGCGGCATCGCCATCAAGGCCGCGCTCACTGGTCACTTGGTGCTCTCGACGCTGCACACCAACTCGGCCGCCGAGACGGTGACGCGTCTCATGGACATGGGACTCGAGCCGTTCAACGTGAGCTCGGCCCTCAACCTCGTGCTCGCGCAGCGACTGCTGCGGCGCATCTGCTCCGGCTGCAAGGCGATCTACAAACCCGACGCCGCCGACTTCGAGGCCGCGAAGTTCACCGAGTCGATGACGCTGCGCGACCTGCGATTCACCCCGGAGTCGCTGAACGACATGATCTCGCGGGCACCGAAGGACGCCTTGCCGCACCTGCAGAACGTGACGGTCGAGACGCGCGTCATGGAGATGCCGTTCTTCAAGGGGAAGGGTTGCGACGTCTGCAACGGCTCCGGACTCAAGGGCCGGCAGGGCGCGTACGAGGTGATGTTCATGACGCCCGAGCTGCGCAAGTTGATCCTGCAGAACGTCGGCGCCGCCGAGATCAAGGACGCGGCGGTCGCGGGGGGCATGCTGACGCTGCGTATGGACGGCTTGCTCAAGGTGTGGAAGGGCATCACCACGCTCGAGCAGGTCGTGCGCGAGACCAGCGCCTGAGCATGCGCATCCATCCTCCAGTCGTGGCCATTCGATGACCGCTCCCGCTACACCCGCCGCCGCACCGCAGCCGGTCAACCTCCGCGTGCTCTTGGAGGAGATGATCGAGCGCGGAGCGTCGGACCTGCACATCACCGCCGGCGAGCGCCCGAAGATGCGCATCGACGGCGAGATCCAGTCGTCTCGGCAGGAGATCGTCCTCGCCCCGAAGGACACGTTGCAACTCGCGTATTCGGTGTTGACGGAGAACCAGAAGAAGCGCTTCGAGATGGAGGACGAGCTCGACTTCTCGTTCGGCATCCAGAGCCTCGCGCGCTTCCGCGGCAACTGTTTCAAGCAGCGCGGCTGCGTGTCGATCGTGATGCGCCAGATCCCGTTCAACATCAAGACATTCGCCGATCTCAAGCTCCCGCCGGTGATCGCGATGATGGCGGAGAAGCCGCGCGGACTCGTGCTCGTCACGGGCCCGACGGGATCAGGCAAGTCGACGACGCTCGCGGCGATGATCGACAAGATCAACCGGGAACGGAAAGGACACATCCTGACGGTCGAGGACCCGATCGAGTTCATCCACAAGCACCAGGGGTGCATCGTCAACCAGCGCGAGGTGGGGACCGACACCAAGTCGTTCTCCAATGCCCTCAAGTACGCGCTGCGCGAGGACCCTGACGTGGTGCTGGTGGGCGAGATGCGCGACCACGAGACGATCCACGCCGGACTCACGATCGCCGAGACGGGCCACCTCGCGTTCGCGACCCTGCACACGAACTCGGCGGCCGAGGCGATCAATCGCATCATCGACGTCTTCCCGAGCCACCAGCAGGCGCAGGTGCGCGCGCAGCTCGCCTTCGTGCTCGAGGGGATCATCACGCAGATCCTGTTGCCGCGTCGCACCGGCAAGGGGCGCGTGATGGCGGCGGAGATCCTCGTGGTGACGCCGGCGATCCGCACGCTCATCCGCGACGACAAGATCCACCAGATCTACTCGTCGATGCAGGCGGGCAAGAAGTACGGGATGCAGACGTTGAACGACGCGCTGTACCAGCTCTACGTCGCCAAGGAAGTCGCCGAGGAGGAGTGTCTGCGCGTGTCGGGCGACCCGAACGAGTTCCTCCGCATGATCGGCAAGACCAATGTAGACGAGGGCCCGTCCGGGGCCCTCAAGCAGGGCGCCCCGGGCGGCGCCGGCCGCCGTTGAGCGCATAGTCCCCAGGAGACCAGATGACCGCATTCACGTACACCGCCCGCACCGCGCAGGGCGACCTCAAGAACGCCACGATCGAGGCGTCGAGCAAGGACGACGCCGTTGCGCAGCTGAAGAAGCTGCGGCTGAACGTCATCAAGGTCGAGGAGGCCGCGAAGTCCGGCTCCAAGACCAAGGGCGCGATCTCGATGCGCGACATCGTGATCTTCACCCGGCAGTTCTCGACGATGATCAACTCGGGTCTGCCGCTCGTACAGGCCCTCGACATCCTCTCGAAGCAGTCCGAGAATCCGGTCCTGCAGAACGTCACGCGCCAGGTGGTGTTCGACGTCGAGTCGGGACACACCGTTGCGGACGCGCTCGCCAAGCACCCGAACGCGTTCACCGAGCTGTACGTGAACATGGTCGCGGCCGGCGAGGCTGGCGGTATCCTCGACACCATCCTCATGCGTCTCGCGACGTTCATGGAGAAGAACGACGCCCTTGTTCGCAAGGTGAAAGGCGCGATGATCTATCCGGGTGTGATCATGGGCGTGGCCGGGGCGGCGATCACCGTGCTGCTCCTGTTCGTCATCCCGACGTTCGAGAGCATGTTCGCGGCGGTCGGCCTCGCGCTCCCGCTGCCGACGCGGATCGTCATCGGACTCTCGAACTTCCTGCAGAGCTACTGGTGGGCGCTCATCGCCGCAGGGTTCTTCGGGTTCCGTGGACTCAAGGGCTACTACGCCACGTCCAACGGACAGCTCGTGGTCGACCGCATGCTGCTCAAGGCGCCGGTCTTGGGAGATGTGCTGCGCAAGTCGGCCGTGTCGCGCTTCACCCGCACGCTCGGCACGCTCATCAGCTCGGGCGTGAGCATCCTCGACGGGCTCGAGATCACGGCCAAGACCGCAGGCAATCGCGTGGTCTCGGACGCGATCCTCGCGTCGCGCACTTCGATCGCGGGCGGTGACACGATCTCCGCTCCGCTCGCCAAGAGCAAGGTCTTCCCGCCGATGGTGATCTCGATGATCGCCGTCGGTGAGCAGACCGGCGGCCTCGACGAGATGCTCTCGAAGATCGCCGACTTCTACGACGAGGAAGTGGACGCCGCGGTGAGCGGACTGCTCTCGCTGCTCGAGCCGATGATGATCGTGTTCCTCGGCGTGGTCGTGGGCGGCATGGTCGTGGCGATGTACCTGCCGATCTTCGACATGATCAACGCGGTGCAATAGGGGCAGAGGGGAGATGGGAGAGGTGAGGGGGGCGGCCCATTCGGGCCGCCCCTGCTCGTTTCCTTCAGTCGCGGCCTGGCGGATCGACGAACCGAACGGGTGGGGGCATCCCCCACGCGCGGCAGGGGGAGTTCCGCTGGTCGCGCGGTGTACGATGCCTATGCTTACACACTCGTGATGCCTACTCATCCTGCTCCGTGAGCCGTCGCGTACGCCTCGGTGTCCTGTGCGGCGCTCTGCTCTGCGTGGCGCCGCTCGCGGCGTCGCGACTCGCGGCGCAGCAACTCACGCTTCCGTTCACGGTGGGCGAGGCGCTGAGCTATGAGGTGCGGATCGCGCGTCTCGGCGACGTTGGCAAGGGTCGCATGTGGATCGAAGGACCCGTGGTCGAGCAGGGGGTCCCGACCTGGCGGATGCGGTTCGAGATGGAGGCGGGCAAGGGGCCGATCCACGCGACCGATCGCACGTCGTCCTGGTTCGACCCGCGGCGGTTCGCGATCCTGCGCTTCGAGAAGCAGGAGCGTCATGTGCTCTCGCGCAGCGACGAGCACGTGACGATCGATCGGGACAACCACCGGTGGTCCGACGCCGACGGCGGCGGCGGCGCGCTTGGCAGCGAGTTCCCGCTCGACGAACTCTCGTTCCTCTACCTGCTCCGTACCCTGCCGCTCGACCGCGACACCGTGATCCGCGTGGACCGGCACTTTGACGCGCGGCGCAATCCGACGATCGTGCGCACCGTGGGCTGGGACACGTTGACGACGCCGGCCGGCGTCTTCCGCACCCGGGTCGTCGAGATGGAGGTCAGGGACCCAAAGCGCTACAAGGGTCCCGGCAAGATCAGGATCCACCTCGCGGAGAGCGATTGCCACGTGCCGGTGCGGATCGAGAGCCGCATGCCCGTGCTTGGCATCACCACCCTGACGCTGACGGGCTGGTCGCACACGCCCCTGTACCCCGGCGCGCTGCCGTGCAATTGAGGTAGGGGTAACCCCTACCCAGTGGACCTGAAGCACCGGACCAAAGTTCGGGCACGACCCTACTGATAAGGGTATCCCGCACCGCGACCTTCAACTCACGAAACGCGCACTGGGCGCGCCGAGTGATCCGAAGTGACTCGCAATGAAGGGAGAGACCCACAATGCGCAGAAGCGTCCGCAGCGTCTCGGCGGCCCTGCTCTGCCTCACCGTCGCCGGGGCGTGGCGTCCTATGGGCGACTCGCTCAAGCTCGCCGCCGAGAGCCGTGTCTGGTTCGACGGCACGTCCACCGTGCGGAAATGGTCGTGCAACGCGACGCGGATCGATGCTGTGATCGACGCGGACGTCGGCGCGCTCTCCGGTGTGCTCAAAGGCCAGAAGGCCGTGAAGACGGTCACGCTGACCTTCCCGACCGCGAAGCTCGACTGCGCCAACGGCACGATGAACGGGCACATGATGAAGGCGCTCAACGGTACCGCGAACCCGAATATCGTCTTCACCATGAGCGGCTACGAGCTCAGCGCCGCGGTCCCGGTGCAGGGGACGCTGACAGGTGCCCTCACCATCAACGGTGTGACGAAGCCGATCTCGATGCCGGCCGAGTTCTCTGCGGCCGCCAGCGGCGCGCTGCACGTCGTGGGCAAGTACTCGCTGACGATGACCGAATGGCAGGTGGTCCCACCCAAGCTGATGATGGGCGTCATGAAGGTCGGTCCCGTCGTCGTCGTGAACTTCGACCTGATACTCCAGAACTGATTGTTGCTCCAACCCTGACCGGCGCACTGGTCCGGTCTCCTTCCCCCGAGGTACACTGCAATGCTCAGCACCCGTAACGTCCTCATGCTCGCCGCCGGCCTGGCCATGGCCGTGCCCGCCGGCGCACAGGTGATCGACTCCGCGCAGGCGAAGTATCCGCAGCCGATGGTGATCCAGTACACGCGGCCCTATGACGCCCGCGGCATCAACATGTTCGAGACCCCCAAGCGAGCCGGGGCCACGTACGAGGGCTTCAAGATGACGATCGGCGCCGCGTTCACCCAGCAGTTCCAAGGGCTGACGCACTCGAACGACGCCGACTCGGTGTTCGTCGCCGCAGTGAACCCGTCACCCGGCAGCGCTGGCGCGCTCGCCACCTCCAACCGCAACCGTCTCATCGTGATCGGCAAGGGATTCAACAACGCCGTCGCGAACATGATCCTCAACGCGCAGCTCGCCCCCGGCATCCGCGTGCAGATGACCAGCTACCTCTCGGCGCGTCGCCACAACGAGACGTGGGTCAAGGATGGCTTCATCCAGATCGATGAGTCGCCCTTCAACGTGCCGCTCTTCAACAACCTCATGAAGTACACGACCGTCAAGATCGGTCACTTCGAGGTCAATTACGGCGACCAGCACTTCCGTCGCACCGACAACGGCCAGGGCATCTACAACCCGTTCGTCGGCAACTCGATCCTCGAGGCCTTCACCACCGAAGTGGGCGCCGAGGCGATCGTCCAGCGCGGTGGCTTCCTCGCCGTCGCGGCGATCACGAACGGTGAGATCCGTGGCCAGCTCGCCCGTCCGGCCGATCGCGATCCGGCCCACATGGTCAAACTCGGCTTCGACCGCCAGCTCACCGACGACCTCCGTGTCCGCCTGACCGGGTCGTGGCGCAGCCAGAAGAGCGCCGTCAGCAACACGCTCTACAACGGCGACCGCGCGGGCTCACGCTACTACTACGTGCTTGAGAACTTCAGGGCATCGGAGTCGGCCAACCCCACCTCGGGCGCGATCAACCCCGCGTTCAGCGACAAGATGACTGCGACGATGATCAACCCGTTCATCAAGTTCCGCGGCCTCGAGTTCTTCGGCCTGTACGAGGTGGCCTCGGGCCGCGGCGCGGCCGAGACGGTGGAGCGCGACATCACGCACACCATGTACGAGGCGGTCTACCGCTTCCTGCCTGGCGAGAAGATGTACATCGGCGCCCGGCTGTCGAACTTCGCCGGTGACCTCGGCGTCACCGGCGCCGCCCTGACGCTCCAGGACAACTCGAACGTGAAGGTGGAGCGCATGCAGCTGGTCGGCGGCTGGTTCCTCACACCGAACCTGCTCCTCAAGGCCGAGTACGTGAATCAGGACAACACCGGATTCGGCCGCCGCGACATTCGCAGCGGCGGCAACTTCAAGGGCTTCATGCTCGAGGCCGTGACGTCCTGGTAAGCAGTCGATGGGTCCCCTCGGTGACGAGGGAAGGAAGAGCGGGGTAGGGCGTGCAGCTTGAGACGCCTTGCCCCGCTCTTCTTCTTCGCGGCGGTCGTGGGTGACTCGCGTTGCCCTCCTGAGGCGCGTGTCAGGAGCGCGTGTCAGGAGCGCATGTCAGGAGCAGATGTCCTGAGGCTCTTTCTCGGGCCCAGCTCGTGTAGCGCCTTGGTTGAGTTGCTGGTGCCCTCGTTCCAGATTCCTGTCATGATCCACGCCCCGTGTGCTCCCGCCTGCTCTGACAAGGCAGCGTCCCTCGCCGTGTTGGCCATCGTCGCCCTCTCGCTCGCCTGCGTCGCGCCGGCGACACCGTCCGCCGAGCCGAAGGCGTCCACGGCAACGACGGCGCCCGCCGCGCTCCCCGCACTCGACTCCGCGCAACTCATCCGCGACGTCTTCAGACTGGCGAACGACTCCATGGCCGGTCGGGCCGCGATGACGCCGGAGAACGCGAAGGCCCGGCGCTGGCTCGAGTCGGAGTTCCACCGCATCGGGCTCGATCCGGTCGACGGTCGCTTCGTGCACCCGTGGGTGCGCGCGCGACGTGCGGGCGCGGACTCGGTGCGCGGGGCGAACGTGCTCGGCCTCGTGCGAGGTCGAACCAGGTCCGCGCGCACGATCGTCGTGAGCGCGCACTACGACCATGTGGGCACGCGCAACGGGCAGGTCTACAACGGCGCCGACGACAACGCATCCGGCACGGCGGCGGTGCTCGCGCTGGCGGCGCACTTCAAGGCGCATCCGCCGGCGCACAACATAATCTTCGCGCTCTGGGACGCCGAGGAGATAGGGCTGTTGGGTGCGCGCGCCTTCGTGGACGCACCGACTGTCCCGCTGGCGTCGATCGTCGCCAATGTGAATCTCGACATGGTCTCGCGCAACGACCAGGGCGAGCTGTACGCTGCCGGTGCGACGCCGTGGCCGGCGATGCGCCCGGTGCTCGAGTCGCTCGTGCCGATCGCCGCCGTGAAGCTCCTGCTCGGTCATGACAGCGGTGGTGGGCAGGACGACTGGACCAACCAGTCGGATCAGGGCGCGTTCCACGCGGCGAAGATCCCGTTCGTGTACTTCGGCGTCGAGGACCACCCCGACTACCACAAGCCGACGGATGATCCGGAGCGGATCCAGCCGGGGTTCTTCTATGGCGCGGCGCGCACGATCGCCGCGTTCGTGGAGCGGCTCGACGCCGCGGTGGCGGGCTGGCCGGCGCGGTGACGGGCTGGCCGGCGCGGTGAAGGGCTGGCCTGCGCGGTGAAGGGTCAGCGCGCCGGGATCCCGCCAGGCTTCGCGCGCTCGGAGAGCAAGTCCCTCACCGCGCGTAGCGCCAGCATCGTGCGCGCGTGACCCTCCCCATGCAGTACGACGACACGTGCATCGATCGCCGTGAGCGCGCGCGCGAACTCGACGAACAGCTCCTGTCGCTGCGTGGGTCGGTCGCGCACACCGTCAGGCGTCCACGGCAGGTCGGGTCGTCCAAGCAGGTAGAGGTCGGCGCGCCGCGCGCTCGCCTCGCGCTCGATCCACGGCGGACAGTGCCCGTAGTAGTGATGCGCGTACACGACCGTGCTCACGAGATCCGTGTCTCGGACGATCAGGGGAGGCGCGCTGACCAACAGATCATCCTCGAGTCTCATGGAAAGCCGCGCGATCGGCTCGACCGTCGCTGCCGAGAGTGCCCCGGGCGAGGTCTCGACGAATCTCCGTGCCGCCTCTGGCAGCCAGGGGACGCCGAAGTGGTCCGAGAGGGCGGCGGCGAGTGTCGTCTTGCCGCTGCACTCTGGTCCCGTCAGGACGATACGTGTGCTGCCCACGAGCGCCGCCATTGGAAGAACCCCTGCGCCGCGAGCAGGAGGAAGATCGCGTACAACACGGAGGTCACGTAGAGGCCCTTCGTGATGAACATCGCCACGTAGACCACGTCGACCGCGATCCACACGAGCCAGTTCTCGAGCAGCTTGCGCGTCATCATCCACTGTGCCGCAAGACTGGTGGCCACGGCGGCGGAATCGATCCAGGGGAGTGCCGCGTCGGTGTAGTGGTCGAGGTACGCGCCGAGCACCAGGGTGAAGGAAATGGCGAGCGCCGGGAGCGTGGCTGCCTGTCGTCGGCTGGTGCGGGTGACGTGCAGTGCGGTGCGGCCGGCGCCACCGAACTTCCATTCGTACCAGCCATAGAGCGAGAGTGCCAGGTAGACGACCTGCAGTCCCATGTCGGCGTAGAGCTTGGCGCGCTGGAAGACGACGAAGTAGAGCGTGACGTTCACGATCGCGGTGGGCCAGCTCGCGATATGCTCCCGCGTGCTGAGCCAGACGCTCACGACGCCGAAGATCGCCGCCACGACCTCGAGCGGATTGCCGGTGAGGCCGTCGACGAACCAGGTGAGCAGTGCGGGCATGCGGGACACTAACCCGCCCCTCGGACCGTGGACAGGGCGGCGTGCGATGCGCCATCTTGCACGGGTCCTCACGCCCTCTGGAGTCCCGATGCTCATTCACGTCGTCGTCGCGACGTTCGCGGCGATCGCTCCCCTTCCGTCGTGCGAGTCAGGTTTGGCGCTCGGCGGATTGCCGCTCGGTGGCGTGCCGCTGGCACCGCGCGTCGCGGCCGACTCCACACTCAACGCGCTCTACGCGAGCGGCGTGGACTACCGGACGTTCCTCGCGGCCGCGGTCGCGCGACGGGCGCAGTGGGTGAAGCACACCAATGCGTCGCTCGTGCCCGCCGACCTGCTCGTGGTGGCGAAGGCGCTGCCGGGCCGGTGGCGGATCCTCGTGAGCGCGATCGACGGCTGCAGTGACTCGGTGAACACCATCCCGTACATCGCCCGCCTCGTGGAGCTCGTGCCGTCGCTCGAGATGCGGATCGTGCTGCCCGACGCGGGGAAGCCGATCATGGAGTCGCACCGGACCCCCGATGGTCGCGCGGCGACGCCGACGGTCGTGATACTCGACGCGGCCGGCAACGACGTCGGATGCTGGGTGGAGCGGCCTGCCTTTCTGCAGACCCGGGCGATCGCCGCGCGTGAGGCGGGGCTGATCGACCAGTTCGCGCGAGAGAAGCAGTCGATGTACGACGGAGATGCCGGCGCCTCGACCGTACGCGAGGTCGTCGCGGTCCTTCAGGCCGCCGCCGCGGGAACGCCGCGCTGCGATGCCGGGCCCGCACCCCTGCCATCGGACGCCCCGTCCCGATAGCTTTCGACGTTCCCCTTTTACCGGATCGTATGGCCAAAGAAGAAGCGATCGAACTCGAAGGCACCGTCAGCGAAGTGCTCCCCAGCGCGACGTTCAGGGTGCTCCTCTCCAACGGGCACGACGTCCTCGCCACGATGGCGGGCAAGATGCGGCGATTCCGCATCCGTGTGCTCCAGGGTGACCGAGTCTCGGTCGAGGTCTCACCGTATGACCTGAGCCGCGGCCGGATCACGTTCCGTCACAAGAACTGATCGCTTAGGTGGGCGGCAAGTGAAAGCGGGGGACGGCTCAGCGCCGTCCCCCGCTCGTGTATCCTGTCCCGTCTTCGTCGTCTAGCGAGCTCCGCGACGCGCCTGCTAGCGAGCTCCGCGACGCGCCTTGCTCAGTGCGCGGTCTGGGCGGCCGCGGGTTTGTCCGGCTTGAGATAGGTCGCCTTGTGGATGCTGTACGCCGTCACGTTCGCGACAATGGCAAGCAGGATGATCGCGGCCGCGAAGCCCCAACCGAGCTTGTTCGGGTCGTACGGCTCGCTGCTGCTGGTCATCGCGTTGCTCCGGGGGATCAGGGTTCGGCTCGAATTGTAATCGCTCCCCGGACCTCGCCGCCACTGGTCCCGCGTCAGGACGCCGGGTTGATTCCGGCATGCCCGAGCCGCTCGAGCCCCGCATCGAACGATTCTCCACTCGCCGGACCGGTCGCTGCGCGGTCCGCGGCCCCGACGACATGGCGGCCGTCCGGGAACTCTGGATCGTGCTCCATGGGTACGGTCAGCTCGCGAGCCGGTTCGTCGGAGGGTTCGGGGCGATCGACGACGGGAGTCGGCTGATCGTTGCGCCCGAGGCGCTCTCACGGTTCTACGATGCCCGCACTCCACTCGCGAGCCACACCGCGGCGGAGGTGGGAGCCTCCTGGATGACGCGGGAGGACCGCGCCGACGAGATCGAGGATCAGGCGCACTGGCTCGCACAGGTATTGGAGACATACCGGGCGCGCGTCGCGGTCGACGTGCCACTCGTGGTGCTCGGCTTCTCTCAAGGCGCCGCTGCCGCTTCGCGCTGGGTCGCGCGCGGTGGGGTCGCACCGGCGCATCTGATCTGCTGGGGCGCATCACTCGCCCCTGAGATCGACCTGGGCGCCGGCGCTCCGCTCGCTGCCACGCGCTGTACCGTGGTCGTGGGCGAGCGAGATGTGTTCGTCTCGGCAGAGCAGATCGCGGTGGAGCGTGCGAGGCTCGATGCCGCGCGCTTCACGCATGCGTTCGAGCACTTCGCCGGCGGCCACCGGCTCGATGACGCGACGCTTGCTCGCGTGGCGGGTGTCGCGCGGGTCGTTGGTGGTGCACCCGCCACGCCCGCTCTCTCTTAGGTCAGCGCTTGCGGAACCGTTCGAGTTCGCGCCGGTCGCGCTTGGACGGTCGTCCCTGTTCGGGGTCGAGCGAGGGTGTGGCCTTGGTGAGTTGCCAGTGCAACTTCGCGCGTGCCTCGATCGATGCCGCCGTCTCCTCGTACAAGCGCACGGCCTCTGCGGACGTTCCGCGCCGCTCGGCGGTGCCCCGCACCGCGACCACATGCTCATATGGCCCAAGGCGGAGGCGCACCTCGTCACCCGGCTTCACGGACTTCGCGGGCTTGGCGCGATCGCCGTTCACCTGCACCTTCCCCCCGTCCACCGCCTCGGCGGCGAGGGAGCGCGTCTTGAAGAACCTCGCGGCCCAGAGCCATTTGTCGATGCGGACTGGGCTCGTGTTCACCGGTCGGTCGGCGGGGTCTTGCCTCATGGGGAGAACATAATGCGGTGGTCGGAGCGATGGTCGTGGGCTCGCGCGAGCGCGGCCACGGCGCTCACCGGAACGCGACTCACGTGGACGATGTTCACAGCAACGCTGCTCGCGGTCGCGTGCGGCGGCGAGGCGAAGCGAACCGAGGAAGCGAGAACCGTGCGAGGCGGGATCGCGCGTGCGGAGTCGACGGCAGCGCGAGTGGCAGCGATGCCCAGGACCGGGCTCTGGACCGCCGCTCAGGTGCTCGAGCGCCTGGTGCGCGCCGGCGTCGCGCCACGCGTCGTGGAGCAGGCGCCGGCAGGCCCGGACTGGATGCGCGTGCCGCCGTCGGTCTTCGCCGCTGGCGGTGGTGAAGTGTACGCTTGGGTCTACCGCGACAGCACGGCTCGACGTGCGGTGACCGATTCGCTCGATCCCTACACCGGCGCACCGCCGGGACGCGTGCCGCCATTCGCCTCGCCGATGGTCTTTCTCGTGCAGAACAACCTGGCGGCGATCATCACTGGCGGGTCGGAGACGAATCAGGAACGGGTCGCGCTCGCGCTGCAGGCGGGACTTCCCGTGACGCCGCCACCGGAGCGGTGAGGGGAACCGCTGACCTGTGCGAGCGGTATCTTGGGGGCATGCCCCACCGACTCCCGCTCCGCTCACTACTCGGTCACCAGTCAGGCACGGCAGTCGCGGCTCTTGCCGGCCTGCTCGTGTTGGCACCGTTGGCGATTCGCGCGCAGACGCCGCACTCGATCACCGCGCGACACGATTCGCTCGTCGGCGGGCGCGCGGCCCTTGAGGCGCACCAGTCGGTCCGGATGGTCGGCACCTACTCGATCCCGGACGCGGGGATCGTGGCCCCGCTCGAGATCCTCAAGCTGCGCCCGAACAAGTACCTCTTTCGCACCACCTTTGGCCCGCTCGGCGAGATCCTCTCGGGATTCGACGGCACGCATGCGTGGGCGGTGCAGCCGGGTCAGGGAGCGATCCTCCTTGAGAAGGAGATGGCGAAGCAGGTCGCCGAGCAGGCCGACTTCTTCGGGGATTTCCACGACCTCACCAAGTTCGCCAAGGTCGAGCTCGCAGAGGATGCGGAGATCGACGGACGGCGCGTGCAACGCGTGCGGATGGTGCGCGCGACCGGGGACACGATCATGGAGTTCTTCGATGCCGCGAGCGGCCTGAGCGCCGGGAGTCTCACGATCGTCGGCGGTGCGCTCGGTCGCAGCGAGACGACGACGCTCGTGGGCGAGTACCGGGACTTCGGTGGCCTCAAGATTGCGACCCGGATCGAACAGCGGACTCCGCAGTACAAGTTGATCATCTCGATCGTCTCGGTGGAGTTCGACACCGTTGATGCCGTCGCGGTCGAGCCCCCCGAGTCGGTGCGCGCACTCATAAAACCCTGAACGCGCCGCCGCCGTTTACCTTTGGTTCACTGCACGCCGACCATCCAACGAGGACCTCCATGTCGATCCGCTATCTCCGTCTCGCCCTCATCCTGGCCTTCGCGGCGCCGGCCCTCCGCGCGCAACAGACCGGCGCGATGCCGCACGACCATCCGGCCGCCAAGCCGGCGCTCGACACCGAGCTCGTGGGGCACTTCAAGGGCATTGCGCTCACCGACGCACAGGTCCGCCAAGTGACTGAGATCAAGGCGAAGCATCACGCGGCGATGGACGGGCTGCGCCGCGGCGCCGCGGACCAGAACGCTCCGGCGCTGAAGGCCGAGATCCAGAAGCATATGGACGCCGAGCACGCCGAGTTCATGGCCCTGCTCACCGAGGCGCAGCGGAAGGCGTTCGCGGACAACATGAAGGGGCATCATGCGCCGGCCGCGGGCGCGAAGCCGATGCCTGAGGGAATGGCGCACGGCATGGACCACGCGACCAAGGCGCCGGCGACTCCGCGCCGCCCATAGGCGTTCCTACGAGCCGAGGTTCCATGAGCGGGTGGTCGCGCGGGCGCGGCCATCCGCTCATCGCACTCCCGGGGAACGACCGAATGGACGACAGCGTTATCACCGAATGGCGGACTCGACGGTCAGCATCTGTTGCCAACGAAGCAGAAATGAAAACTGAAGGTTTCAGTCCCATATTCATGCCGACGCCTTCATGACGCCGACCGGTCTCGCCCTTGTAGTCACCGAGCAGTTGCTCCGGCAAGTCAGGCGCACTGACATCGGCTCCGACTGGAAGTCCGATGTCCTTCGCGCTGCCGGCCCGGCGACTGACGCGGCGTCCCTCGCGGATCAGATCGCCGAGTTCGGGCGTCGCGCCGGCCTCTCGTTCCTTCGTCGTTCGTTCAACGCCACCGAGTGGAGCGCAGCGATGCGCGGTGTTACGGCTCCCGTGGTCGTGGTCGCCGACCATCCCACGGACGGCGTGCGCGCGGCGATCATCTCCGCAGTGGAGCCCTCGGGGTTGACGCTCCGCATCGCGACTGCGGAGGCGCTCGGCGAGGGCGAGCGATTCGCGCAGGAGGGGGCTTTCACGCGCCTTGCTGGCGCGGAGGGTTTCGTGCTCGTGCTGTTCCCGGTGCTGCAGATCGCCGTAGGAGATCCCGCAGCGCCGGCCTCGGCCGACGGTAGCGGGTCCGGCTCCCAGGGCCTCGGCGCTTCGCCGCTCGAGCGATTGGGCGCTCTCCTCTTCTCCGAGAAGGGGAACATCGGCCTCGTCTACGCTTACGCCACGCTGGTTGGCCTCTTCAGTCTCACGCTGCCGCTCGGTGTGCAGGCCATCATCGGGTTGGTCTCCGGTGGTCTGTTCTTGCAGCCCGTGGTCCTGCTGATCGCGTTCGTGGTGGCGGGTACGCTCGCGACCGGCGTGCTGCAGGTGCTCCAGCTCGCGGCGGTGGAATCGATCCAGCAGCGGATCTTCGCGCGCATCGCGCTCGAGTTCTCTGTCCGCGTGCCGCGCGTGAACCTCGAACAGGCGTGGCGCGAGGACCTACCGGAGCGGATGAACCGGTTCTTCGAGGTTGTCACGATCCAGAAGAGCCTCGGGAAGCTGCTCACCGGCACCACTACGGCGCTGCTGCAAGTCGTCTTCGGTCTGCTGCTCCTCACGTTTTACCACCCGTACTTCACGCTCTTCAGTCTCGCGCTGGTCGTGACACTCGTAGCGATCGTGCGGGTGACCGGACCACGTGGCCTGGCGACGAGTCTGTCGGAGAGCACCTACAAGTACCGCACGGTGCACTGGCTCGAAGAGGTGGCGCGCTCGGCGCATACGTTCAAGGCCGCGGGACGTTCGACCCCCGCGCTCGAACGCATGGATGGACATGTGAGCGGCTACCTTCGCTACCGGCAGCGGCACTTCCGCGTGCTGATCGTGCAGGCGATCGCGGCGATCGGCTTCAAGGTCCTGGTGACCGGTGCCATGCTCGTGCTTGGCAGTGTGCTGGTGATCGACCGGCAGATCACGCTGGGCCAGTTCGTCGCCGCGGAACTCGTGATCGTGACGGTGCTCGCCGGCATCGAGAAGCTCGTGGAGTCGATCGCCGAGGTGTACGACGTGCTCACCGCGGTCGACAAATTGGGGCACGTGACCGATCTCGCGCTCGAGCGCAGCGAAGGCCTGCCTCTCGCGGAGGGCGGCGCGGGTGTGCGGCTCTCGCTCGACCGGGTGAGCTATCGGTACCCAGGAGCCGAGCAGGATGCGCTCTCTGGCGTCACGTTCTCCGTCGCGCCCGGTGAACGCCTCGCGATCACCGGTCCCGACGGCTCGGGGCAGAGCACGCTCATCGACGTGCTCTCGGCGATCCGGCCGGGGTACTCGGGCATGGTGCAGGTCGACGGCATCACGCTGCGCGATCTCGATCCGGCGGCCCTGCGCGACTGTATCGGTATGGTCTTCGGCACCTCAGAGCTCTTCGAGGGGACCGTCCAGGAGAACATCGCGCTCGGGCGCCGCGGCGTCGGCACGCGCGAGGTGCTCGCCGCGCTTGAGCGCGTCGGGGCGTCCGATGCCGTGCAGTCGATGCCGCTCGGCCTGCGCACCGTGATCGCCCGCGACGCGCGTGTGCTCCCGTCGTCCTTGCGTGTGCGCCTGCTGATCGCGCGCGCGATCGCGGCGCGACCGAGACTGCTCCTGCTGGATGACTGCCTTGCGACGGTCGAGCCCCTGGCGCAGCGCGCGATCGCGGCGGTCCTGCTCGACCGCGCCGCGCCGTGGACGCTCGTGGTCGTCACGCACACGCGCTCGCTGCTCGATGCAGCGGATCGCGTGATCGTCCTCGACGGAGGCCGGGTGCACCGCCAAGGACCCTGGGCCTCTCTCGCGGACGATCCGATGGTCGTTGGGCTCTACCCGACGTCGCGGGGGGCCGTCTGATGGCCATCGAGCCCGACCTCCTGGGCGACGTCGATCGGTCGCTCGACTCGATCAAGTTGCTCGGCCGACAGCCGTCGTTCCGAAGGCTCGTTCGCTGGTTGCTCACGATCCTCACGTTGCTCATCCTGATCCTCTTCCTGCCTTGGCAGCAGAGCGTGCAGGGCATGGGCGAGGTGACCGCGTTGCGACCCGACGAACGCCCGCAGCAGGCCGTCGCGGCGGTGGGCGGCCGGATCGTCTCGTGGTACGTGGCGGAAGGCGACACGGTGCGCGCCGGCGACCCGATCGTCGCGCTCGCCGAGGTGAAGGAGGCGTACCTCGACCCACGCACGCTCGAGCGCGCCGGATTGCAGGTCGAGAGCAAGCGGGCGGCCGTGGTCGGCAAGAGGGCCAAGGCCGACGCGCTCGGCCGCCAGCGTGACGCGCTCGACACCGCCTGGCGCTTCGCGCGCGAGAAGGGCGACAACCGCATCACTCAGATCGTCGCGTCGCTCACGGCAGCGCGACTGGAGGATTCGCTCGCGACGGTGCAGGCGGTGCGCACTGCGAGCCTGTTCGCGGACGGCCTGCGCTCGCGCGCCGAGCTCGAGCAAGCGCGTCAGAGGGCCCAGCGCGCCTCGGCGCTCGCGCAGGAGGTCGAGGCCGGACTCGGCACGGCGCGCGCCGAGCGCGCCGGAGTGGACGCCGACTACGAGGAAAGGATCGCCAAGGTCGACGGCGATCGGGCGTCCACGCTGTCGGAGGTCGCCGAAGGCGAGGCCGATGTCGCGAAGCTCTCCACCGGACGAGACAACCTCGAGCAACGCCGCGACCTGCTCGTGGTGCGTGCGCCGCGCGACGGGATCCTCGTGCGCGCGTTGCGTGCGGGCACCGGCGAGATCGTGAAGGATGGTGAGGCGATCGCGACGGTGCAGCCGGCATCTCCGGCACTCGCGGTCGCGCTGCACATCAGCGCACGCGATGTGCCGTTGTTGGCGCCCGGTGACCAGGTGCGTCTTGAGTTCGCCGGGTGGCCGTCGGTGCAGTTCAGCGGCTGGCCGAGCGTGGCGGTCGGGACGTTCGGCGGCCGCGCGGTGGTGATCGACCAGTTCGCCGCGGCGGACGGGACGTACCGTGTGCTCGTCGACCCCGATCCGAGCGACGATCCGTGGCCAAGCGCCCTGCGCCTGGGTTCGGGAGCACGCGGGTGGGCGCTCCTGCGACGCGTGAGCGTGGGCTTCGAGATCTGGCGCCTCGTGAACGGCTTCCCGCCGACCGGGTCGCCGGCCGCCGCCGCGTCGCAGGGCACGAAGTAGTGATCGTCGCCCTGGTCCTCGCGGCCACGCTCGCCGCCGGAGACTCGCTCACCCTCTCTGGCTTCCTCGCGCGTGTAGCGGCGGCGCATCCGGTGGCGCGGCAGGCGGAGCTCTCGCGTCGACAGGCGGCTGCGGACCTCCGTGCCGCGCGCGGCGGGTTCGATCCTGTACTCAGCGCGACCTGGGACTTCAAGCGGTTCAGGGGCATCGGCTACTTCGACGAGCTCGACACGCGACTGACGGTGCCGACGCCGTGGGGTGTGGACGTGAAGCTCGGCTGGGAGCGAGCCGCTGGCGCGATCATCAACCCTGAACGCGCGACACCGCGACAGGGGCTGCTCTCCGCCGGGTTGAGCATCCCACTCGGCCCGCGACTGATCACCGACGAGCGGCGCACGTCGGTGCGGCAGGCGGAGCTGGCGACAGATGCCGCCGATGCCGATGCGACCGCGCAGATCGCTCGCTTGCTGCAACTCGCGGCGCGCGACTGGGGCGCTTGGTTCGAGG
This sequence comes from Gemmatimonadota bacterium, assembly GCA_031416115.1. Classification (GTDB taxonomy): domain Bacteria; phylum Gemmatimonadota; class Gemmatimonadetes; order Gemmatimonadales; family Gemmatimonadaceae; genus Pseudogemmatithrix. The sequence continues at coordinate 26,265 of JANOTB010000153.1, forward strand.
CGGAGGCGCGTGCGCGCATCGCCGCCGACGGCGTGGAGCTCGCGCGCTTCCGACTCGACGCGGTGCGGCGTCGCGTGGCGGCGGGGGATGCGGCCCCGATCGACAGTCTCGAGGCGCTGGCTGAGTGGGAACGACGACTTCTGCTGGAGGTCGATGCGGTCGCGGGGGCGGTGGGCGCACGCCTGATGGTGTCGGGGTACCTGTGGGACGTTCGGGGCGCACCGGTCGCACTCGCGGAAGGCACGGAGCCCGGGCGCGATGCGCTGCTCGCGCGTGACGCGTCGCTCGACCAGGCGGCGGTCGATCGCGCGATCCGCGATCACCCGCTCGTGCAGCAGGCGCGGGCGCGCTGGCTGCAGGCGGACGCACAGCGACGCCTCACGTCGGTGCAGGTGCTGCCGACGGTCAGCGCCGAGGTCGCGACGCTCGCGGCAGGCAGCTCGTTGGGGGCGCTCCCCTCTCTTTCGAATGCAGCCGATGACCTGAAGGCGGGGCTCGCGGTGCGTGTGCCGCTGCTGGCGCGGCGGGAGCTCGGGCGGTTGCGCGCGGCCGAGGATCGGGCGCGCCAACTGCTCACGGAGCGCGACCGCGTGGAGCGCGACGTGCGGCTCGTCGCCGAGCGCGCGCTCGTCGAATTGCGCGCGGTGGAGGCGCAACGGGGTGGCCAGTCGCGCGTGCTGGCTGCGAGCGAGGCGTTGCTCGCCGCAGAGCAACGCCGCTTCGAGATCGGTGAGAGTTCCCTCCTCTTCGTGAATCTGCGCGAGCGTTCCGTGCTCGACGAGCGGCAACGGTCGGCACAGCTCGAGGCGCGGCGGGCTGCGGCGCTGGGATCACTCGTCGCGGCGCTGGGGTCGCCGGAACTTCTCGTGTCTGGGAACGTATCCCGTTCATCGCGTTAACGTCGGCCGTTCCCCAACCCGCGACCCGCGTGCGATCCTCCGACCGCTCCATCACCATCATCATCGCCGCCGGTCTCATGTTGGCATCCGCCGCACTCGGCGCCCAGGCGAGCATCAGGATCCCCGTGAGCCTGAACATCGGAGTCCCCCAGGGCGAGTTCGCCGAGAACGTGCGCATCGCCGGCGGCTTCAGCGGTGGTGTGATCTGGAAGGTCGGTGGGCCGGTCGCGTTGCGGGCCGACATCGGCGTCATGATCTACGGCTCCGAGCGGCGTCGAGTCCCGCTGGGCGGGGGTGCGCTCGGACTCATCAGCGTCGACGTGACGACGACCAACGCGATCTTCGGCGGATCGATCGGTGGGCAACTCGGCGTGCCCGGCCCGACCATCATGCCGTACGTGGGCGGGATGATCGGCTTCTCGGCGTTCACCACGACGACGTCGGTGGAAGGGTCGAACCGCACCAACGAACCGTTCGCGTCGTCGACCAACTCGAATGACGGCACGTTCGCGAAGTCGGCGATCGCCGGGCTCTACATCCCGGTCGGCCGGAGCGGCAACGTGCACCTCGATCTCGGTGCGCGGCACACGTGGAACGGCGAGCGCGTGCGCTATCTGACCAGGGGAGACATCACCGAGGACATCAACGGCGACATCGTGATCAGCCCTCGTGAGTCGCGTGCCGACATCCTCACGTTCGTGCTCGGCGCGACGATCGCGCCCAAGGGGAAGCGAAAGCCGTAGCGGCAGCGGCACCGGCACCGGCAGCTGCACCGGCACCGGCAGCGGCAGCCGTCACTCGTCGCCCCCAACGCGGCGGTCGCGCTTCTGCGCTGACCGCCGCTTTTTGGTGTCGAGCCGAGCCTCTTTTGAGCCGCGTGTGGGCTTGGTGGCGCGGCGGGCCTTGGGGACGATCAGCGCCCGGCGCACCATGGCGGCGAGCCGCTCGGTCGCGAGCGCGCGGTTCTGTGATTGGCTACGGGTGTCGGCGGCGACGACGCGCAGCGTGCCGGTCGAGTCGAGCCGGGAGGCCAGTACGACCAGGAGCCGTTCGCGCGCCTCGGTATCCAGCGCGGTCGAGGTGAGGGCCTGCCAGGTCACCTCCACTCGGGTGGAGGAGGTATTCACGTGCTGGCCTCCCGGCCCGCCGGCACGGGAGGCCCGGACCGTGAGCTCGGCGGCGGGAATCGCCACGCGCGGGTTCACGTAGAGTCGTCCGTCGTCGGTCCAAGTCGGGTGGGCTGTCACGATGAGGCCTCGGTGTTGCATTTCGCCACGAAAGTCGTCTCCTTGAAGTCGCGCGGATTGCAACACTGGAGACCACGCTTGGCTCTGCAGATCTCGGGAAGCAACGAACGATACCAAGCCGTGCTCGATCCGCGCCGCCTGCTGCGTTGGATCTATCTCGGACGCATCGCCGTGGCCACTGCGAGCTTCGGGGCGACGTTGCTCGGATCGCTGTTCGTCGATCCGGTGAGCACCTTCGTCGCGACCACGCTGTTCGTGACGGCGATGACGCTTACGGCGATCTCGTTCGTTCGCACCGAAGTTAATCGCCGCCCTCCCGGCGAGGCATTCCTCTACGCGCAGTTCGTGCACGACCTCGTGCTCATCACGAGCATCGTGCATCTCACGGGCGGTGGCGCGTCGCAGTTCTCGGCGCTCTACATCCTCGTGATGGCGGCGGCGGCGCTGCTCCTCCCGATCGGGAGTTCGCTGCTTTTGGCGATGCTCGGCTCGGTCCTCTATGTCGGCGATGCGTTCCTCGTGAGCGGCGGCGACGTCTCACCGTACCTGCTGTTGCAACTCGTGGTGTTCACGCTCGTGGCGGTGGGCACGGGCTACATCGCGGCGCGACTGCAGGAGGCCGGGGAGGGGAGGCAGCGACTGCAAGCGGAACTCGCGCGGATGCAACTGCGCGCGGCCGACATCCTGGCGCACATCCGGGCCGGGATCATCACTGTGGACGACGCAGGGCGGCTGCTCTACGCCAACCCGGCGGCAGCGAGTCTGCTGGGACTCTCGGTCGACGATGCGGTGGGGACGCCGGTGCTGGACCGCGTCCGTGCGGCGAGCCCCGGTGTGGTGGAGGCATTGACCGCCCACATCGCCGACGGGCTCGTGTCGTCGCGTCGCGAGGGGACGCTCCTGCGCGACGGGGTGCCGGTCACGCTCGGCATCAATACGACGTCAGTGAGTGGTGACCTCCGCGAGGAAGGGCGGGCGACGACGGCGATCTTCCAGGACATCACCGACCTGAAACAGCTTGAGGCGGCGAACCTCCGCGCGCAGCGCCTCGAGGCGGTGGCGGAGCTGAGCGCCTCGCTCGCGCACGAGATCAAGAACCCGTTGGCGAGCATCCAGAGCGCGGTCGAACAACTCTCGCATCGTCCCGCTGCGACACCCGACGAGCGGACGCTTTCGGCGTTGATCGTGCGCGAGTCGGAGCGGCTCTCTCGGCTGCTCTCGGAGTTCCTCGACTTCGCACGCGTGCAGGTGGTGCGGCGCGACCCGCTCGACCTCCGCCACGTGGTGCAGGGCGCTGCGACGCTCGCGGGCACGCACCCCGACCGCGGGGCGCAGGTGGGACTGGTGCTCGACGTCCCCGATGGTCCGGTCCGGCTCGACGCCGATGAGGACCTGTTGCACCGCGCGGTGTTCAATCTGATCCTCAACGCGTTCCAGGCGTCGCCGCCGACGGCCGAGGTGCGCGTGCGTCTCCGTACGCTCGCGCCGAGTGACCAGCCGCTCGGCCTTCCGTTCCGTGGGCCCGTGCATGCGATCGAGATCCGCGATACCGGCTCGGGCATCGCGCCGGAGGTCGCCGACCGGCTCTTTGAGCCGTTCGCGACGACGCGGCCGGGCGGCAGCGGGCTCGGCCTCGCGATGGTGCATCGGGCCATCGCAGTGCACCAAGGAGTGATCCTCGTCGACAGCGCTCCCAGCGGGACCGGTTTCACCGTGCTCCTGCCCGTCGAACCCACGCCGTCCGGTATCGCCTCGTGACCGACCGTACCACGCCCCCTTCCGTGCTCGTGGTGGACGACGAGTCGGGCATTCTGCAGTCGCTCGAGATCCTGCTGCGCGCCGAGGGCTTCGCGCCGCACCTGGCGCATGGCGGCAAGGCCGCGCTCGAGATGATCCCGCAGCTCTCGCCCGACATCGTGCTGAGCGACATCCGGATGCCACAGGTGACGGGCGTCGAGGTGCTCGCCGCCGCTCGCGCCCACGACCCCGATGTGCCGGTCATCCTCATGACCGCGCAGGCAACGCTCCAGACCGCGATGCAGGCGGTGAATGCCGGGGCCTTCTACTACATCCAGAAACCATTCCGCAACGACGAGCTGGTCGCGATCCTGCGGCGCGCGGCCGAGCATAGGCAACTGCGGGTGGAGAACAGGACGCTCAAGAAGGAGATCCGGCGTCGCGAGCGTCGCGGGGCCGGTGCGCCGATCGGCAACAACCGCGCGTGGCTCGACGTGCTCCGGCTCGCCGAGGCGGTCGCGCCGACGGAGTCGACGGTGCTGATCACGGGCGAATCGGGCACCGGCAAGGAGGTCGTCGCCCGCTACATCCATGATCTCTCGGGCCGAGCCGAAGCGGGGTTCCAGTCGATCAACTGCGGCGCACTGCCAGAGGGGTTGCTCGAGAGCGAGCTGTTCGGCCATGTGAAGGGGTCGTTCACGGGCGCCGTGAAGGACAAGGCGGGTCTCTTCACCGCGGCGGCCGGGGGGACCTTCTTCCTCGACGAGATCGGCGAGACGACGCCGGCGACGCAGGTGAAGTTGTTGCGCGTGCTGCAGCATCGCGAGGTGATCCCCGTGGGCGCGACCGATGCACAGCCGATCGACACGCGCATCATCGCGGCGACCAACCGCGACCTCGAGGAGGAGATCAAGCGCGGTGGATTCCGGCGCGACCTCTTCTACCGGCTCAACGTGATCGCGGTGCACCTGCCGCCGCTGCGCGACCGTGCGGACGACGTGCTGCTGCTCGCCGAGAGCTTCCTCCAGCGCGCCGGTGAGCTGCGCGGCGAGGCGCCCAAGCGGCTCGACGATGCGGCAGCCGACCTGCTGCACGGCTACCAGTGGCCGGGCAACGTGCGCGAACTCGAGAACGCACTCGAGCGCGCCGTGATCCTCACGCACGGGACCACGATCGGCGTCGAGAGTCTGCCGGCGCGGGTGACGGAGCGACGCAGTGAGCCACTCATGGCCGAACGCGCCGCCGCGAACCCGACGCTCGAGACGATCGAGCGCGCGTACATCCAGTTCGTGCTGCACTCGGAGCAGGGGAACAAGACTCGGGCGGCCGAGGTGCTGGGGATCGACCCGTCGACGCTGCACCGCAAGATCGCGCGCTACGGCGTGGACGCATGAGCGAGTCCGTACGCGTCGGCTTGCGCGGGCTGGAACACCGCGCGCCATGGGTCGCGGCGATCCTCGCGCTCGTCGCGGCGATCGCGACGATGACGTCCGATCCGATCGGCGTCTTCAATGACGACGGTCTCTACCTGCTCACCGCGAAGGCGCTCGCCGAGGGACAGGGCTATGTGTATCCGCACCTGCCCGGCACACCGCCGGCGATCCACTACCCTCCGGTCTGGCCGATGCTCTTGGCCGCGGTCTGGAAAGTCGCGCCCGCCTTTCCGGCAAGTGTCGGATGGTTCAAGCTGATCAATCCGTTGGTGATCGCCGCTGCCGCCGCGGTGGGCGTGCGATTCGGCCAGCGGCAGCTGGGTCTGCCGTGGTGGGTGGCGTTGGGTGGGGTGGTCGCCGCGACGCTCTCGGTGCCGGTGCTCCTGCTCACGAACCTGCTGCTCTCGGAGCCGCTCTTCCTGTTGCTGCTCTTGCCGACGTTGCTCGTGACCGAACGACTCGTGCGTGACGGCGGCATGGGGCGAGCGCTCAGTGCCGCCGTGCTCGTCACGCTGCTCGTGCTCGTGCGGACCTTGGGCGGTGTGGTCCTGATCGCCGGTGTGCTCCTCCTGCTGCGTGAGCGGCGGTGGCGCGAGACGGTGGTGTTCGCGGTCGTCACGGTCGTCCTGCTCGCTCCCTGGCAGCGGTTCGTCTGGGCGGCGAGCCCGACCTTCCCCGACGAACTGCGCGGGTCGTACGGGCCGTACCTCGAGTGGGTGATCGATGGATACCGGAGCGGCGGCGTCGCCTTCTATTGGGAGGTGCTCGCGACCAACGTGACCGCGACGTGGGCGATGCTGGGGATCTTCATGTCGCCGGTCGTAGCAGGTCCGCTGCGGCACGTGAGCGCCGCGCTCGCCGCGCTGGTGTTCGTCTCCGGACTGCTTGCACTCGCGGCGCGGGACCGCGCACCAGTGACAGCGCTGGCCTTCTCCGGCTACCTGGTCGCGGTGCTCTCCTGGCCCTTCTGGGTGGACCGATTCTACTGGGTGTTGTGGCCGCTCGTGCTGCTCGTGGCGCTCGCGGGCGCGCATACGATGGTACTCGCCCTGCAGGGGCGTGGCCGCGTGCGTCTGGCCGGGGCGGTGCTCGCGGTGGCCACGGTGCTGGCGATCGGACACGAGACGTACAACGCGCGCGGCCTCGCCCGTGGTTGGGAAGGGAGCGCCTCGCGCGAGATGACCGGCGCGGGGGTCCGGCTGGTACGGCAGGTGAACGACGACCGCTCGCTCGACGGGAAGCTGATCGCCGCCGAGCTCGCGCCGATGGTCGCGCTCTACACCGGCCTGCAGGTGCTCCCGGTGGAGATCCTGACGACCAAGGAACATGTCACCGACAAGACACCGGTCGAGCGCGCCGCTGAACTCGAGCGGATCGATCGCCGGTTCCGTCCCGATGCGTATGTCGTGATGCAGGCAGGCCCCTACTACGCGGCACTCCGCGCCGCGCGACTCGACGGCGCGCGGACACTCGTCGACGATGCACCGCCCGCCGACCCGGTGCGTACACTGAGGATCCAACACCCATGAACTCCCTGACGCCGTCGTCCACCGGTGCCGTTGCCGCGCCACGCATCCGAGGCCGCACGCCGCTCGCGGTGGGCGACCTCGTGCTCTCGGTGCTGATCCCCGTCTACAACGAGCGCAACACGATCGACCGGATCCTCGACGAAGTGCATTCGGTGCCGGTGCGGAAGCAGGTCATCTGCGTCGACGACGGCTCGAGCGACGGCACACGCGAGCGACTGCAACAGCTCAAGGACGCTGGCCGGATCGACGTGCTCGAGTTCCACGCGGTGAACCGAGGCAAAGGGGCAGCGATCCGCACCGCGATGGCCGCCAGCACCGGGAATGTGGTGATCGTGCAGGACGCCGACCTCGAGTATGACCCTGCCGACTGGCCCGGCCTCCTTGAACCGATCATCGATGGCCGCGCCGACGCCGTCTTCGGCTCGCGCTTCCTCGGCGGGCCGCACCGCGTGCTCTACTTCTGGCACTCGGTGGGCAATACCGTGCTGACGACGTTCAGCAACATGCTGACGAACCTCAACCTCACGGACATGGAGACCTGCTACAAGGCGATCCGCGGCGACCTCGCGCGATCGCTGCACCTCACGTCCGATCGGTTCGGGTTCGAGCCCGAGGTCACGGCGCGACTCGCGCAGTCCAAGGCGCGCATCTACGAGGTGCCGATCTCGTACTCGGGCCGTACCTACGCCGAAGGGAAGAAGATCGGGTGGCGCGACGGCGTCGCCGCGATCGGGCACATCCTCCGCTACAACCTCTCGCGATGACCGCACGGTGGTCGGAGCGCTGGGAGCGTGACCACCTTCGAGTGAGCATCGTGCTCGTGCTGCTCGTGGCGCTCGCGTCGTCGGCCACGGGGCTCGGCAATCTCTTCGCGTACGACGACATCCCGGTCATCGTCGAGAACCCGATGGTCACGGGACTTCACGCGCCGTGGGCGTACCTTGCTGATTCCTATTGGGGGCCGGCGCGTGGTAACGCGCTCTACCGGCCGCTCACGGTGATCGCGTTCGCGCTGGAGTGGGCGATCGGGAAGGGCAGCCCGCTCCCGTTCCACCTCGCGAACGTCGTGCTGTACGCGCTCGCGTCGCTCGCCGTGCTCGCCCTGTTGCGCACGCTGCTGCCCAGTGCGGCGGCGCTGGCGGCGGCCCTCGCCTGGGCCGCGCATCCGGTGCATGTGGAAGCGGTAGCGAACGTCGTGGGGCAGTCGGAGATGCTCGCGGCGCTGCCGATGCTCGGCGCGGTGACCGCTTACATCGTCGATCGCCGAGCGGGTCTGCTCCGACCACGCACGGTCGCGCTCATTGCCGCCTGCTTCGCCGCGGCGCTGCTCTTCAAGGAGCACGGGGTCCTGCTGCCCGCGCTGTTGCTGGCGGCTGAGCTCTCGTTCGCGGGGAGGGCCTTCTCAGTGGACAGCGACGGCCCTGCGCGCCGGTGGCTGCTCGTGCGGATCATGGTGCTCGAGCTCGTCGTCTACCTGGTCGTGCGCTTCACGGTCCTGCAGGGCTTCGCGGGAGACGCTCCGCACCCGGCCCTCGAAGGGCTGCGGATCGGAGAGCGATCGTGGGTGATGCTCGCGCTCATCCCCGAGTTCGTGCGGCTCCTCTGGTGGCCAGTGGCGCTCTATGCCGACTACTCCCCACAGGCGGTGCTCTTTCTCCCGTCACCGGCAGCCGGTCACCTGCTCGGGGCGGCCTGGATGGCCCTGACGGTCGCAGTCTTCGCCTATGGCTGGCGGCGCGACCGGATCATCGCCTTCGCCCTGCTCTGGATCGCACTCGCGCTGGGCCCGATCTCGAACATCCTCGTCGCCACGGGGGTGCTGATCGCTGAGCGAACGCTCTTTCTGCCGAGCGTGGGGATCGCGCTGCTCGCGGGCCGAGTCATGCAACTCGCGTGGCCGGTGCTGCAGGACTTCCCCAAGCGGTGGGTCCGTCTTGCCGTGCCCGGCGCGGCGGGGGTGGTGCTACTCTCTGCGGTCGCGCAGAGCGCGGACCGGCAGCCCGTCTGGGCGGACAACGCGACGCTCTTCTCGACCACGGTGGTCGATGCGCCCACGAACTTCCGAGCGCAGTACTTGTTGGGCGAACTCTTCGGCGCTGTCGGAGCTCGCGCACGCGCCGAGGAACGCCTGCGCACGGCCGACTCGCTGTATCCCGGATACGACCTGATCGAACTGTCCCTGGCGCGGGTGCTGCATTTTGAGGACCGCTGCGCTGAGGCGCTGCCACTGTACGGTGCGGTGCTCGCCAAGCGCCCCGATGCCGAGATCGCCGCCGTCGGGCGAACGGCCTGCCTGCTGGAGTCGCGGCGGCTCTCAGAGGCCCGAGACGAGGCCCTCAGAGGCCTGGGTCAGGGGGGGTCGACCGGGCCGTTCGGTATGCTGCTGCAGAAAGCGGAGTCTTCGCTGGTCGCGACCGATTCTGTAGACGCTCGGAACCGCTGGTTCCGGGCGGGAGGCGCGGTCTCCAAGACGAACGAGCGGCTGCGCATACCGGTGCTCTTCGCCCGGCCGAGCACCAGAGGGGTCCGCCGCAGAATGCAAGAACCCTAGCCGCATGCTGGCGGGAAACACGTGTGTGACTTTCAGCACTATTTGCAAGTCCATGCACGTCAGCAGCTTGCGCCTCTCACTACCGCTGGCTTGGTTCTTGCCGGTCAAGGCATCGGAAGCACCTGTTCGAACACCACCCCACCCCCTCGGAGCATACATGCTGAAGAACAAGAAGGGTTTCACGCTGATCGAGCTTCTTATCGTCGTCGTCATCATCGGCATCTTGGCCGCGATCGCGATCCCGAAGTTCGCGAACACGAAGGAGAAGGCGTACATCACGGCCATGAAGTCCGACCTGCGTAACCTCGTGACCGCCGAAGAGGCGTACTTCTCCGAGTGGGCCATGTACAGCGCGACCCTGTCGTCGAACATGTACCGCAACTCGACCGGCGTCGTGCTCGGCACGATCGTCCCGACGACCGGCGGCTTCTCGGCCTCGGTGACGTTCCCGACTGGCACGACCAAGTCCTGCCAGATCACGGTTGGCTCGGGCCTGCGCGATGGCGAGCCGGTGTGCGACCAGTAGTCTGACGTTCGTCTGACGGAAGCGGGCCGGGCGTTCAACGCTCGGCCCGCTTCTTTCAGCCGGTGGTGGTCAGATGATGTCAGGGCGGGGATTCCGATGATGGATCGGAGTGCCCGCCCTCGCACGTTCGTTTCATGTCGAATCGCACAGGGGTCTCGCTGGTGGAGGTGCTGGTCGCGGCGGTCCTGCTCGCCGTCGGGGTCGCCGGCAGTCTGAGCGCGCTGCTCGCGGCCGCACAGCTGCGCTCGCGCGCGTCGGTGCGTGAGGCGGTGGCGTTGTCGCTCGAGACGCGGCTCTCCTGGTTCGCGGCCGATGCCTGCGCGTTCACCGGCGACACGGTGCTCCGTTCAACATCCGGGACCCGTCTCGTCGAGAGTTGGCGCGTGCAGCGGGATTCCACGGGAGCCAGGCTGGAAGGCCGAGTCGTGGGTGGCGGCGGCCCCCACACGGTGGCGCGTTCATTGGTCGTGTCGAGGCGCTGCCCATGAAGTCGCGCCCGGGGTTCATGCTCGCCGAGGCGCTCTGCGCGCTGGCGCTCGCGGCCCTGCTGGGCGTTGCGTGCGCGACGGCGCTTGCCGGGGTCCGTCGCGCCATGGTCACCGCTGAGTCACGCGCTCGCGCGGAGCGGGGCGGCCGGGAGGCGTTGCAGGTGGTGACGGCCCTCGCCCGCGACGCCGACTCGATCGTGGTGTTGGGCGACACGGCGGTCGAGCTCACGATCAGGATCGCGAGCGGCGTGGTCTGCGCGCGCGATTCCACGAGCATCACACTTCCGCCAGCACGGGTCGCGCTGGGGCCGGCGCTCGTCGCGCGCGCGCAGCCGGTGGAGGCTGGGGACGAGCTGAGCGTGCTGTTCAGCGACACCTTGATGGGGGTCCTCAGGTGGGAGCGAGGGACGATCGACACGGTCAGCGAACGCGCCGGCGAGGTTCCCTGTGGCGCCGTGACCGGCTTCGTCGCGGCGACCGACGCGGCAAGCCCACGGCTGCGCCTGGTCCCCCGGTCCTTGAGCAGCGCGGTGCGGCCGGGGGTGCCGGTGCGGGTCGGTCGGCGCGGCCGACTGGCTATCTACTACGTCGGGCGCGGGGAGTGGATGCTCGGCTGGCGCCGCTGCGCGGCCGGCAGCTGCGGCGTGGTGCAGCCCGTGGCCGGCCCCCTGAGGAGTCCCCGCGCGGGTGGATTCTTCGCCGAGACGGCCGGGACGGGGTCACTGTTGGTACGGGTCGGGGTCCCTGGGATCGCCGGCCAGCTGGAGGCACGCGTGACGCGGACCGATGTCGGGCGTTAGAAGAGGCGTGGTATTGCCGATCGTGCTCGCGGCGATCCTCGCGCTGAGCCTATTGGCGTCGCTGGCGTTGTTCGACGCGGTCCTCGAGTGGAGGGTCGCCGGTCTCGCCGACGATCAGGTTCTGGCACGCGCGGCCGCGCTGGAGGCGGTCGATGCGGTGGCGGAGCCGCCGGACCTCGCCGGACTCTGCTTACGACCGCCGCTGGACTGGGTGGAGCGGGTAGGCGGGACCGCCGCTGGGGGACGCTACCGCGTCCGCTGGCAGCACCTCGGCGGGGGACTGATGCGGGCCGAGGTCGAGGGGACCGGTCGGATCGGCGCGCGAGCGCGGATGATCGCGCTGGTCCGCCCCGACTCGTCGGAGCGGGTGTCGGGGCTCTTTCGTTGTCCGGTGGCGAGGCGGCTGATCCCGGCCGCTCCGCGGTGGTTGGAGGCGCATCCGGAAGGGTAGTCGCAAAGTCCCACCGTTACTTCCGGACACCCCTGTTCGTGTAGCTCCGGCAGGTGACAAGCTGTCGTAGTGCATTGACCCTGAACGGGCGCGCCCGCAAGTTAGGCGACCCGCGTGTTCATGTCTCGCTGGCCGCCTCACGGGATCCCCATGGCGCTATTCGGACGCAAGAAGACAACTGTCGGACTCGACATCGGCTCAGGCCTGATCAAGGTCGCAGTGGTCGATCATTCCAAGTCGCAACCGGAGCTCGTCCGGGTCGCGGTCACGCCGCTGCTCGCGGACGCGATCGTGGAGGGCGAGATCATGGATCCCGGGATCGTCGCCGACGCGATCACCGCTTGTCTTGCTGCGGCCGGCGTGACCACGAAGGCCGTGGTGACGGCGGTGGGCGGCCGCGACGTGATCATCAAGAAGATCATGATCGACCGCGTGAAGGAGCAGCAAGCGCGCGAGTTGATGCGCTGGGAGGCCGAGCAACATGTGCCGTTCGACATGGAGTCGGTGGAACTGGATTTCCAGATCCTCGACCCGCACGGGACTGACGACCAGATGAGCGTGCTGCTGGTGGCGGCGAAGCGCGAACTGGTCGAGGCCAAGGTGCGCGTGCTCACGGACGCCGGTCTCTCGGCGGCGGCGGTGGACGTGGACGCCTTCGCGCTGCACAACGCCTTCGAGCTCAATCACCCCGACGCGATGCGCGGCATCGTCGCGCTGGTGAACATCGGGAACGAAGTGACGAACATCAATATCGTGGAGGACGGTGTGCCGATCCTCACGCGCGACCTGACGGTCGGCACGCGCCGGTTCCGCGAGGACCTGCAGCGCGAACGTGGCCTCGGGTCGGAAGCGGCGGCGGCCATCCTGCAGGGCTACGACCGCTCGGAACACCTGGATGCGGTGCTCGAGTCGCGCGGCGAGGAGATCGCTGTGGGCATCGAGCGCGCCGCAGCGTTCCTCGCGTCGTCGTCACGCTCGGGGGCGCAGGTGAGCGCCGTCTATGTGTGCGGCGGCGGGTCGCGGGCGCCCGGTCTCCTCGACCTGCTCGCGGCGCGGCTGAGGCTGCGCGTCGAGCCGGCGAGTCCGTTGGCGAATCTCGTGGTGCGTGACGGGGCGTTCGAGTCGCTCGTCACCGACGAGGTCGCGCCTCTCCTGATGCTGCCCATCGGACTGGCATTGCGCCAGTCCGCCTGACGCCGGACGCCAAGATGATCGAGATCAATCTCCTTCCCGGTGCGCGCAAGAAAAAGGGGTCCAGCGGCGGTTCGTCGCTCGACGTGCGCGCACTCGTGGCCTCGCTCGGCGAGCGCTTCAGGGATCCCTGGATGGGCGTCGCCGTCGGCGGCGCGGCCATCGGCCTCCTGGCGATCGGCGGGATGTTCTACCTACAGCGTGAAGCGACCATAGCGCTCGCGGAGCAGGAGCGCGTGGCCGTGCAGGACAGCACGCGGTTCGAGGGCGTGTTGCGGTCGACGCGGGACGCGGCGGCGCAGCGGGACTCGATTCTGCGACAGATGGCGATCATCGCGGCGATCGACGGTGATCGGTTCATCTGGCCACATGTGATGGATGAGATCGCGCGCGCCCTTCCGACGTACACGTGGCTCCGGTCGGTCTCACAGACGAATGCCGCGACGACGGTGTCGCCCGAAGCAGTCGCTGCCGGGATCGCGCCGCGACTTTCGATCCGACTGGTCGGCCTCACGGTCGACGTGCAGGCCCTGACCATCTTCATGAAGCAGCTCGAGGCGTCCGAGTTCCTCGAGAGTGTGACGCTCGCTGGGTCCGATGCGACGACCGTCGAAGGCAAGCAGGTGACGGAGTTCACACTGGACATGGCATACTCCAAGCCGCCCGAGAGCGCTGTGCGTCTTGTCCCCCTGTCGATCGCGGTGAGGTAGCCATGGCCGGATTCCCAACGAATCAACGCGACCAGATCATGCTGGCGGTAGGCGTAGCCGGGCTCCTTGGCGCCGCCGCCTTCTGGAACTGGCGCTACGTGCCGAACGAGGCGACGCTCGATACCACGCGTGCGCACATCGAACGGCTCGACGTGTCGAACCAGAGGGCGAAGGCGATCATGGCTCGCGGCTCCGTGGACCAGTTGCAGGCCGAGTCGAAACGCCTCGAGGCGAATCTTGACCTGATGCGCACGCTGATCCCTGCGGGCAATGAGGTGCCGGCGCTGCTCGACCAGATCCTCGGAGCGGCCCGTCGCACGGGGCTCGAGTTCTCGAACTTCGCGCCGACCGCGACGGTGCCGGGTGAGTCGTTCGATACGTATCGCTTCCGCATGTCGATGCAGGGCAGCTATCACCAGATCGGCGAGTTGCTTGCGGCGATCGGATCGTTGCGCCGCGTCATCGTGCCGGTGAACGTCTCGCTCACCGCCTCGACGACGACCGCCGCGCGGGCCAACCGGCCCGACGAGCGGATCCTCACGGCGAACTTCGACATCCAGACCTATGTCGTGCGGACCACACCAGTGGAGGATCGATGATGCGCACGCTCGCACTCCTCGCCTTCGCGCTGTGCCTCACCGCGCCGGTGGCCCAGGCGCAGGCAACGGCCGCGGCGAAGAAGGTCGAGATCCCGACGCCCGAGTTCCCGACCGATTCGTCCGGCAGGATCATCTTCAAGCGGGAGTCGTACTCGTATCCCGGCGACGGCCGCCGCGACCCGTTCGCGTCACTGATCGCGACCGGAGACATCCGGCCGCTGCTCGAGGATCTGGTACTGACCGGCGTGATCGTGGGCGCGACGCCCGCGCAGTCGATGGTGATGATGAAGGACAAGTCCACGAAGGAGATCTACCGGGCGCGCGTGGGGTCGGTGTTCGGCCGCATCCGCGTGACGGCGATCCGGCAGGGTGAGGTCACCCTGGCGGTCGATGAGTTCGGGTTCACTCGGCAGTCGGTGTTGACGTTCAACGTTCCCAGTGGAGGCAGGACGCCATGAGGCGATATCGGACGCTGGCCGCGCTCGCGGTCGGCACACTCCTGACCGCGACGACGGCTGCAGCAGCTGCGCCGGTCGTACGCGATGTTGCGGCCGCCGTGACGGCGGTGCGCGTGGTGCCTGGCGCCGGTCGCGCTGACGTGGTGCTCTCGTTCGAGGGCGACGTCCAGATCACCGACTTCACGCTCGTGAATCCGCACCGGATCGTCGTGGACGTGCGTGGCGCAACGATGCAGTTGCGCGCGCCGAGCTACGATCGGGTGTCGCGCGGCGGCATCCTCAACGTGCGCCTCGCACAGTTCGAGGCCGAGGTCGTGCGCCTCGTGCTCGACCTCGACGGCGCTCGTGAATACAGCGTGGTGCGCACCGACGGCGAGATCCGTGTGAGTGTGACCGGGCCGGACGCCTTCGCGGCCTGGTCGGCTGGTGCCGCCGCCGTCGCGGCGGACGCGCCTCCGGCCGCCTCTGCGGTCGCCGCGCCAAGCCGCTTCGAAGCGGTCGCGCCGCGCACGCCGGCGGTGGTACAGCAGGCTGCCCAGCCCCGGATCAACGTCTCGTTCTATGAGACGCCGATCCGCGAGGTCATCGGCCACTTCGCTTCATTCGCCGGCCGGACCATCATCACCGGATCGACGGTGACGGGTATGGTCACTGCCGAGATCCCCGGTCAGCCGTGGGATGTCGCGCTCTCCAAGATCCTCCAGGCCAACGGACTCTCGGCGGTCGAGGATTCGACCGGCATCATCACGATCGACAGCTACCAGAACCTCGCGGCACGCGTCGCCGCGGAGCCGCTGGTCACGCGCGTCGTGCCGGTGAACTACGCCAAGGCCAGTCAACTCGCCCTCACGATCCGCCAGCTGATCGCGTCGTGCTCGAGCGGTTCTGTGAGCTCGGTCGTGGACGCCGGTCCCGCCGATCCGGCGGCTGACCCGGCGGCCGCCGCGCCGGGGGCGTCTGGTCCGACGCCGACGACCTGCGGCCGAGGCACCGTCGCGGTCGAGGAAAAGACCAACACGCTGCTCATCACCGAGTCGGTCTCGCGACTGCCGGAGATCGTGCAGTATGTGCGTGACCTCGACGTGCGCACGCCGCAGGTCGCGATCCGCGCCAAGATCATTTCGGTCGATCGCACGGCCACCCAGGAGCTGGGTCTGAGTTACGATGTGGGATCGGCGAACAGCTACAGCAACCGCCTGAACCCTCGCGGGACGCCAGGTGACTTCACCGTCGATCTCAGCGGCAATGCCTTTGTCGGCGTCGCGAACGCGAACCAGCTCTTCTCGTCGACCTCGGCGCTCGGGTTGATCTTCAACACCGCGATCAATGGCTATAACTTCACCGCCTTCATCGACGCGCTGAGCTCGGAGCAACTCTCTGACGTGCAGGCCGAGCCGAGCACGACCACGATCGACAACCGGACGGCATCGCTCTTTGCCGGCACCGAGATCGCGTTCCTGCTCACGCCGCCGACGATCGCGGGTCAGATCCAGGCCGTCGCGCCGCAGATCTTCAGGCAGAGGGTCGGCATCACGCTCGAGGTCACGCCGCATGTGACCGCCAACCGCCAGATCTCCATGGAGATCAGGGCGGAGCAGCAGGCGCTGCTCGCCATCACCGAGGCGGGACCGAGCATCAACCAGCGCACGTCGACGAATGAGGTGCTCGTGGGCGACGGTGAGACGGCGGTGATCGCCGGCCTCACGCAGACTCAGGTCACCAAGGTCCGCAGCGGGATCCCGTATCTGATGAACGTCCCGTACATCGGCTTCCTCTTCAGACAGACCCGGGTCGAGGAGCGCAAGCAGGACCTGCTCATCCTCGTCACACCGCACATCATCGACGAAGGTGAGATCGTGCGGACAGTCCGACCGTAGACGTGCAGATGTGAGATGGGAGATGTGAGGGGGGGGGGCGCGCACGCGGGCCGCCCCGACCCCGTACGGGGGGGGGGCGGGGGCCTCGCGC
>JANOTB010000154.1:0-4923 GCA_031416115.1 Gemmatimonadota bacterium
CAACGCCGTCGGCAGCATGAGCTTCCACCCGAGCGACATGAGCTGGTCATACCGGAACCGCGGCAACGTCCAGCGGATCCAGATGAAGAAGAACACGAACGAATAGAGCTTGAAGGCGAACATGGCGAAGGTCGCCAGCGACTTCATGATCGTTGCCGAGCCGGTGTTGTCCCAGCTCGTGAACGGGATGTCCCACCCGCCCAGGAACAGCGTCACGAACATCGCACTCGCCGTGATCACGTTCGCATACTCGGCGATGAAGAACATCGAGAACTTCATCCCGCTGTACTCGGCGTGATAGCCCGCGATCAGCTCCGACTCCGCCTCCGGCAGGTCGAACGGCACGCGGTTCGTCTCGGCGAAGGCCGACACGAGGAAGATGAACGCGGCGATCGTGATCAGGATGACGTTGTAGTTGCTCGCCTGCTGCTGCGCCACGATCTCGGGGAGCGAGACGTTCCCCGCCATGAGCAGCACGCACACCGTGCTCATGCCCATCGCGATCTCGTAACTGATCATCTGCGCCGACGATCGGAGACCGCCGAGCAGCGCGTACTTGTTGTTGGACGACCAGCCCGCGAGCACTATGCCATACACGCCCAGCGACGTGATCGCGAGCACGTAGAGGAACCCGATCGGCATGTTCGCGACGACCAGGTCGATCTTGCCCCAGGGCGTCGGGAGCGGCGCGCCGAACGGGATCACCGCCCACGCGATCATGGCCGTCGTGAACGCCATCGCCGGTGCGAGGATGAACAGGGGCTTGTTCACCTGCCCCGGCATCGTCTCTTCCTTCATGAAGTTCTTGACGCCGTCTGCGAGCACCTGAAAGAGGCCCCACGGCCCGACACGGTTCGGACCATGTCGGTCCTGGATCCAGGCCGAGACCTTCCGTTCGGCGAGTGTCGTGTACGCGACAACCACCATGTAGAGCGTGAAGATCGCGAGCATCTTCACGATCGTCGCGAGCAGGAATACGACTGCCGATGGCGGCAGCTGGCTGGGATCGAGCGGCAGCATCAGTGCGCTCCCGCCGTGGCGTTCGCGACGAGCCCGCCGCGGAGACCGATGGTGTCGTAGGAGAGGCCGGCGAAGGCTGGTTCGGACTTGGCCAACGACGCGAAGATCGCCGAGGGAAGGTTCATGTCGTCGCTGTTCGCGCCAAGCGTGGTCGCGAGATCGGCGAGCGCGTACCAGCTCGGCCTCGCGAGACCCGGCGCCGCCTTGGCCTGCAGAAAGCGCTGGACGCGCCCACGCAGGTTGGTGAAGGTGCCTTCTTCTTCAGCGACGTTGGCGATCGGGAGCACGACGACCGGCGTCGGGATCCCGTCCACGAGCGCGGTGCCGATCACGATGATGGCGCTGGCTCTCTTGGTAGCGCTCAGGTCGAGTCCCGTGAGCGACTCGCCGGCGACGATAAGCACGTCACCGTCCCTGAGTCCGGCGAGCGGGTTCGCATCGTTGCGCTTGAAGCCGAGCAGCTCGGCGCCATTCACATTCGGCGCACGGTCGGCGCGCAGCGAGAGGTCCTTCACGCCCGGGAGCGGCGCCTCAGGGCCGGTCGCGCAGCGGAATACACCTTCGCCGCCGGTCTGCTTGATGACGCGCTTGAGCAGGAACAGCGCCTCGTTGGAGAGCGTGGGACTCGCGACCACATACGCACGCTTGCCCTTGAGCGCCTTGGCCGCCTCCGCGTACGCGATCTCCCAGTCCACCGGCGAGAGCACGTCGTGCAGGCGGATCATCGGGAGGTCGATCCGGTCGGGGCGGTTCATCCAGCGGTAGTCGAGCCGGCCTGCGTCGCAGATGTAGAAGTGGTTCACGTCCTCGTTGGAGCGCGGCTTCATGCGCACGATCACGTTGTCGCGCGTCTCGAGGACCGTGTTGCACCCCTGCGAGCAGCCGGTGCACACCGACGCGGTGCGGTCGAGCTCCCAGGCGCGCGCCTTGTTGAGGAAGTCCTTCGAGACGAGCGCCCCGACCGGGCAGAGGTCGATCACGTTCGCGGCCCACGGTTGTGTGAGATCGCTGCCGGGTGCCTTGCCGATCGTCGCGCGGTCACCGCGCTCGGCGACGCAGAGCACCGGCTCCTCGTGCACGTCCTCCATGAACCGGACGCATCGCGTGCAGAGGATGCAGCGGTTGGGGACGTAGAGAACGTCACCGCCGAAATCCTCGACCGGGTTGAAGCGCTTGGGATCGTGGTACCGCGAGTCGGCGCGCCCTTCCTGAAAGGTGTAGTCCTGCAACTCGCACTCGCCGGCCTGGTCGCAGATCGGGCAGTCGAGTGGATGGTTGATCAGCAGGAGTTCCAACACGCCCTTGCGGGCCTCCAGCGCCTTCTCCGAGTAGACATGCACCACCTGCCCCTCACCCACCGTGGTCGCACAGCTGGGCGCGAGCTTCGGCGCCTTCTCGACTTCCACGAGGCACATGCGGCAGACGCCGGCGACGGGGAGGCCCGGGTGATAGCAGTAGTGCGGCACGAGTACGCCGACGGTCTTGGCGGCCTCGAGGATCGTCGTGCCGTCGGGGACCGTCACCGCGCGGCCCTCGATGGTCAGGTTGATCATCTTCACGTCGGCCATCAGCGGGCCCCCGCCGGCATACCCGGCATGGCGACCGTGCTCGAACGGCGGCCCTTGATCAGCGCTTCGAACTCGCCGCGGAACTTGTTGATGCCACTCACGACCGGCGCGCCGCACGAATCGCTGAGCACGCAGATCGTCGTGCCGGTCATCGATTCGGAGAGGTCGAAGATCGTATCGAGGTCCTCATAGGTGCCCTGCCCCGCGACGATCCGCTCGAGGATCTTGGTCATCCACGCCGTGCCTTCGCGGCACTGCGTGCACTGGGCGCAGCTCTCGTGCGCGTAGAAGCGCGCGATCCGTGCGAGCTGGCGCGGCATCGACTGCGCGTCGTCGAAGATGATCACGCCGCCGGAGCCGAGCATGGTGCCCTGCTCCACGAAGCCTTCGTAATCCATCTTGATCGCTTCGGCTTCCTCGATGGTGATCGTCGGCACCGACGACCCACCTGGGATGAGCGCCTTGAACTTGCGCCCAGGCAGCGGGCCGCCGCAGAGATCGTACAGGAACTCCTTGAAGGAGAATCCCATCACGACCTCATAGTTGCCCGGCTTGGCCACGTTACCGCAGACCGAGAAGAGCTTGCTGCCACTGCTCTTCGGGCTCGACAACGACATCGCCTTATACCACTCGGCGCCGTTGTTCAGGATATGCGGCACGGCAGCCAGCGTCTCGACGTTGTTGATCGTCGTCGGCTTGCCGAAGAGGCCCGAGACCGCCGGGAAGGGCGGCTTGATGCGCGGATTGCCGCGCTTGCCCTCGAGCGAGTTCATCATGGCGGTCTCTTCGCCGCAGATGTACGCGCCCGCGCCCTTGTGCACCCAGACGTTGATGGTCTTGCCCGACCCCATGGCATTCTTGCCGATGATGCCGGCCGCGCGCGCCTCAGCGAGCGCCTTCTCCATCACGATGATCGGCTCAGTGAACTCGCCGCGAATGTAGATGTACGCCGTCTCGGCGCCGATCGCGTACGCGCCCACCGCGCACCCTTCGATGAGGGCGTGCGGAGTCCACCGCATGATCTCGCGATCCTTGAACGTGCCCGGCTCCGACTCGTCGGCGTTGCAGCAGAGGTAGTGCTCCTTGCCGTCACCGATCTTCATAAAGGACCACTTGAGGCCCGTCGGGAAGCCCGCGCCGCCGCGACCGCGCAGGCCCGAGGCCTTCACGATGTCGACGATCGCCGTCGGTTCCATGTGGAGGGCCTGCGCAAGCGCCTTGTAGCCGCCGCGGGCCTTCCAGCCGTCAAGCGTGCGCGCTTCGGGGTCGCCGAAGTGCTTCGACAGGACGGGGGTCTCTCGTGGGTGCGACTTGTGGGGATAGCCCATTTGAACTGCAGATGTGAGATGTAAGATGGGAGATGTGAGGAACCGCGTCCTCTCACCTCATCTGTTCTCGCGCACTACTCGATCACTTCAGTCCCGCCAAAATCCCCGGCACCTTCGCCGGCGTGACATTCTCGACACAGTCCTCATTGATCTGCACCGGCGTCGCGAACCCGCACGCGCCAAGGCACTCGACCTCGATCACCGTGTACTTGCCGTCGGCCGACGTGAGCCCGAGCTCCTTGCACCCGGTATGCTCGAGGAACGCCTTCACCACATCATCCGCCCCAGCGCACAGGCAAGGCGACGTCGTGCAGACCTGGATGAAGTGCTTCCCCACCGGATGCTGGTGGTACATGGTGTAGAACGTCACCACGCCCTTCACGTAGGCCGCGGTGCAGCCGAGCTGGTCGCCGACCTCGCGCATGGCGTCCTCGCTGATCCAGCCGCGCTCCTGCTGCACCATCCAGAGGGCGGGTAGCAGCGCCGCGCGCTTCTCCGGGTAGCGGGAGATGATGTCCTGCAGTTCCTTGAGGCGCGCCGAGCCGTCGGTGAAGACCGGGACGTACGGCTCGTGGTGCGCGTGGGCTCCGCCGAACGAATGCGCGGGGGCCGAGGGTCCGTGGCTCACCGGTCGATCTCTCCCATGACGATGTCGATTGACGCGTTGATCGCGATGACGTCCGAGAGCAGGTGCCCCTCGACCATCTTCGGGATCGCCGAGAGGTTCACATAGCTCGGCGGCCTGATGCGCCAGCGCACCGGCTTCGCCGTGCCGTCGCTCACGAAGTAGTAGCCCTTCTCTCCCTTGGGGCTCTCGACCGGTACGTACGTCTCGCCGATCGGCGGCCGCGGGCCTTCCATGACGAGCTTGAAGTGATGGATCATCGATTCCATCTCGCTCGTCGCCTTGTGCTTGGGCGGCAGGATCACGCGCGGGTCGTCGACGTTCACCGGACCGTCAGGGAGCCGCTTGAGCGCCTGCTCGAGGATCCGCACCGACTGGCGCA
>JANOTB010000155.1:0-35197 GCA_031416115.1 Gemmatimonadota bacterium
GCGGCCTTTTCCACGGGCAGGAGACGTGCCGCACGGAATTTACCGTTACGCGGGACGCCGCCAGTGGGCAAATGTCGCTTCTTGAAAACGACCTCGGCATCGGCAACCGGTTGACCCTGCTCGACGACGAGCTGCTGGCCAACCTGCACGCCATTCAGCTCCGGCACGGCCTCGCCCCGTCGGCCTCGCTCGCGTCCGGGGACTTCACCGTGGAGATGGAGACCGGCACCGGTAAGACCTACGTCTATCTGCGCACCGTCTTCGAGCTGAACAAGCGCTACGGCTTCACCAAGTTCGTCATCGTGGTGCCCTCGGTGGCGATCAAGGAAGGCGTCTATCACACCATCGAGACCGCGGCGGAACATCTCAACTCACATTCCTCACCCGTCGGGCACTGCTTTCCGGGGAATTATCGGTGTGCATCGACCGTGCGGATCGGTAAACACGGTAGGGTCGAGTCCCAAGGCGCGGAGAAAGGCCAGCGGCGTGGGCCCCGGTCCGCGCAGGAGCCATCGACGGCCCCCGACGCGTGCGACCCTGATGCCCGTCATGGCGATGATCATCATGAAGGTGGTGGGCTTGGTCGTCTGCTTGCGGTCCCAGCCGGGCATGGTGGTGTGGGTATTCGCCACGTGCGCGCGCATGCTGCGCTCCATGAGCCGCACGATCAGCAGGGCGATGATCAGGATCATGCCGAGCGCATCGATCCGGGACGGCGTCTTGAGAAAGAGATCGTTGACCACCAGCGGGTCTTTGAGAAACGCAAAGTCGTTTTCCACTCCCATATTGGCCCGTGTACGTCTGCAGGAGTCGCGCCACATCGAGCCCACCGTCGCCAGTGCACGGCACGTTGGTCAGCAGCACAAAGCAGCCCGCCACGCGCCGTTCCTGTTCGACCCCCGCGGTGTTGACCGCCAGTTCGGTCGAGAGCGCATACCGGATGCAGCCGGTGCGCCCAACCACCCACGATCACAAGCTCCTTGAGCCACGGTTTCAGTGCAGCGGCAAGACGTTCAAAGTCATCGAACTCGGGATTCATACTCTCTCAGATTCGCAGAGCGGCTCAAGCACCTTTCGCCAGATGAGGGCAGCCTGCTCCCGCCCTCGTGCCGGATGTGCTGCGACATCGAGCCAGACCTGCACGATGTCGCATGCTGAGCGGCCACCTGAGTTCACCATCCCTCGTACGACAGACTGTGGGGCGCTCGGCTTCCTTACGATCAAGTCCGGTGCCTCGCCGACCTTGGCCGGTACGAAGCCCGACCGAGCGGCCGCTGGGGCGGCTCCCGATTGCGGCGCGTAGAGGTACGGTGGCACGCCCGCAACGAAACCGAGTCCCTGCTCGCTCGCCGCGGAAAAGAGCGCCAAGCACCCGCCCGACCGTGCCAGCCAGCGGTTCGCCACGTCGTGCTCGCGTCCGCGAATCAGCGCTCGCCACGCCTGTTCCACAACGGGCTGAGAGGCAGCGGCCCCCTGCCATCGCTGGAGCAGGTCCCGTACTCGCACGAGTCGCAGGTGCGGTGCGGCTTCGTCGAGGTATCCCTCCTTGCGTAGCTCTTGGAGTAGCCGCGAGGCGCTCATGATCGACACCCCTGCCGCCGCGCCAAGGTCAGAGGCGCCTCGATACGAACCGCGCGGCGCATTCAGCATCCGCTCGGGAATGCCGGGGGCGAGCAGCAGCTTGAGCATCCACTGGTTCAGGTCTGAGAACAGTTGTCCCCTAATGCCCTTCGGACGTTCTGCGCGCATCGCGAGCGGCTCGGCGTCGGCATTCAGTCCGTCCAACTTCGGGCCGATGAAGCGCCGCATGCCGGCGAGATCCATCACGCCTCCAGAGGCATGCGGCGCAACCTCTGCGATGAAGGCGAGCACGGCCGCTGCCGCCTTCGGCACAATGCGCCCCGCGCCAACGATGGCCACGGGAACGTGTCCCTTGGGGGCCGCGGACTGCGCCTGCAGCCATGCCTGCGACCAGAGCGGGATCAGCCGGTCAGCACGCCCCTCGGCCATCACCTTCAACTCGATGGCGAGCTTCACGCCCTTTCGCGAGGCCATGAGGTCAGCGCACCGCGCCTCGCTCACGCGGACCTCGCGGCGGAGCTTCCAGCCGGCGGCGTCCAATGCCTTGACGAGGGCGTCCAGCAGGGCGCGTTCGCGGTGGTGTTCCTGCAGATGTGGTTGCATGATCGCTTCCAAATAGGCGGTAACATGGCCATGTTTTCTAACTCGGCCATGTTAGGTAACATGGCCGAGTTAGAGCGTTCATGCAAGCCCGGCAGCACGAGCGAAGGCACTGCACCCGCAGTGCAGTGCCCACCCCCCGGCCCATACTTGGGATTCGGCCACCTTGGCTGCCACCCTGGCGCGCCGGTTGGGTCGTCCGGATCGGTGCCGCGGCGGGGGTCCCGCGGCGGGGGCCGCCGGGCGGGTGGGGACGGATGCGATGCCCCGACCGGACGTCCGCCCACGCCGAACGTCACCGGGCGCGGCCGTGGACGGGCGGCTGCGGGCGAGCGGGTCGACCTCGCGACGTGTCCGCTTTCAGGTGTTCGCTTTCAGGTGTTCGCTTTCAGGAGCGCCTCCGATTCGTAGATTGCCGGAGATGCGCGTCGCCGCCCTTCTTCACCTCTCCGCCCTGTCCGGGGAAGCCCTGCCCGGCGTGCTCGCCGCCCAGCCGGCGGCCGGGGCGCTCGACCCCCACGACTTCCTCCGCACCCTCGCGATCGTCCTGATGGTCGCGGCCGGCACCAGCGTCCTCTTCCAGCGCTTCCGGCTCCCCGTCGTCTTCGGCTATCTCGCGGCCGGCATGATCGTCGGGCCGTACACCGACATCCCGCTCGTCGCCGACCGCGCGATCGTCCAGTCGCTCTCCGAACTCGGCGTCATTCTGCTGATGTTCTCGATCGGCCTCGAGTTCCGCCTGCGGCGCGTGGGCCAAGTGGCGACCACGGCCGGCATCGCGGCGCTACTCGAGACCGGCCTGATGTTCGGCATGGGCGCGCTCCTCGCCGACCTGCTCGGTTGGACGCCCTTCGAGCGCGTCGTCGCGGGTGCGATGGTCGCGATCTCCTCCACCACGATCATCGCCCGCACCTTCGCCGACCTCAAGGTGACCGGGCGCGTGGCCGACCTCGTCTTCGGGGTCCTCATCATCGAGGACCTCATCGCGATCGTGCTGCTCGCCACGCTCGGCGCGCTCGCGTCGGGCGGCGGGCTCGGCGTGGAGGCGGTCGGCCTCACTCTCGTGCGCCTCGGCAGCTTCCTCGTCGGACTGCTCGCCGCGGGACTGTTCCTGGTGCCGCGGTTCATGCGGGCCGTCATCCGGCTCGGCCGCGGCGAGACGACGCTCGTCGCTGCGATGGGACTCGCGTTCGGTGCCGCCCTGCTGGCCCTCGGCTTCGGGTACTCGGTCGCGCTCGGCGCCTTCGTCGCCGGCTCCCTCGTCGCCGAGTCGGGCGAGGCGGACAAGGTCGCGCATCTCGTGAACCCCGTGCGCGACGTCTTCGCCGCGATCTTCTTCGTCTCGGTGGGCATGCTGCTCGACCCGAGCGTGATGCGCGCGCACCTGGGCACCATCCTGCTCTTCACGCTGCTCGTCGTCGTGGGCAAGACCTTCTCGGCCTCGGTCGGCGCCTTCCTCAGCGGTGCGGGGCTGCGGCCGTCAGTGCAGGCGGGTCTCTCGCTCGCGCAGATCGGCGAGTTCTCGTTCCTCATCGCAACGCTGGGCGTGGCCGCGGGCGCGCGCAGCGAGATCTTCAGCATCGCCGTCGCGGTCTCGGCCATCACCACGCTCCTGACGCCGACGCTGGTGCGGCGCGCCGGCGGGCTGGCCGCCCTGGTGGACCGCAAGCTCCCGCACCGCTTTCAGACCTTCGCCGCCCTTTACGGCAGTTGGATCGCCCGTCTGCGCGCGGCGACGCCGCGGGAGCTGCCGCGGCGGCGGCGCCTGGTGCGCCGACTCGCCCTCGACTCCGCGCTGCTCGGGGTGATCGTGATCGCGGCGTTCGCCGAGCGCGGACGCTTCGCCACGCTGCTGCACTCGTGGATCGACTTCGATCCGGCGCGGGGGGAGATGCTCGTGCTCATCGGCGCAGTGGTGATCGCGCTGCCGGTGGTCGTCGCCGTCTTCCTCACCGCTCGGCACCTCGCCGGCGAACTCGCGCTGCAGGCACTCCCTCTGCCCGAGAAGCGGCTCGACACGGCGCGGGCGCCGCGCCGCGCGCTCACGGCGACTTTCCACATCGGGCTCACGAGCCTCGCGCTCGTCGTCCCGCTGCTGCTGCTGCAGCCGATGCTCCCGCGCTACTCGGCGCCGGCGCTCGTCGTCGGGTTCTTCCTGCTCCTCATCGGCGCAGTGTGGCAGGCGACGCGCGACCTCGAAGGGCATGCGCGCGCCGGCGCCGAGGTGATCGCGACGGCCCTGGTGCAGGAGCTCAACCGCAACGTCGAGGACCACGACCTCACGCGCACCATGGAGCGGATGGTCATCATGCTCCCGGGGCTCGGCGAGCCGGTGCTCATGACCGTCGCGCCCGGCAGCAAGAGCGACGGCCGGACGCTCGGCGAGATCGATCTCCGCGGCGTTACCGGCGCGACGGTCATTGCGATAACCAAGGACGCCGAGGGGGCGCGTCGGTCGATCGTGCCGACCGCCGCCGAGCGCCTCGATGCGGGTGACCTCGTCGCGGTGGCGGGCTCGCCGGATGCACTCGCCCTCGCGCGCGAGATGATCGAGTTCGGCACGGCACCGCCGCTGCCGATCGGCAAGCGCGGGTCGCGCGCCATGACGCCGTTCCACACGACGAGCGTCCCGGAGCTCTGAGCGCACGGCGCCAACGCCCTACGCGAGGGCGATCGCTACGTGCCCGACCTCATTCACGCGCGCGCGATAGCCGTGCCGACCGAGCACAGCGGCGGCGGCGGACGCGAGGTCGGCGTCGAGCCGGTCGGACATCGCGATCGAGCGTGACCATATTTCCGCGGGATCCACCGCGGCACTGAGATCTCCGGCGTAGCCATCGGCGCCGCGAGGCGAGAGCCCGTGCTCGAGCCGCAGGCGGTCATTCAGCGTCCGCATGCGCTGCGCGAAGGCCGGGTCCGCGCGCAGGATCGTGCAGAGGCGACCGAGGGTCTCCACCTCGATGTCGTCGTCCTGCAGTGCATAGAAGGGCACGATGCCGAACGGCGCCATGTTGTCGATGCTGAACGCGAACTCCTGCGGCACGAGCGTCGCCCCGCGCTTGCGATACGTGAAGTACCGACACTCGATGGTCCCGGCCCAATCGGTCCCGCAGACCAGCAGCCCATCCTCGATGAGCAGCGAAGCGAACTGGGGCAGCGCGGCGGCGCGGAAGGACGCGTCGAAGTACATGAGCATATTGAAGCAGCGTACGACGTTCGCCGGTGCGAGCCTCAGGTCGGCGAGATCGGACCGGACGAACCGGAGACCGGGGCGCTCATAACCCTTGGCGGGTTCGATCGACAGCGAGGCTCCCGCGTCGGCGTCGCCGCCGGCCCCCGACGCCGATCCGAGCGCCAGTAGCCGCTGGAGGAGCGCCTCGAATCGTGACCGTGATGCTTCCCAGTCCGACAGCAGCGCGGTCCACGAGTCGGGGGTCGGGATGACGGGCTGGAAATAGGTCGCGCGACCAGCGTCGTCGAATACCGCGTAGTTCCCCATTCCGTCATGGACGAGATAGTGCGGCAGCGCGCGGTCCGCGCCGACGATCTCCCAGCTGGGGAGCGCCTCGACCGAATCGAGCGTCGTCACGGGCGGGAACCCGCACGCGACGTCGAGCATGCGTCCCGGTGCCGGGAAGAGCGTACGCACCAGCTGGTCGATCCGACGGTGTCGACCGGCAACCGTGATGGGCGGGACACGCCCCTCCCAGTTGCCCGGGAGGAGGCGGGAGATAAGCGAGCCCAGCATGCCGCCCTGGAACGGCGACACGTCCTCCGCCGGGAGTCCTGCTCGCTGCATGAGCCGAAAGACCCGTTCGATCATCGCGCGGGCATCGCTCCGATCGATCGGCAACGTGGCCACGGACTCGAGGACCGCAGGCGAGAGACGGCCGGCGAAGTAGGTGCCATTGAGACCGTCGACGAACTCTCGCTGCGACATGCGAGCTCCAGTATTCTCAGACGGGGATCCGACGACCGATGGCTATCGCGCCTTCTTCGCGAACACGTAGCGCTCGGCCGCCGGCGACTGGAAGTTCACCCGGAGCGCCTTCAATCCGATCGGATTCGACGGATCCACCCGGAAGATGCTCGTCGTCCGCGGAGGGACCCGCTCCGACGCCGCTCCATAGGTGTAGTCGCTCGCGGCACCTTCGAAGCTCACCGTCCCCATTGCCGCGCTCGCCCGCATGATCCCGCCGCGCGAGAGGTCCCCGAGTTCGACCGCCTTGGCGAGGAGTCGCTCGGTCGCGATCGCCGACGCCCAACCCGCCGCGAAGTAGAGATCGGGCTTCTGGTCCGGACGGAACCGCTCCCGCGCGGCGAGCAGTGCCCGCATCGCCGCGACCGTCGTGTCGCCCCACTCCGGACCGTCGAACAGCACCCACGCATGCTTGCCCAGGTAGTCGCGCAGCGGGGAGTCGACGAACGCGCCGAGCCAGCCGGGCGAGAGCAACATCCACTGCGGCGCGAACCCCGCCTGCGCCGCCGCACCCAGCACGCGGCCGGTGGTGCCCGGGAGCGAGGCGAGCAGCACCGCGTCGCACTTGGCGTTCCGCAGCTGCGTGATCGGAGCCACGAAATCCTGATCGTCCTGCTTGAAGGTCACGGAGGCGGCGAGCGTGTACCCTTCCGACTCGGCGCCGTGGCGCGCGCCCTCGAGCCCGGCCTCGCCGTAGCCGGTGGCGAGCGTCATCGCGCAGAGGACCTTGGCCGCATTCCCCGGCAGCGAACGGAAGTACGAGAGACCGTTCATCGCCCAGATCTGGTACGGGGGCCCCCACGGCAGGACGTTCGGCTCCCGCACCCACTCCGCGTCGAACGAAGCCGGGACCACCATCACGCTGTCCTCGGCCAGCAGGGGGATCAGCATGTTGATGTGGTCGGTCCCGACGACGGTGGCGAACATCGCGACAGCGTCCTTCACCTTCTGGTACTTCTGCGCGCTCGTGGAGGGATTGGCGTACACATGGTCCTCGACGAGCACGCGCACCGTGTACTTGCCGCCCACGCCGCCCTGAGCGTTGAGCGCGTCGAAGTAGGTCTGGATGCCGGCGGCCATCGGCACGCCGATCACGGCGACCGCGTCGCTCTGCGACGCGATCACGCCGACGGTGATGGTGTCGCCCGACACGCCCGGCGTCGACGCGGCTGCGCCGCCGCCGCAGGCGGCCAGCGCCGCGGTGGCGAGGGTAGCCGCGGTCGAGAAGAACCTGCGATCGAATGAGGTCGAACGTCCGTGCCGCATATGCAGCCTCCGTGTTTGAGTCAGGACCGAGGGGTCAGTACGAGAAGGGCCACGCCAGGAAGTACCGCTTGATGCGCCGCCAGATCTCCACCAGTCCGAATGGCTCGAACAGCAGGAACCCGATGATGAGCAGGCCGAAGAGCGCCGCGTTGAGCGAGTGCACGGTGATGCCACCCGCGCCGCCCTGCGCCGAGACGAACGGCAGCGAGGCACTCGCCGACTCGATCAGGCGCGGGAGTGCGGTGAGGAAGAGCGCGCCGAGGATCGACCCGGTCACGCTGCCCACACCGCCGACCACCATCATGGCGATGTACTGTACCGAGAGGAACAGGGTGAAGTCGAGCGGGCTCACGTAGCGCGTGTACGAGGCGTACATCGCACCGGCGCAGGCGGCGTAGGCGCTCGAGACGACGAACGCGCCCACCTTGTACTGCACCAGGCTCACCCCGAGCACCTCGGCCGCGAGGTCGCGGTCGCGGACGGCCTGCAGTGCGCGCCCGGGCCGGCTCCGGAGGATGTTCGTCGCGGCGAGCGCGAGCACGAGCACCGTGAGCCACGTGAAGTAGTAGTAGCCCTGGTTGCGTGTGAGTCGCAGGCCACCGAGCGCGAAGGCCGCAGCATCGAGCGACCCGATGGCGACAGGGGCGCGCACCGCGGTGCCGGTCAGGCCGCCCGTCACGGAAGCCCAATGCTCGAACAGATGCTGACCCACGAACACGAGCCCGAGCGAGACGATGGCGAGATAGCTGCCGCGCAACCGCAGCGCGACCGGCCCCACCAGTCCGCCGATCAGGCCGCCGAGCACGGCGGCCCCGATGAGCCAGAGCGGGAACGGCAACGCGAACCGCCCCCCGAGCACGACGGCGCTGTACGCCCCCACGCCTACGAAGAAGGCGTGGCCGAGCGAGGTCTGCCCGGTGACGCCCGTGAGCAGGTTGAGGCCGATCGTTCCCACCGCCGCAACGCCGGCGAAGATGAGCACCGTGGTCCAGTAGTTCCCGAGGGCGAACGGTGCCGCGGCAAAGGCGAGTAGCAACAGTCCGATCCCCGCCTTGGACCAGTGCGACCGCCAGAGCACGAGATCGTGCGAATAGTCGGTGGTGAGGCGCGTGTTGCGGAGCGGGATCCTCATACGCGCCGCACCTCATGCCGCCCGAACAACCCGTGTGGCCGGACGAGCAGGACCGCGATCATCACGAAGTACGGCACGAGCACGTGGAAGTTTGCGCCGAGAGCGGGGAAGGCCGGGACCAAGTACGCTGCGCTCATCACTTCGATCAGCCCGATGGTCAGACCGCCGACCACGGCGCCCTCGGACGAGTCCAGTCCGCCGAGGACCATGGCCGGCAGCGCGCGGTACGCGACGACGCCGATGGTGAGATCCACGCCCTTGGGCCCGGCGGCGAGCAACACCCCCGCGACCACCGCCACCGCGCCGGCGATCGCCCAGGAGATGCCATGGATCGCGCGCGGGCTGATGCCGTGTGCGAGCGCCGCCTCGGGATCCGCCGATCCGGCTCGCATGGCGATGCCGAGTGTCGTGAAGCGGAAGAGCGCGAAGAAGGCGATGAGAGCCGCGCCCGCCGCGCCGATGGTCCAGAGGTCTGCGACCCGAACAGCCGTTCCGCCAAAGTCGAGCGTGCGCACGCCCCACGGATCGCCGATCAGCACGACATCGTAGCCCCATAGGCCGACGCAGACCTGCTCCACCACGAACACCACGCCGAGCGTGACCAGGATCATCGAAGTCACGGGCTGCCCGACGAGCGGACGGAAGACCACGCGTTCGAGCAGCAGGCAGAAGCCCGCGACCACGAGCATCGCGAGCGGCACCGAGACGGGGAACGGCAGCCCCTGCCGCACCGCGAGCTCATGGACCACATAGGCGCCGAGCACGACCAGCACGCCCTGCGCGAAGTTGATCACGCCCGTCGCGCGATAGACCACGACGAACCCGAGGCAGATGAGGGCATAGATCGATCCGAGCGAGAGCCCGGCGATCAGGAACTGCAGGAGGTCGCTCACGAGGAGGTCACCGGTACATGCCTTCGATGAGGTCGCTGAACATCGCCGCGATCGCGCGCCGCTTCACCTTCTGCGTTGCGGTGAGCTCCCCCTCCTCGGCGTCGAGTTCCTTGGGGAGCATCGCGAACTTCTTGATCCGTTCCACCTGCGCGAGGTCCGCGTTGACCTGCTCCACCACCTCGCCGATGAGCGCGATCACCTCGGGCCGCTCGCCGAGGTCCTTGTAGGTGGTGTAGGAGATGCGGCGGCGCGTGGCCCAGGCCGCCACCGTGTCGAGCTCGATCCCGATGAGCGCCGAGCAGAACTTCCGTTTGTCGCCGATCACGATCGCCTCGCGCACGTAGGGCGAGACCTTGAGCATGTTCTCGATCCAGCTCGGCGAGATGTTCTTGCCGCCCGCCGTGATGATGATGTCCTTCTTGCGGTCGGTGATGCGGAGGAAGCCGTCGGCATCGAGCACGCCCACGTCTCCCGAATGCAGCCAGCCGTCCGCGTCGACCATCTCGCGAGTGGCCTCTTCATTGCGATAGTAGCCAGCGAAGATGTGCGGGCCGCGCAGGAGGATCTCGCCATCGTCGGCGAGGCGCAGCTCGAGTCCCGGGTACGCGACGCCCACCGAGCCCGGACGCACGTCGTTCTCAGGCGTGATCGTGGCGAGAGCGGTCCCCTCGGTCTGGCCGTAGAGCTCGCGGATCCGCACGCCGAGCGACCAGAAACTCTCGATCACCTGCGGCGCCACCGGAGCGGCCCCGCTGCCCGCGAAACGCACGCGGGCCATTCCCAGCCGTTCGCGCAGCGGTCGGTAGAGCAACACCCAACCCAGTCCTTCGAGCACCTGATCGACCACCGACAACGGGACGCGATCGAGTCGCTTTCGCGAGAGACGGCGTCCCACTGCCATCCAGAAGGCGAAGTTCTTCCGCTTGAACCAGCTCGCGTCCGCCATCCGGATCTCGATGCTCGCGAGCATCTTCTCCCACACGCGCGGCACGCCGAAAAAGACCGTGGGCTGCACTTCGCGCAGGTCGTTCACCAGCTCGTCCGCGCCGCCGCCGAAGCTCACGCGGTAGCCCACCGCGAGGGGACCGAGCACGGTGAAGATCCGTTCGGCGATGTGGCAGAGTGGGAGGTACGAGAGCAGCTCGTCGTCCGGGCCGATCGGTCGCGAGCTCCGCATGGCGTCGGAGACCGACAGGGACGCGACGAACAGGTTCGTGTGCGTGAGCATCGCGCCCTTCGGCCGCCCCGTGGTGCCCGACGTGTACACGAGCACCGCCACCGCCGTCGGGTCGAGTGCGTCGACGAGTCCGTCGAACTCGGCGCGTGCGCGCCCGTCGCCGAGCGCGAGCAACGCGTCGAAGGTGATCGCACGTCCTTCGGCGAGGTGATGCGCCGCGCCGCGCGGTTCCATGAGCACCACGTGGCGCAGCGCCGGGCATCGTTCGCGCACGGCGAGCACCTTGTCGAGCTGCTCCTCGTCCTCGACGATCACCACCGAGCTCCCCGAGTGCTCGAGCAGATAGCAGACCTCCTCGGCAGGGCTCGTCGTGTAGACGCCCACGACGATCGCGCCGATGCCCTGCGCCCCTAGGTCGGCGAAGATCCACTCCGGTCGGTTCTCACCGATCACCGCCACGCGATCGCCCGGCTGCACGGCGAGCGCGAGAAGCCCCAGCCCGGTTCGCGCG
This sequence comes from Gemmatimonadota bacterium, assembly GCA_031416115.1. Lineage (GTDB taxonomy): Bacteria > Gemmatimonadota > Gemmatimonadetes > Gemmatimonadales > Gemmatimonadaceae > Pseudogemmatithrix. The sequence goes on from JANOTB010000155.1 coordinate 11,140, forward strand.
ACGTGGTCCGCGTAGTCGCGCCAGGTGTATTCGCGCCAGAGCCCGAGGTCCTTGTGGCGCAGCGCGATCGAGTCAGGCGAGGTGCCGGCCCAGTGGCGGAGCCGCACGGGCAGCGTGATCACGGCGCCGGCGAGGGACGCGCCAGCGACCGACGCGCCCGACGCGACGGCGGTCATGCCTCGGTCCCCACGTACGCGCGCACCACCGCGTCGTCGGTCCGCACCTCGTCCGGCGACCCGATCCTGATCACGCGGCCGAAGTCCATCGCCATGATGCGGTGCGCGAGATCCATCACCATCCGCAGGTCGTGCTCCACGAGGAGGATCGCCACCTTCCACTCCTCGTTGATCTCGCGGATGTAGCGGGCCATGTCCTCGCTCTCCTCGAGGTTCATCCCCGCGGCCGGCTCGTCGAGCAGGAGCAGCTTCGGCTCCATCGCCAGCGCGCGCGCCACTTCCACCCGCTTGCGCACCCCGTAGGGCAGCAGCGCGACGGGCTTGAAGCGGTACGGCTCAAGCTCCATGAGTTCGATGATCTCCTCGCAGCGGCCCCGGTGTGCGATCTCCTCGCGCCGCGCCTTGCCCAGCCACGCCGCGCCGGCGAGGAGACCCGTGTGCATGAGGTGATGGCGGCCGAGCAGCACGTTCTCGAGCACGGTGAGCGTGCTGAACAGGCCGAGGTTCTGGAAGGTGCGCGCGACGCCCATCCGCGCGATCGCCACTGGTCGACGGCCGCTCAGGCGCTGGCCGTCGAAGCGGATCGCTCCCTCCTGCGGCCGGTAGACGCCGTTCAAGCAGTTGAAGACCGAGGTCTTGCCCGCACCGTTGGGACCGATGATCGCGAAGAGCTCGCCGGGCCGCACGTCGAACGAGACGTCCGTGAGCGCCGCGATGCCGCCAAAGCGCAGCGTCACGTTCCGCATCTCGAGGAGCGGCGCGTCGGCGCTCATCAGGCGCTCCATCGCTTCTTGCGCCGATAGCTCTTGACGTCGCGATACGAACGGTCGGTGCCGCCGCCGAGGTAGAACTCCTGCACATCCTTGTCCCGCGACAGGTCGGCGGCGGTGCCGTCGCGCACCACCTTGCCGTGCTCCATCACGTAGCCGGTATGCGCGATCGCCAGTGCCATGGTCGCGTTCTGTTCCACAAGAAGGACCGCGGTCCCTTCGCTGTTGATGCGAACGATCAGCTCGCGGATCTGTCCCACGATCTTCGGTGCGAGCCCCAGTGACGGTTCGTCGAGGAGGAGGATGCGCGGCGACGACATGAGCGCGCGGCCGATCGCGACCATCTGCTGTTCGCCGCCGGAGAGATAGCCGGCCAGTTGCTTGCGGCGCTCGACGAGCCGCGGGAAGAGCGTGTATGCACGTTCGAGTCCCGCCTGGAGGGCCGCGCGGTCACGGCAGGCGAAGCCGCCGGCGCGCAGGTTCTCCTCGACCGTGAGGTCCGAGAAGATGCGACGCCCCTCCATCACCTGCGCGAGTCCGCGTCGCACGATCGAGGGAGCGTCCGCCGCGGTGATCTCGGCGCCGTCGAGCGTCACCGCACCCTTCGTGATGCGACCGCGGTGCAGCGGGAGCAGGCCGGTGATCGCGCGCAGGATCGTGGTCTTTCCCGCGCCGTTCGCGCCGAGCAGCGCGACGATCGCTCCGGGCGCGACGGCGAGCGAGATGCCCCGAAGGACGAGAATGACGTCGCTGTAGACGACCTCCAAGTTCCGCACCGCCAGCAGCGGTGCTGCGAGGTCGGTGGGAATCGGGACTTGGTCCTTCACGGCGCCTGGGTGCGAGTGGTCAGCAGGTAGGATTTCGCAATCATCATGTGGACGCCGACATTGCCGTCCACGAGCTGCGTGATCCTCAGATCAGCAGCCATTGACGCCGCCTGATACGCCAGCGTCGGCGTGATCCCCTTCAGCTCCACCAACAGCTTCACCATCTCGCTGATCGCCGTCCTGGTTGAGACGACGAGCGAGGTGTCGGTGCCCATGGTGATCCAGTGCGTGGGTGTTTCGATACGCGGCCACTCGAGCTTCATGTCTTTCCTCACGACCACCTGAATGCGCCCTTGCAGGTTGGTCTCGAGTCCCGTCTGATCGACTTCACCATCGCCCTGCGCAGCGTGGCCGTCGCCGAGTTGGAGCAACGCGCCTGTGACAAACACCGGAACGTAGAGCGTCGTGCCGGCGACCAGTTCCTTGTTGTCCAGGTTCCCGGCGTGCTTGCTCGGCGGGTTGCTGCTGACGCGCCCGAGCGCAGGAGCTGGAGCGACCCCCACCGACCCAAAGAAAGGCCGCAGCGGCACGGTGATGCCGGGCACGATCTCGGCCGTCATGTTCTTCCGATCCATCTGGATCAGGCGCGTGGCGCCCTGGCCGCAGAATGAAGGGATGAACCCGCTGCAGCCGTTGTAGCCATAGGCGATCGGGAGCGTGACGGACTGAATGCGGACCTCGAGCACATCGCCCGAGTCGGCGCCTTCCACATAGATCGGACCGGTGAGAATGTGGCCGCCGGGACCCTTGGGGATTCCGGCGGTCGGCGAGGTGATGTCGCGAAGATTCTGCGGCACGTCCTCGGGCTTCACGCCCAACCGCTCGAGACCGGCGGGAGTATTCGTGAGCATCGTCTCGACGTCGACCATGTCGCCGGACTTGATGCGGAGCACCGGCTTGGCCTCGGACCAATAGTAGCCGTAGGCGACTGTGGCCGGTGTGGCGGGGAGTCGGTGAATCGTCGGCGCCTGCGCGAATACGTTCGCAGCAATGAGCGACGAGCCGAGCAGATATCGCATGGTAGCACTCTGTGAGAATGGGTCGGTCTGGAGCGCGACTACTTCTTGCGGAGCTGCGCGACTGGGTCCATGAGGCGGTGGATTTTCTCGCGCGGCGGCGATCGCACGTTTCACTCGTGAGGAGAAAACATGCGGCGCAACGGGGACGGGGGCAACGCGAATGGCACGCTGGTGTTCCGCGCCACCGGCAGGATTCGAGGGAATGGACCGTCGTTCAGTACCCGCCCCCCGGCCCATACTTGGGATTCGGCCGCAACTCCCCATCCACGATCGTCTCCCGGTCCCAAGGCAGCACGATCACGCTATCCGTCTCGAGCGCATAGAAATCCGGCTGGTAGGCACCGGTTTTGAAGCTCACCGCCGTGCGCACCTCCGACGACCCGCCATTGATGATCGCCGCCTTCGCGAGCCGCAGCGTGTCCCCTTCCCTGCACGTCTCGTCCACGATCAGCACCCGCCGTCCGATCACCTCGGGCGGCGCCGCCGAGAGCACGGCCGGCGTATCGCGCACCTTGGCGGACAGGTAGCGCCGACTCACGATGATCGAGTGGAACGGCCGGTCGAGCATCGCCGCCACGGCCGCGCCGGGCACCACGCCAGCCGTCGCCACCCCCACGATGATCTCGGGATCGAACACCTTGGACACCTTGAGCGCGAGCGCCCGCGACAGCTCGCCAAAGAGCGGCCAGTCCACATGCATGGTGTCCCGGACGGGGACGTAGGGCACTTTGCGAGCGGCCATGAGCGCTCCTGCGAGCAGGTTGGGGGTACGACCGCAAGCTACGCCACGGTTCTCGCGGGGGGAATCGCGGTTGCTGGGCCTCTCGCGCATCAATAGCTTGTGCGGGACACCCGCCTCGCACCGACACGCCATGTCCTTCTGGGACCGCCTCTTTGGCGGCCGCTCTGACTCCGCACAGAACCGGCAGCGTCTCGACTATCTCAACGAGGCGCTGGTGCTGGAGCGTCAGGGCGACTTCGACGCCGCGGTCACAAGCTACCGGCTCGCGCTCCGGGAGCGGCCGGACGACCTGAAGATCCTGCAGAACATGGCGATCGCGCTCACCAAGATCGGGCGCGTCGAAGACGCCGTCCGGGCCTACCGAAAGGCGCTCGATCTCGACCACTCGCTCTCCGGGGCGCACTACGGGCTCGCCTTCCTGCTCATCAAGCGCGGCGATTCCACCGGCGCGGTCAAGCATCTCTCGGCATTCCTCGCGAAGCCGCCCAACGGTCCCGACGCCGCGCGCTGGGTCGCGCACGCGCAGGGGACCCTCGATCAACTGCGAGCCCCGGCTGACGGGGCTTCGCCACCAGCCGGGGAGTAGCGTGGGTACCATCCTCGCAGTCGTGAGTCAAAAAGGTGGCGTCGGCAAGACGACGACCGCCGTGAACCTCGCCGCCGCCTTCGCGCGCCGCGGCCTCAAGACGTTGCTCGTCGACGTCGACCCGCAGGGCTCGGTGCGCTTCGGGGCCGGTCTCCGTCGCGGACACCCGACCTACGGGTTCGCCGACCATCTCTCGGGTGAGCGCGAGTTGCGTGATGTCCTCTTGCCGACCTCGTTGCCCTGGCTCCGCGTCATGCTCGCCGGCAGTGTGACCGACGAGGCTGACCACACGCGCTACGGCGAGCAGATCGCCTCGAGCGACCTCCTCGCCCGCATGCTCAGCGCCGCCGCCGAACGCTGCGACATCGTGGTGGTCGACACGCCGCCGGGCCTGGGTCCGGTCACGCGCGCCACGCTCGCCGCCTCCGACCGCGTGCTGATCCCGCTCCAAGCCGAACCACTCGCATTGCAGACCACACCGCAGATCCTGCGCGGCATCCAGGACATCGTCACCGAGCACGAGCGCCTGGTCTTTGACGGGATCCTCCTCACGATGTACGAGGAGGGGAACCCCGCCTGCCAGACGACCGCGACCTACATCCGCGAGAAGGTCCCCGCGCACCTCATGCTCGACATCATCGTGCCGCGGAGCCATGCGGTGGCCGAGGCATTCGCCGCCGGGCAGCCGGCGGTGGTGCGCTCTCCGGCCGACCCCGCGTCGCAGGCATACGTGAACCTCGCCACGCGGCTCGCCGAACGCCTCGGCCTGTGAACGTGAGGCATACCCAGCGGGAGCATCGGCGCGCGATGATCGTCGCCGCGGGAGCGCTGTTCGCCGCGGTCTCGTGTGCCGAGCTCGGCACCGGCGTCGGGAACGTGTCGTACATCGCGTTCGACGGGATCCCCTGGCCGGCACTCCTCGCGGGCGACACGCTGCGCGACTCGCTGGGGGCCGCCTCGCCGCTCCGCGCTCACGCGTATGACGCGAACGGACGCGAGATCACCGACGCGCCGTTCCGTTTCTTCACGCTCGACACGGGCGTGGTCGTCGACTCCAACGGCACCATGCGCGCGACGACCCGCCGCGACGGCACGGTGCGCGTGGTCGCCTCGCTCGGTGGTCTGCAGAGCGACGACCGGCTGTTGCGCGTGACGCGCCGCCCCGATTCGACCTTCGCCTCGGGCGCCACCGCGCTCGCGCTCGAATACGTGATCCCCGACGTGAGCACGAACGTCGGGCCGGAGATGCGGGTCTCGCTCGTCAGTCGTGACACGGCAAGAGTGAGTCCCGGCGTCGCTGGGTGGCGCGTGCGCTGGCGGACGGTGCACGCGGGTGATACTCTCGCCGTCACCGATACGTCGTGGGTCGCGCTCCAGACCACCGGCGGTGCCCGTAGCGCGGTCGACACGACCGCCGCGGACGGCAGCTCGGTGCGGAAGCTCCGTGTCTTCTCGACGCGGATCCCCGCACCGATCGACAGCTTCATCGTGCTCGCCGACATCCGGCTCTACGGCGCGCGCGTACCGGGCAGCCCCGTGCGGTTCGTCGTGCGGGTCGCCCCGAAACCCTGATCCGACGGGAACCGATCTATGCAAGCCTCCGGTGGACCCCGCCCCGCCCCGACCACGCTCACCGCGATCTTCTTCGACGCCATCGAGAAGTTCTCGCTCCCCCACGCGTACCAGTACAAGAAGGGCGGCGTATACACGCCGATCACACATGCGCAGGTGCTCGAACGCGCTCGGCGCGTCTCGCTCGGGCTCGGCGCCATAGGCGTGAAACGCGGGGATCGCGTGGGGATCATGTCGGAGAATCGCCCCGAGTGGGCACTCGCCGACTGGGCGTGCCTCTGCGGCGGCATGACCGACGTGCCGATCTACCCGACGCTGCCAGCGGACCAGATCGTACACCCGCTCAACGACTCGGGTGCGGTCGCACTCTTCGTCTCCAACGAGGCACAGGCCGCGAAGGCCGCGAGCGTGCGTGCGCAAATCAAGACAGTGACGTCGATCATCAGCTTCGTGGAGCCCAAGCCCGCGGGTGTGGACCACACCTTCGCCGAGCTTGAGGCGCTGGGTGCCGCACTCGACAGCCCGGCCAAGGCCGCCGAATGGAGGGCTGCGGCGCTCACGGTGAAGCCTGACGATCTCGCCACGCTGATCTACACGTCGGGCACGACCGGCCTGCCGAAAGGCGTGATGCTCACGCATGACAACATCTCGTCGAACGTGCGCGCCTCGCAGCAGAAGGTGCCGCTCACGTCCGGCGAGATCGCCCTGAGCTTCCTGCCGCTCTCGCACATCTTCGAGCGCATGGGCGACTACCTCTTCTTCTCGTGTGGCGTGAGCATCGCCTACGCCGAGAGCATCGACACGGTGCCGTTCAACCTCTCGGAGGTGCGGCCGCACTTCGCGATGTCAGTGCCGCGATTGTTCGAGAAGATGTATGCACGCGTGCTCGAGAACGCCGTCTCCGGTGGCCCGGTCAAGGCCCGGATCTTTGCCTGGGCGTGCGCCGTCGCCGACCGCTGGGCCGACGAGAAGCTCGCCGGGCGTGAGCCGGGTGCGTTCCTCGGCTGGCAGTACGGAGTCGCGCAGAAGCTCGTCTTCTCCAAGCTCAAGGAGCGGACCGGCGGGCGGCTCCGGTATTTCGTCTCGGGCGGCGCGCCGCTCGCGCCGTCGATCAACAAGTTCTTCTACGCGGCTGGCCTCACCATTCTCGAGGGCTACGGCCTCACCGAGACTTCGCCGGTGATCGCGGTCAACAGCCCAGACGCATTCCGCATCGGTTCGGTCGGCAAGTGCGTCGCTGGCGTCGAGGTGAGCATCGCCGCCGACGGTGAGATCCTCACGCGCGGCCCCCACGTCATGCAGGGCTACTACAACCGAGCCGATGCGACGGCCGAGGCGATCGACTCCGATGGCTGGTTCCACACCGGCGACATCGGCGTGCTCGAGGACGACTTCCTGCGGATCACCGACCGCAAGAAGGACATCATCGTGACCTCCGGCGGCAAGAACATCGCGCCGCAGCCGATCGAGAACCGGATCAAGTTGAACAAGTACGTCTCGCAGGCGGTCATGATCGGCGACAAGCGGAAGTTCCCGGTCGTGCTGATCGTGCCCAATTGGGACAGCCTCGAGAAGTGGGCCGGACGCAAGAACATCATCTGGACCGAGCGCCGGCAACTGCTCGAGATGCCGACGATCCGCGCCAAGATGGAGAAGGAGGTGCACAGCACCATCGACGGGCTCGCGCACTTTGAACAGCCGAAGAAGATCGCGTTGCTCGAGCATGACTTCACGATCGAACGCGGGGAGCTCACGCCCAAGCTCAGCGTGAAGCGCAAGGTGATCGACCAGAGCTACAAGGCGATGATCGATGCGCTCTATGAGGCGGACGAAGGCTGAAAGAGCACGGCCGGCATCCTCGTCCTCTCCCGCGCTTCAGACCCGACGCTTCAGCTCCACGATCGCTCCACTCGACTCGCGCGCGGCGACCCATTCGGTGTCGTCGCGCGCGAGTTCTCGCAGGCCACTCGGCAGCGGGATCGACGCGGCGGCCAGAATGCGACCTTGCACCGCGACGGCGCGCACGGCATCCTCGACGATCGAGCCGGGCGTGCGGCCGTCGAGCGCTGCACCTCGGAAGGCCCCGTCAATGAAGGGCACCCGGGTGAGTGTACCCAGCACCGCCGAGACCTGATCGCTCGCAGGCGGCGTGTCGGCATACATCACCACCACCGCCACCTCGGTGCGCCCCGAGAGCGGCTCTGCCAGCGCAGCGTAGCCGCCCGTGAGCAGCACTGCACCGCCGGGCTCGGAGAGTCCGAGCAGCGCGATCACGCGCTCGAGATCCGGCGCAGCGCTGGTCGCCGCGAATCCCGGTGCGGGCTCGTGGCCCTCGAACCGCAGGTGCCCGGCGGTGATGCGTGCCTCGAGCCGGCAGACGGAACAGCCGACGATGCCCTCGCGCAGGTCGCGGTCGCGCTTCTCGCGCGCCACCACCACGAGCGGCGTAGGCCGGTGGTCATTGGGACAGCGGAGGCGTTCAGCGAGATCGAGGTGCATGACGACGAAGAATCACCTGGTGAGCTCTCCCGTCAAATGGACGTGTGATCCTCTATCGCCATAACCGTAGTCCCGCGACGAGGTACGTCCCCGAAGCGGCGTCCCCCGCGAGGCGCGCGAGCTCGGCTGATCGCCCGAACCCGCGTTCCCATACGACGCCAAGATACGGCGCGAACTCGCGGCGGAACTCGTACCGCGCGCGCAGCCCGAACGCGGCGCTGCTCAGGCCGCTGCCGATGAGGAAGACGAGCCCGCCGTAGACGAACACCACCGTGCCGAGGACCGGCGGGATCAACGAGAGCCAGAACCTGTCGCGGAACATCGCCGGACTGTGGCCGGCGTGCTGGTCGTGACCGGCGTGCGAATCGTGCGCTCCGTGCGTGCTCATGGCGACCTCACTTTCGTTGAGCGCGAGGCGGTCCTTCGAAGGCGAAGACGAGCGTGCCCCAATGCGCGTCCCAGTCCGCTCCTGAACCGGCAGGAGCCTGCGTCACGTGGATCGTGCGGATGCTCCACATCCCGCGTCGTCCCAACGGCACGCGGACCACGCCGCGCGCGTCCGGCGTGTAGGTGCCCGGCGCCGCGGCTCCTGCACCGGTCGCGTGATCGCTCCCACTCGGGGCGTCGCGATCGGCGTCGAGATCGACGACCTCGGCGTGCACGGGAACGCCCGCCAGCGGCGCCCCACGGAACAGGAGGCGCAACTCCAGTGTGTCACCAGCGCGAAGGGAGGTCGGGTCGCGCAGCGGCACGAACTCGATGACGTGCCCGGCCGGTCGCGCGAAGGCGCGCGCGCCACCACGGCCGACCTGCACGAGTGTCTTGGCATACTTGGCGTACCGGCGCGTCACGCTGTCCTTGCCTGCGAGAAGCCCCTCTCGTTCCACGCGTTGCCGCGCGGCCGCGGCACCCTCGGCGTCGAGATACCGACGGAACCCGTCGGCAGACTCGCGGAGACTGCGCGGGTGAAGAGAGACGGCGATCGCATACTGCCCGGCCCTCGAGGGCCGCTCGCGGATCACCAGCGAGCGGTTCTCGGTCGAAAGGCCCTTGATCGCCACTTCGCCACTGTCACTGATGAGTTTGGCCTCGGCCACGCGTTCCACTGCGACGGCGGAGCGGCTCGTCGGGAACTGACTGCTGGTCTGGCCGCGCAGTACGACCTCATCGCCCACGGCGACGCGGAACGCGTTCGGGACGAGCCAGAAGTCATCGGCGACCGCGATGGTCGCCGTGACGAGGGTTGCACTGACGAGCAGTACCGGGGGAACGAACCACCGCGAGCGTCTCACGTCTCTCTCTCCTGTAGTGACTGATTGCTGCCCACCTGTCACGGCCGACACCGGGTGTGCCGGCGCCCGGCGCTCAGCTATCGCCAGAGACGCAGCCCCGCGACGAGATACGTCCCGGAGACCGCGTCCCCCGCGAGCCGCGCGAGCTCCGCCGATCGCCCGAACCCGCGTTCCCATACGACGCCAAGATACGGCGCGAACTCGCGGCGGAACTCGTACCGCGCGCGCAGCCCGAACGCGGCGCTGCTCAGGCCGCTGCCGATCCCGAAATCCGCCTCCTCGCGGAGCGCGACCGTCGACTCCAGTCGCGGCTGCAGCACCAGACGCTGCGTGAGGAAGAGGTCATACGAGCCGGTGAAGTCGAACGAGACGTTCCCTCCCGTTGTCACGAACAGCGACGGCTCGAGTTCGAACCAGTTGGGCGCGAGCCCCTGGAGTCCGATGACGGCACCGACGCGCGACGCAGCGCCGGCCGGACCGTCACGCAGGTCCGCACGCAGCCCCACCTGCATGTCCCACCAAGGTGACACGAGGCGCCCGTAGAGCACCTGAGACTCGACATGCCGCTCCCGTCCGACGGTCGAGGCACTCCCGTCCGCCTTGAGCCAGAGCCGACGCTCCGCACCGCCGATCCACGCGACCAGATCGAAGAGCACCGGGCGCTCCGCGGCACGCGGGCCGTACTCGAGCACCTCCGAGAGCACGAACGCCTCGCGACCCCAGCCCATCGCGTGCGCCTCACGGTGCGCAACGGTGTCCGTCTGCTGCGCCGCGAGCGGCGTCCCGACGAGCCAGAGCGCGGCGGCAAGCGCGAACCCTCGACCGGCACCTTGGCGACGCCGCAGATCACCGCGGATCATCGTGCCCCGCATGTCCCGAGGGCGCCGCGCTCACCCGCACCTCGCGGAACATCCCCACCTCCATGTGATACAGCACATGACAGTGGAAGGCCCAGCGTCCGGGCGCGTCGGCCGTCACGAGCAACGAGACCCGTTCGGCGGGCTTGACGTTGACCGTGTGCACGCGCGGGCTCCGGTCTCCGTGGCCGTTCTCGAGTTCCATCCACATCCCGTGCAGGTGCATGGGGTGGTTCATCATCGTGTCATTCACCATGGTGAGGCGCACCCGCTCGCCATAGGTGAACTCGATCGGCTTGGCGCGATCGTACGGCACGCCATCGATCGCCCACATGAAGCGTTCCATGTTCCCGGTGAGGTGCAGCTCGACCTCCCGTGCAGGGGCCTTGAACTCCGGCCACGCGCGCGGCGCGCGGAGGTCCGTGTAGACGAGCACGCGGCGGCCGTCCTCGCCGAGGCCGACGCCGGGTTCGGCGAGGCGGCTGCGCGTCGTCATCGGCACCATCGCATTCCCGACGCCATGCGTCTCCGGGCCGTGCGAGACCACCGGCGGCAGAGTGCCGGGCGCACGCAGCGCTGCGGCCACGGGCATCGCCCCCATGGCCGACATGTCGTGCCCGGCGTGCGGATCCGCTGCGGCCGGGGTCGCGGGCTGATCCATGCCCGGCATCGCGCCATGATCCATGCCCGGCATCGCGCCGTGGTCCATCCCCATGTCGGTCATGGTCAGGACCGGGCGACGGCGGCGCGACGGGTGTGCTCCGCGCATTCCCGCGCGCGGCGCCAGCGTGCCCGCTGCGAAGCCGCTGCGGTCCATCGCCTCGGCGAACACGGTGTACGCCCGGTCCTCGGGCAGCGTGACCAGCACGTCGTACGTCTCGGCGAGCGCGATCCGGAACTCGTCGGTCTCGACCGGCTCCACAGGCTGCCCGCTGGCCTGTAGCACGGTCATGGCGACGCCGGGGATACGGACGTCGAAATACGACCCTGCCGCGGCGTTGATGACCCTGAGCAGCACGCGTTCGCCGGGTCTGAAGAGCCCGGTCCAGTTGTCCTCGGGCGAGGCGCCATTCATGAGGTAGCTGTAGGTCGCCCCGGTCACGTCGGCGATGTCGGTCGGATTCATCCGCATTCCCGACCACATCAATCGGTCGCGCATCGTCGGGCCGAACCCGTCCCTCGCGACATCGCGGAAGAGGTCCGTGACGGTGCGCCGCTGGTAGTTGTACGCGTCCGGTTGCTTCTTCAATCGCGAGAGCACGCGATACGGGTTCTCGAAGGTCCAGTCCGAGAGCACGAGGACGAACTCGCGGTCGTACGCATGACCGGTAGGCTCCGTCGGGTCGATGATCAGCGGGCCGTAGTGCCCGAGCTGCTCCTGCAGACCCGAGTGGCTATGGTACCAGTAGGTACCGGCCTGCCGGATCGGAAAGCGGTACTCGAACACCGATCCGGCGCGGATGCCGGAGAAGCTCAGTCCCGGAACCCCATCCATCTCCGGTGGCAGCAACAGACCGTGCCAGTGGATCGACGTGTCCTCGGCCAGCTGATTGCGCACGCGCATCACTGCGTCCTCACCTTCGCGAAAGCGAAGCAGCGGGCCCGGGACGCTCCCATTGATCGTCACCGCGCGCGCCGCGCGACCGTCGAGCCGGAGGTCGGTCTCCGCGATCGTGAGATCGTACTCACGGAGCCCGTCGGCCGTCGGCGCCAAGGGAGGCAGGCCGGCCGTGGCAATCAGCGATGCTCGCGCATTCGAGGGAACCAGCGGCCCGATAGCGGTCGCGGCCCCGGCCGCCGCGACGGACTGCAGCAGCGCGCGACGCGACAGCGGATGGGTGAGGATCGGATCGGTCACGAACGGGGACGGTTCGGGTAGGAAGGGTGCGAGGAACGGCGTCCCTGCATGATAGCCGATTGTTTTACACATTGTAAAGACTCGGCGCGACACGGCGCGACAGACACGGCGCGACACCTTGCGGCCCAGACTTTACACAGTGTAGAATCGTGGGACGACGTTCTGTGCCGCGAGGGGGAATCCCTCACCCCACCCCCAGCCCCCGATCCGACCATGCGCCCATTCCGCCGGACCCTCATCACCGCTGTAGCCCTCGCCCTATCGACGGGCGCCCTCGGAGCTCAGGCGCACGAGCACGGCGCGCAGGCGTCGCCCGACGTGGCCGCCGTCACGCGGACGATCGAGGCGCTCTTCGCGGCCGCGGAGCGCAGCGATCTCCGCGCCCTCGACTCGCTGTATGCGGGTGATAGCCTGCTCGTGATCGAAGGCGCCGGCATCAATCGCGGGTGGACCGATTACCGCGACAACCACCTCGCGCCCGAGCTCAAGGAGTTCAAGAACTTCCGCTACCGCCCCTTCGAGATCGCGGCGCGCGTCTCCGGTGACCTCGCCTGGGTCACCTTTCGCTACGCGCTGATGGCCGATCTGCCCAGCAGCAAGGCCGATGTCGTCGGCCGCGGCACCGCGATCCTCGAGCGGCGCGGAAGCAAGTGGGTCGTCCGTCTGACGCAGACCGCAGGTCGCGCGCGCCGGCCGAGCGACCCGCCGATGCCGTGATCGGCGACGCGCGTTGTCCCGCGACATCTTCTCGCATGGTCCCCGTCCAATGACGCCGCGCAAGCACAGGATCGTCGGACCCCGTTCCCCTCGCCTTCCTGAGACGGTCAACCTCTCCGGGACCGGCGTGGGGACCGTGCTCGGTGAGCTCGAGGCCAAGCTGATGCGGGTCTGCTGGAACGCGACGACACCGCTCACCGCGCGTGAGGTGCATGAACGTCTCCGTGATGATCATCCGGTGTCGCCGCTCACGAGCATCACCGTCCTGAACCGCCTGGTGCGGAAGGGGTTCCTCTCCCGCGCCCGGACGGACGGTCGCTTGCATTACGCCCCACTCCTCGACGAGCCCGCGTTCGTGACCCGGGCGTCACGTCGCGTGGTGGAGGGGATCCTCTCGCTTGGCACCGAGGCGGTGACGGCCTCGATCGTCGACGTGCTGGCCGAGCGGGACCCGGCCCAGCTCGAGGAGCTCGCGCGCCTGATCCGCCGCAAGCTTCGCGAGCGCCAAGGCTGATGCTGGCGCCGCTCGGCGTCGACATGGCGGCGCCGCTCCCGTTGATGCATCGGGAGCAGCGCCGCCGACGCGCCTTGTTCCTCGCGATCGTCGCGGCGATCCTGCTCGGGGTGAGTCCGGTGCTCGGCCACCATCTCCTCGGCTCCGTACCATGGCTCTCCGCGTCGCAGATGCATCTCGGCATCTTCTGCCTCGTCGCGCTGCATCTACTCCTCGCACCCGTGCACGAATTCGCGCACTATCTGCTCTACGCCGGCGTCGTCTACATGCTGTTCGATCGGGGATCGGCGTTCATTCGTCATGCGCGCGTGATGCGTGCGCTCCCGCAGCGTCCCGCGGTGGCCGGAACCCTGATCGCCGAGGCCGCCGCGCGCGCGGGTCTGAGCCTCGGACGAGTGCGCGTGGTCCACGGCCTTCCCGCGCCGGCGTTCGTGTCGGGGTGGTTGGCACCCCGTGTGTTCGTGGCAGCGGACCTTGCCGAGCGCCTCACCCCTGACGAGCTCGCTGCCGTACTCGCGCACGAGGCGGTGCACCTCCGGCGCCGCGACCCGCTCCGACTGTTCGCGCTGCGCGCACTCGCTTCGGTGTTCTTCTGGCTGCCGGCGCTGCGCCGGATCGCCGCGGACCTCGAGGACGAGTGGGAGATCACGGCGGACGACGAGGCCGCGCGGCGTTTTGCGCTCCCGCTCGCGACCGCGATCCTGCGACTCGGCGGCGGAGACCCTGGCATCGCTGAGCCGGCGGTCGGATTCCAGCGCGCCGACCTGCTTCCGCGCAGGATCCGGCGCCTTGCCGGCGAAGCGCCGCTGCCAACTTCGCATGTGTCGCGCAGTTCACTCGCGACGGCGGCCGCCGCACTGCTGCTCGTCTGGGGTTCGGGGATCATGGTGCTGCACCCGCTCTCCGATCCCGCCGCGTCCGACCCTGCGACTCCTCCCTCCCACTGCGCGCACGAGCACGAGAGTGCGCTCTCGCACCTCTTCTGTCGGGGCTCGGCGTGGCGCCCAGGTGTAGAGGACGCGGACTGCCCGCACGGATCCCGCACGGATCCTGCACGGATCCCGCACGGATCCCGCGCGACGCACGGCGCGGCGACCGGCGCTGATGGTAGCACCGCGCCCTGATACGAAGGCGTCTTGCGCGCCGCCGTGGCCCGTGTATTTTACGTTAAGTAAAATATAATCCACCCGGGAGCCCTGATGCTCGCTCGTCCGCTGCACCTCCTCCGGTTCGTCCTTCCTCTCGTGGTACTCGCCGCGCCGATCGCGTCGGCGTCGGCGCATCCGCGTCTCCTGAAATCCACGCCGACCGCCGAGAGTCGCCTCGCCACTCCGCCGAAGCAGGTCACGCTCACCTTCAACGAATCGCTCGATCTCGCGCTCACGCGCGTGACGCTGCTTCGTGGCACTGAAGCGGTGCGACTCGACTCGCTCCGACTCACGCCAGGCGATGACCGGACCGTGATCGCGAGTATCCCCTCCACGCTCGCGCCGGGCCGCTACACCGTGCGGTGGCAGGTCACGGGCGACGACGGCCATCCGGTGCGCGGCGAGTTCTCGTTCGATGTGCTGGCGCCGGGGAGCGCACCGCCGACGTCCGCTGTGCCTCGCGCGGGGCGCTGATCACCGTGGACGCCGTCTTCGGCGTCGAGTCGCCAGCGTTCGTCGCCGTCCGTGCCGTGCTGTCGATCTGCACCATCGGGCTGCTCGGTGCGCTTTCGCTCCGATGGGCCGTACTCGGACGTTACGCCGGACCAGATGCGGAGCTACTCCGCGCCGCGGTCGACGAGCGACTGCGATCTTGGATCGACCGCCTCGCCCTCGTCGCGGTCGCGGCGACGCTCGCGCGGTTCGTCGCGCAGCATGCCGCGGTCTTTGGCACCGAGCAGGCGCTGTCGCGAGACGCGCTCGCGACACTGCTCTTCCGCTCCAACTGGGGTCGAACCTGGTGGCTGGCGATCACGTCAGCCATCGTCGTGACGTGGGTCGCGCCCCGGCTGCGGCGCTCGACGAACACCGCGTGGCTCGTGGCCGCCGCTGCGATCCTCCTTTTCGCCGCATCACAACCGCTCTCGGGGCATCCCGCTGCGGCGACCATGCCCCGCCTCGCGGTGGTGATGCAGTTGCTACATCTGGTCGGCGCCGGCGGCTGGGTCGGGAGCTTGGCGCTTCTGACGTTCGTGGCTATCCCGGCCGCGCGGGATCTCGAGCGCGACGTGAGTCGCGATCAGCGTCGCGAGCCCGAGCGCGAAGCCAGCCACACTGCGACCGGCGATCCAGACTCGCGGATCGCGGGTCTTGTTCGCGCCTTCAGTCCGACGGCGCTCGCCTTCTCCGCGCTGCTCGGGATCACGGGCCTCCTCACTGCCTGGGGGAACATCGGAGGATTCGCCCCGCTCTGGCAGAGTGAGTACGGTCGCACCCTCCTGATCAAGCTGGGATTCCTCTCCATCACTGCCGTGACGGGTGCGTACAACTGGCGCCGAGTGCTTCCCGCCTTGGGTGAACCCATCTCGAGCGCGAGGCTGCGTCGTTCATCCCTCGTCGAGCTCGCGGCTGCGTTGCTCGTGCTCATAGCAACCGCGGTGCTCGTCGCCACGCCGATGCCGGGCGAGTGAACGGCAACGTGGACTCGCTTTGGTATCAGCTAGCTCCGCGCGATGCGAAGCTCCTCTACATTCACACGCACCGGACGCGTGACCGCCCACGCCACCGCATCGGCGACGTCCTCGGGCAGCAGCATCTCATGCCGCGACGGTAGGTGCGGCGATCCGTCTGGATCGTGCGGGTCCCACAGCTCCGTATCGGTCGCCGCGGGCGAGATCAACGTCGCCCGCACGCCGCTGCCGCGGGTCTCGGCACGCAGCGTTTCATGCACCGCGCGCAGCGCGTGCTTTGACGCCGCGTAGGCTGCGTTCGACGGGAATACCGACCGGTCGGCCACCGAGCCGATCGTGACCACGTGCCCACTCCCGCGCGCGCGCATCTCGGCCAGGAAGGCGCGCGTAAGGCGGAGCGGCGCCGCGACGTTCAGCGCGAGCGCGAGGTCCAGCTCCGCATCGCTCACGGCTTCGAGCGCCGAGAGCGGGAAGCTCCCCGCAGCGTGCACCACGATGTCCGGTGCACGCGCGAGCACCGCGAGCGCCGCCGCCGCGACCGCGGCCGCCGCACCGGGCGCCGCGAGATCGCTCGGCAGCACCGCGGCACCGTGCTTCAGCTCCCGCGCGATCGCGTCGAGCGCCACCGCATTGCGCGACACGAGCAGGACGCGCGCGCCCAATGCGTCGAGCGCGCGCGCGCACGCGGCGCCGATCCCGCGCGACGCACCGGTCACGAGGGCGCTCTGACCAGCGAGCGGGAGTGGCTGGCTCATCGCAGGTACCCCCGGTTCACCGATGGACGGTGGAGCCGTACGCGAGCCGCAGGAACTCGTCGCGTGTCATCGCGTCGTCCCTGAACGACCCGCGCAGCGCCGAGGTGATCGTGCGCGAGTTCTGCTTCTCCACTCCGCGCATCATCATGCAGAGGTGCTCGCACTCGATCACGACCCCCACACCCTGGGGCTTGAGCACATCCTCGATCGCCTGCGCGACCTGCTCCGTGAGGCGTTCCTGCACCTGCAGCCGCCGTGCAAAGACCTCGACGATGCGCGGCAGCTTGGAGAGCCCGACGATCCGTCCGTTCGGGATGTAGGCGATGTGCGCCTTCCCGAAGAATGGCAGCATGTGGTGCTCGCACATCGAGTAGAGCTCGATGTCGCGCACCATCACCATCGAGGCGTGCGCCTCCTCGAACACCGCGTCGCCGACCACGTCGGCCACGTCCATCGCGTAGCCACGCGTGAGCCAGCTCATGGACTTCGCAACGCGTTCGGGCGTCTTGAGCAGCCCCTCGCGATGCGGGTCCTCGCCCACGAGCTCCAGCTGGCGCCGGATGATGTTCTCGAACTCGAGCATCCGGTCGCTGCTGATCGGAGGTGCCGCCTCGAAGTGGTCGCTACCGGAGATGGGCTTCGCCATAGATTCTGCCGCCTCAGCGGCCGTCGTATTCGACATACTGGTTGTCCGTCTCCCAGAGCTTGAGCTTGGCCAGCCGCGCGGGCGCGAGCTGTGGCGCGAGGACGCGCCAGCATGCCAACACAAGGTTCTCGGTGCTCGGAATCGTTCCCGACATGAACGGCACGTCGAGGTTGAGGTTCTTGTGGTCCACCGCGTCCACGATCTCGCGCTCGGCGATCCGCTTGACGTCGGCCAGATTCACCACGAACCCAGTGCCCGGGTCCACCTCTCCCTCGACCGTGATCTCAAGGGTGTAGTTGTGGCCATGCCAGTTGGGATTGTTGCACTTCCCGAACAACCGCTTGTTCTCCTCGTCGCTGAACGACGGATTGTACACGCGGTGGGCGGCGTTGAACTTCACGATTCGGGTGATAGAAACGATCGGCATCGTTGGACTCGGTTTGGAATCCCGCCGCGCGGGAGAGCGACGGTGGCGGGCAAGCTACACTAAGCCTGTACAGCGGGCCTCGGTTCCGCGAGGGACCGCGCCGCGTCCGGCCGCAAAGCCGAAGCCCCGTCCAGCTGGACGGGGCTTCGGGAAGAGAGGGAGCGAAGAGGTGTTTTTGAAGCCCTGTCGAATGCTGAGGCCCTCACCCTACTTTCGCCTTCCCGGCGTCCGGGCATGACGTGGATAAGGATATTGGATCCGCTCCGGAGGACTTATCGGCTCAAAAAATAATTCTCTTCGTCCCGTATACTGTTAGTTTCGAATGTAGGCCGCGGAAACTTGAACGTCAATCGCACTCCGACCCCAGATCGATGGACCTGCTCACCATCGCCGGACTCGCCATGCTCGCCCTGTGGGCCGCGGGCACCTTCGCCTTCGAGGCTCCCGGATTCATCCACGGGCTCCTCACGCTTGGCGTCTTCTTCATCGTGCTCGGCGCGGTGAAGCGCGCTGAGCGGAAGCGCACCGGCGGACGCACGAAGTAGCCCTCAGATCTCCCAGTTCGACAGCACGAGCCCGCGCACCAACGCGCGCTCCTCGAACCCCGAGAGCGTCATCCGCAGGTCCGACCAGCGCACGCGAGCGCCGCGCGCGATCAGCGTCCGGAACGCGACCGCATACTCCCCCTGCAGGCGGATCGCGCATCGCAACGCCCCGCTCCGCCTCGCCTGCGCCGCGAGCGCCTCCGCCATACGCGCCATCATCGCTTCCTCCCCGAGGACGCACTTGAGCACGCGGATCTCCTCACGGCTCCGGCCCTCGACCAGCGGCGCGTCGTGGAAGAGCGCGAAGCCCTCGAGCACTCCCGCGCCGTCACGCAACACGACACAGTCGCCGATCGCATGCCGCAGCGTGATCGCGATCTCGCGCGAGTAGTCCACGCCCGGGCGCACCCGGTGGGTGAGCGCCGCACACTCGGCGATGACCGACTCGCGGTCCGCCGCGCCGAGCGCGCTGAGCACCGACGGCCGCGCGTCGGTGAGCGGCGTCGCGTCGACCGTGAGCGTGAGCGTCAGGCGCCCCGGCACGAAGCCGAGTCCGGCGTAGAAGCCGATGTTGTCCATGGTGCGCGGCATCGTCTCGAGGCCGATCACCATGCACCCTGCGGCCCGCAGATGCTCCACGCCCGCACGCACGATCGTCCGGCCGAGTCCACGCCCCTGGAGTTCCTCGCGCACCGCGAGCGGCCCCATCCACCCTTCGCGACCTGAGATGTGCGCGAGGTTGAACGCGGCGATCCGGTCGAGTCCGTCGCGCCAGAGCATCGCGCCGGCTCCTGCCCCCTCGATCGCAAAGCGCCAGATGACCGGATTGAGCGGCGGCACGCGCACGCCGGCCATCCCGTCGCGGCGGTAGCGCTCACTGAAGGCGTCGCTGAACAGCACGTTCAACGTCGGCAGGTCCTCGGGCTGGATCGGGAACGGCCCGCTCACCCGATGCGGTGCGACGTCGTTCATGCAGCGGTCCCCGCGGGAAGGAATTCGATCTCGTCGGGCGAGGGATCGGAGCGCGTGACGATCGCCGCGCCGGTGCGCTCGTCGAATCCGACCGAGATCACGCGGTCGAGTCCGTCGCGCACCCCCTCGATATGCGTGATCACGATCACCTGCTCGAAGCGGTCGTGCAGTCCGCGCAGCAGCGCGAGCACATTCTGTCGCCGCACGTCGTCGAGCGAGCCGAAGACCTCATCGAGCACGAGCAGCGAGAAGGCCTGTCCCGCACGGTCGGCGATCATCTGCGAGATCGCAAGGCGCAACACGAGGTTCGCGATGTCCTCCTCGCCTCCCGAGAGCACCGGCTTCGCTATGCCCTCCTCGAGCACGAGCAGCCGGTACTTGTCGTCGAGTTCGAGCTCGGTGTAGCGCGCGTCGGTGAGATCGGTGAGGAAGTTGGACGCGATCTCCGAGACTTCGGGGCGCAACTGGAAGTTGAGGTCGGTGCGGAGGTCCGAGTAGGCGCGGTGCAGTTCGTCGTGGAGCCTCCGGTCGCGCTCGAATGCCTCCACCCGCTCGGCGAGCCGCGCGTACTCGGCGCGGGCCTCACCCGCGCGTTGGGCCGCGCCCAGCGCCACGTCGCGCGTCGCGCGGGCACCCGCGGCGGCGCGCGCGGACTCGGCGAAGGCCGTCGCGATCTCGTCATGCAGCCGACGCAGCTCCTGGTACTCGTCCTCGGGAAATCGCAGCTCGGCGAGGCGTGCAGCCGCCGTGCCGCGACGGTCAACGAGTGCCGCGCGCTGACGCGCCAGCGATTCGTGCTCACGCAGCAGCGCCGGCTCGCGCTCGATCCGCGTCGAAAGACGGTTCGCGAGCGTCGACGACTCGGCGAGGCGCGCATGCTCGGCCTCGAGCACCTTGTGGCGCGCGCCGTCGTAGCCGCCGGGGATGCTCGCGAGCTCGGTGGTGGCCGCCGTGAGTCGCGCCGTCTTGGCCGCGTGGTCGCGCGCCACCTGCCGCGACTGCTGCACCGCCGCCTGCACCGTCGCGAGCCGACGCTCGTACTGGCCCACATCGTCCTGCAGTTTGCGGCGCAGTTCGTCGAGATGCGCGATGTCGGCGGGCATGGAGGTGACCTGCTCCACGCGCGACTTGAAGTATGCGCCGTCGGCCTCGACCGTCTCGAGCTGGCGCTCGATCACGTCGAGCACATTGCGAAAGTGCTCGCCGAGCGGACGCGTGCAGGTGGGGCAGGCGCCCTCCTCGCCGAGTTGCAGGAGCTTGTCGCGCTGGTCACGAAGGTCGCCGTATTGCACGCGCAGTGACCGCAGCCGCGTCTCGACCTCTTGCCGGTCGCGCACCCACTCGGTACGCCGCGCCTCGAGCTTTCCCTGCGCCTCCTCGTACGCGCGCCGACGATCGTCGAGATCGACGGTGATCGCCGCCTCCAGCGCCGGCTCTCCCGCGAGGCGCTCGCGCTGCTCGGTCAGCGCACGGACCTCGGCGTCGAGCGCCGCCTGTGTCTCGAGCAGCGCCCGCCGCCTGCCGTCGTGCACCGCGAGTGCGCGCAAGGCCTCGAGTGCCTCCTGCGCCTGCGTAAAGGCCGCGATGTCCGGCAACAACGGCGCGAGCGCGGTGCGCGCCTCGGTCACCTGGGCGAGCTCGGAGCGCAGACGTTCCTCAGCGCGCGTGAGCGCGAGCGATTCACCCTCCACAGCGGCGAGCTCGGTCTCGATCCGTTGACGCTCGTCGCGCCCGGTCTGCGCCGCGAGCCAAC
Organism: Gemmatimonadota bacterium; assembly: GCA_031416115.1. GTDB lineage: Bacteria > Gemmatimonadota > Gemmatimonadetes > Gemmatimonadales > Gemmatimonadaceae > Pseudogemmatithrix. Next base: position 32,284 of record JANOTB010000155.1, read on the forward strand.
GCGGCGCCACCGAGTCGAGCGCCGCCCTGGTCTCCTTCTCGCTGCGCTCGGCTTCGGTGGCCGACCTGGTCCCCGCGGCGACGGCCGCGCGCGCCTCACGCTCCTGCGCCTCGAGCGCGTCGCGGTCGGGCATTCCGGCGCGCAGGCCCGCGACTTCGCTCGAGAGTTCCTTGCGTCGCGCCGCGCAGAGTTCCTGCGCCACGCGGAGTTTCTCATAGCCCAGCACGCGCGAGAGGAACTGCGCACGCTCACTCGCGGTGAGCGACTGCATCACCGCGAGTTCCTTCTGCCCCGTGAAGTAGGTGTTGAAGAACTCCGTGCGCGTCATGCCGAGCCGACGCTGGAGCATCTCGGCGACCGTCGTCACCGAGTTGGCGATCGCAACCTCATTGCCGTCGAGGTAGAGCTCGGCCATGGAGAGCCCACGCACGACCCGGTAGCGATGCCCTGCGAGATCGAACTCGAGCTCCACCCGCACCGGTGCGCGCGCGGCTGCCCGGTTGAACCGCAGCGACTCGTTGCCGCCGCGCGCCGTGTTGCCGCCGTAGAGCGCCCAGGCTATGGCCTCGAGGATCGTCGACTTGCCGGCACCGTTGGGCCCGATGATGCCGGTGAGCCCGGTGTCGAACTCGATGTCCGTCTCGGCATGTTGACGGAAGTTCGTGAGTCGCAGCCGCGCGAGTTTCATGCGTCGGTTCCGGGGAACTCACGCGTCGGCTCCGAGCGCTCGGCTTCGTCGAGGTAGCGCAGTCCGAGCGCCACGAGTTCCGCGCGCTCCACTCCCGCGGCGACCACCCGCGCCTGAAGCGCCTCGCGCAGCGTCTCGGCGAGCGAGGGGCGTCGCCCTGGCGCGCCCGACGATTCGCGACGCACCATCTCGGGACGCCGCATGTCGAGGTGAAAGTGCAGCGCGCGCTTCTGCAAGTCACGCAGCGCCTTGTGGTCCAAGTCGCGCGCGATATGCCGCGGTACGTTCTTCGCAACGAGGCGCACCACTTTGCCATCGATGCCGCCGCTGATCCGTGCCACCGCCGACCCGATCGCCGCATCGAGGTCGGCCGCCGACATCCCGCGCCCCTCGATCGGCGCGAGGTCGAGCACCGCTCGGCTCGACGGCAACGGATGGAACGTCTGCTTACCCGTCGAGAGATCGCGCTCGATCATCCCCTTGCCGGGGAGCTTCGCCGCCTTCTCCTCGGCGAGCTCGCCCCACGGGTTGGTGCTCGTGTACTCGAGCGACCCCGAGTAGTACACGTGGTCCGCGATCCGCTTGTAGACGTGATAATGCCCGAGCGCGACGTAGTCCCACCCCGTGCGCGTCACGTCCTCGAGCGGGATCTGCATCGCCGCGCGATCGGCCTCGTCGGCATGCGGCAGTGCGCCCTTCACCTCGCCGTGCAGCAGGAGCACGTTGTACTTCACTGCCGGATCGGGCGCGAGGTCCACCGTGCCGGGAGGCAGATCGGGCACCGCCAGCACCGACAGGTCGAGATGCGGAAAGTGGATCCGCCGCGCCTCGCGGTCGGCCACATGGATCGGCAGCGCACTCAGTGATTCCGTCGGCGCACCGGGACGCTCACGCGCTGCGAACCCCTGCTCGAAGAGCCGCAGGATGCAGATCGTCTCCGTCGAGCGCGGCATGTCGTGATTGCCAGCCACCACCACGATCTGCGAGTCGGGCAACGCGTCGACCAGTCGGCCGAACTGACGGAACGCGTGCAGGATCGCCGTGTTCGTCGGCCGCACGGTGTGGAACACGTCGCCGCCGACCAGGATCACGTCGGGCGCGAGCGTGATCAGCCTGTCGACCGCGCGCGCGAACGCCTGCGCGACGTCGGCTTCGCGCTGATTGATGCCAGCCGGCGTCTGCCGTTGGAACTGGCGGAAGCCGAGATGGAGGTCGGAGAGGTGGACGAGGCGCACGCGACTCGAAATCTACCCGTACGGATCATCCGGCGGTGGCACTCGCAGCGGCGCCGGCCCTCGTCGGGCCGCGACCTCCGGCGTCGCCCGCTTCTTCAACTGCGCCTTGAAGAACGCTTTCACGTCGTCGGGCCGAGCCTGCAACGTCCGGTTCCGCGCCCGCAGCACGCCGTCGTCGTCATCGCCGGCGAGCGCAAGCTGATCCTGCACCCAGCCGAGTGTGATCGCAGGGTCGAGCCTTCGGAGCGCCTTCGCGACCGACTGCTCGAGCGTGAGTTCCTCAGCCTGCGGGAACCGCTCCACTCCCTCGCGACCCGTGAGCACCGCGGGCCGCGGGAACCGCACGAAGATCGGCTGGCCGAAGTGCGGATGCCGGACCATGAGCTGACCCTTCTCGAGCGTCGCGAGTCGCGCCTTTGTCGCCGGCGCCAGCGTCTGGTAGCCCGGCGTCGCGAGCTCGTCGGGATCCATGCGCCCGTAGAGCGACGTGCCGCTGTTGCCCACCACGCGCCGATGCACCTGCGACCGGAACTGCTGCGCGCCAAAGAGCACCAGCCCCAAGTACCGACCACGTTCGGCGATGTCGAGGAGCATCTTCCGCACATAGGTGTCGGGGCCGTCGGCCGGAGCGTACTTGTTCAGCTCGTCGACGAACACCACGACCTGATCCACGCCGAGTTGCCGCTTCTCGAGATGCTCACGCAGCTGCGAGACCACGCGCGCGAACACGAGGTCCTGCGCATCCTCCTCGAGATTCGCGACGTCCACCACGTAAACCGCACGGTCCTCGAACGCCTTGAACGGCAGGTCGCTCACCAAGCCGTCGTCGGTGACGAGACCCTTGCAGCGTGTGGAGATGTTGCTGAGCCGGTTCCGCACCTTGCGGATCGTCGCCACATGGTGCGTGCGCCATACTTCGGAGTTGCCCTTCTCCAGCGCGCGCAGCAACTCGCGGAACCACTGCTCCAGGTCGGAGAACGACCGCACCTCG
>JANOTB010000156.1:0-26450 GCA_031416115.1 Gemmatimonadota bacterium
GAACCGGTCGAGCACGTCGACCGGATAATCGATGCGTCCGCAGGGAAGGATGTCGGCCTCCACACCCTTGAGCACACGGAAGTCATTGAAGCTCGCGTTGATCGCGTCGATCTCGTCGTGCTGCTGCTGCAACGACTCGACGGTGAGGCCACCAGAGTAGAATGCGGACTGCGAATGGTCGCTGACACCGAGGTAGCTCCAGCCGCGCTGGCGCGCCGCCGCCGCCAGCTCGGCGATCGTGGAGCCACCGTCAGAGTACTGGGAGTGGCAGTGCAACACTCCCTTGATGTCGGTCAACTCGATCAGGTGTGGCAGTGAGCCGTCCGCCGCGGCGTCAGACTCACCAAGGCCCTCGCGCAGCTCGGGCGTCAGCCAGGGGAGGCCGATCGCGGCATAGAGCGCCTGTTCGTCAGCGAGTTCGACGATCGATCCGTCGGCGCGCCGCAGGTGATGCGCGTCGAGCTTGAGTCCGCGGTGTGCGGCGCGTGCGGTCACCTCCTGCACGTGGCCCTCGGAGCCGGTCGCGCGGAACCAGGTGACCACGAACTCGTCGGCGGGGACGCACTGGAGCATGAGGCGCACGCCGTCGTCGTAGCGGATCGTCACGGCGCGCGTGCCGCTGCCGACCGAGTCGCGAACGCCAGGTGCATGCACGAGCGCGGCCGCGACGGCCTCGGGCTCGCGCACGCAGGCGGCCACGATCTCGACCTCGCGTACGGTCTCGCAGTGGCGACGCACGGCGCCGGCGATCTCGGCGCGCACCACGCCGGGTTGCCGACGCACGGCTGCGAGCAGTCGTTCCGCCTCGGCGCGGCCGTGCGGATACAGGACCTGCGCGCCGCTCTCCTTGAGCCACGCGATGCCCCGCAGCACCTGCTCGGCGGAGCGCGCTCCGAAGCGCGGCAGCTTGGTGAGGCGCCCATCGCGCGCGGCATCCTCGAGTTCCTGCAGCGTGTCGATCCCGAGCCCTTCGTGGATGCGTCGAATACGTGACGGGCCGAGCCCCGGGACGCGCAGCATCTCGAAGAGTCCCTCGGGAGTCGACTCGCGCAGGCGGTCGAGCAGGGCGGACTCACCGGTCGCCTTGAGGTCCTCGAGGACCTCGATCACCTCTGACGCGAAGCGGCGGCGGTCGCGGCGCAACAGCTCATCGACCGACTGCGCATCGGCCGACGCCAGCGCGCGCGCGGCATCGGCGTAGGGCGCGGGTACCGCAGGGTCCTCACCCTGCAGCTCGAGCAGGGCCACGATCTCGTGGAGGAGGTGGGCGACCGTGCGGGAATCCATCGGCGAAAGATAACATCACCGCCCCTGTCGTCCTCCAGCCTCCAGCCTAGTGCTCGACCCCCGCACCCTCGCCGAGCTTGTCGATCAGCGCGTGCAACTGCTGCTCCGTGAGCTCGATCTCCTGGGCCGCGCCATCGACATCGAGCAGTCCGGCGCGCATCGACACCGCCACCTGATTGAGGTACCGGATCTTGGCGAGCACCTCTTCCGTGCTGCGACGGAGCGCGGTGTAGCGGCGCTTCTCGGCGAGGGCGCGCTTGTATCGGTTGACCATGTCCGGCTCGGTGAGGCGCTTGGTCTGCGCGATCACTTCGTCGCGGGCGCGACCGGGGAAGGCGCCCCGGTCGGGGATCCCGAGGTCGTCCCACGCCTCGTCGGCGAACCAGAGGCGACCCACATACTCGATGCCGTCCCACTCGATGCGCACGGAGACGTTGTAGCGTCGTCCGCTCTGCTCGATGGTGCCGACGTGGGGCTGGACGATCTCGTCGTTGATGGCCATCTACCCGTGGGTCAGGGACTCGGTGTCGTCGAGGAAGGTGCGCACGGCATCGAACAGATCGTCCGGCTGTTCAACATAGGGAACGTGTCCGCAGTCATCCAGCCAAAGCGACTGCGCCGAGAGGGCGGCGGCAGCGGCGGCGCTGGACGCCAAAGGAATCGGATCCTGCTTGCCATGAACGACCAGTGATGCGATCCGAAGGTCACGCAGTGCCGGCACGAGGTCGAACTCCCCCAAGGATTCCCAGACCGACTGCTGCACTCGGCCCGTGACGCGGAACGGAGTCAGGTCGCGGGCGCGGGCCGGGTCGGCGAAGTACCCAGCCACGCTCAGTTCGAAGGTCCGCTGCCGATACGCCGCGGGGTCCGAGTCGCGGAGGCCGCTCGACGCGAGTTCCTCGCGCAGCGCCGCGAGCGCAGGGCTGGCCTGCCGCCGAGCGAACTCGGATTCGAAGCGTGTGCGGAAGTCGCGTGAGACCGGCGCCGGATCGAGCAGCACCATCCGCGCCGGCACAGGACCGGCGCGACCGGCCGCGGCTTCAGTCGCGAAGAGCATCGCCAGTAGTGCACCCCACGAGTAACCGACGAGCGAGACCGGCCCCGGCGCGAGCTCGGCGAGCACCGCCGTGAGGTCCTCCACGTGCGTGCGCCAGGTGATCGGTGCGCGGTCGTCGGTCTTGGAGCGTCCGCCGCCGCGCTGGTCGTAGAAGATGCAGCTGCGGTCCTCAGCGAGCGCGAGCAGCTGCGGCAGCATGTAGTCGTGATGCGCGCCGGGACCGCCATGGAGCACGACGAGCGTGCCGAATGGGGTGCGGGGCGCGTAGCGGCACCAGTAGAGGGGCACCGGTGTGGTGCTGGTGAAGCCGCTCTCGAGCGGTGCAGGGATCGGTGGCATGGAGTACAGCATGACCTATCGCAGGTCGCGGAGGAAGAAGACGATGTCGGCGCGTGCATGGTGCCGGGCGGCGCGGCCCGCGTATGTTATCGGGACCCCGTGACGCACACCAGCAGCCGATGACAGACCGCGCCCCCAACCTCGACCTAGCCGACCGATTCGCCGCGCTCGTCGCGCTGATGGTAGCGCAACCGTCAGCCGTGATGGAGCAGCGCGATGCCGCGCGGGTGGTGATCGAAGCGGCCAAGGTGGCCGAGGTACGGTTCGCGCTCGTCGACGGAGCACTGTTCGCCGATGGCGAGCCGTTCGATTCACCACTGCTCGCGTCTCGGTTCGCGGCGTACGGCCTGGAGGAACTCGCCGTCACCGCGCAGGCGATGCCGGCGGATCTGCTCGAGCTCGCGCGCGTGCTGGCGGCTGCTCCCGGGGCGGGGGATCAGGTCGCGCGCTTCGCGGCGCGACAGACTGCGATCGACGCAAAGGCGTTGCCGCGACGGCTGCGCGCACGGACGGCCGTCGATGCGGTTCCGACCGCGCTGTCGACTCTGGGTGTCCCAGCGATCCCGATCGCAGAGCCAGCGAGCGGGCCCATGCGGCGGCGCACGCCGGTGGTGCCACCGGGCGCCGTCGTACCGCCGCCGCCCGAGCCTCGAGACGCTCCCGAACGTCTCATTGCTGCGATCGCGATGCCCGAGACTGCCGTGCTGGCGCTCTCAAGCGCGTGCGCCGCCGCCGAGGCCGCCGAGACGCCAGCACGACTGACCGCCGCGCTCGATCGGCTCGTCACGATCTGCGATCTGGCGTTCCGACAGGGCCGGCACGACGACCTCGTCGAGTCATTGACGACGCTCGTTGCGCTCGAGTACCTGCTCCTCGAGCGCGACAGCTCCGACGCGAGACGTCAGGCACTCAACCATGCCGTGCGGACGCTCGCGAAGCCGGTGCTGCTGCGACAGGTCGCGGTGCTGCGCCACTCCCGTGCCGCCGATCCGGTGGCGGCCGACCGACTGCAGCAGGTGCTTTACCGATTCGGCATTGACGGTGCCGAGGCGGTGATCGACGAGTTCGCGTCGGCGCCCACCGAAGCGGCGCGTGCGATCTGCGTGGAGTCGCTCCGCGGCTTGCGTCGCACCTACGACGCGCTGCTCGCCTTCGCGCGCGATCCGCGCGAGTCGGTGGCGCGTCAGACTGCGCAACTTCTCGGAGAACTCCGCGATCCGAAGGCTTGCGAGATCCTCGAAGAGTTGCTGCAGCATCCGGATGCGCGGACGCGGCGCACGGCGGTCGCGGCCCTTGCGCGCGACGGCGAATCGGGAGCGCTCGAATCGGTCGGGTTGGCGCTCACCGACGACTCTGTGCTCGTGCGGCTCCGCGCCGTCGCAGCGCTCTCGGCGCACCGAGAGCCCGAGGTGCTGCGCTGGCTCGCGGTCCTCATCGCGCAGGAGAGCGATCGCGAGGTGCTCTACTCCGCCATCGCCGCGCTGGGCACGATCGCGACCGCAGAGGCGGTGCAGGCGCTCATCCCGATCGCCGAGGGAGAGGGCGCGAATCCGCTCAGGAGGAGCGCGGGGATGCGCATTCAGGCCTGCACGGCGCTGGCGATCATCCGCGCGCCGGCCGCGATGGCCGCCGTGCAGGCGCTGCGGAGCGACCGCGACCGTGACGTGCGCGAGGCGTCCGTGCGGCTCGTGGCGCAGGCACAGCGCCGCACGAGCACCACCGGCATCCCGGCGGTCAGCGGGCCGTGAAGTCGGTCGTGCCCGTGACCGCCTTGCACGACGCGGCGATCAACGTGGCCGCGTGATCGAGGTCGACCAAGCTGACCATCTCATTGGGCGAGTGCATGTAGCGGTTGGGTACCGAGAGCAGCACCGTCGCGACGCCCTCGCGCGCGAGGTGGATCGCATCGGCGTCGGTGCTGGTGTCGCGGCCTGCCGCATGGAGCGTGAACGGGATCCGCAGCAGCTCAGCGGTGTCACGCACGATCTTGAATGCGACCGGTGAGACGACCGAGCCGCGCGTGAGCACCGGACCGCTGCCGAGCTTGGAGTCGCCATGCTCCTTCTTTTCCATTCCCGGATGATCGGTCGCGAAGGTGACGTCGACGACGATCGCCATGGCCGGTCCGACGCGCTCGCCGGCCACGCGCGCACCGCCGCCGTGATATGCGATCTCCTCCTGCGTGGTCGCGACGGCCACCACGCGCGCCTCGCCCGGGTCTGCCGCGTAGCGACGCAGCGCCTCGAGCACCACGAAGGCGCCGATCCGGTCGTCGATCGAGCGTGAGACGATCCGGTCGTTGGGGAAGTCGAGCGTGCGCGAGTCGATCACGCCGGCGTCACCGATCGAGAGTCGCGCCTCCGCCTGCGCACGCGTGGACGCGCCGATGTCGATCCAGAGATCGGTGATCTTGGAGGCCTTCTCGCGATCCTCGACTTTCACGAGGTGGATCGGCTTCTTGCCGACCGCGCCCAACACGTCGCCGTCGCGACCCAGGAAGCGGATCCGCTGCGCGACGAGCACCTGAGGGTCCCACCCGCCGATCGGCGCGAAGTACACGTAGCCGTCGTCGTCGATGTATGTGACGATCACGCCGATCTCGTCGATGTGACCGGCGAGCATGATCGTCGGCGACCCCGAGGGATTCACCACGGCCATCGAGTTGCCGTGCACATCGGCGTGCACTTCGGCGGCAAAGGTGCCGGCTTCGTCGCGCCAGACCTTGGCCGCGGCCGACTCATAGCCAGAGGGTCCGGGGGTGTCGAGCAGTGACTTGAGGAAGGTGACCGCGGCGGGCTTCAGCATACGAGAGTCCTCAGGCTGTGTGCGCGGACGGTGTGAGCGCGCGCGCGAACGCTTGCTCGACCGGCGTGAAGAGCGTTGGGTTGAATAGTCGCGCCATGACCTCCACGCCGTCCACAAGGCGCGGGCCGGGGCGACTGGCGAAGGCATTGGCGTCGAGCGCGTAGACGCGGAGCTCGCGTGCCCACGCCCACTCGGCGCGCGCGAGGAGGCGCTCGCCCTCTGTAGCAGAACGCGCGAGATCATAGCCGCAGGGAGCAATGAGGATCACCTCAGCGTTGGCAGCACGAACCATCTCCAGGGTCACCACCACGGAGTGCTCGCCGGGCGTTGCGAGCACGTCCACGCCCCCAGCGCGCCTGACCATCTCGGGGACCCAGTGACCGGCAGCGTAGAGCGGTTCGCACCACTCGATCACCGCCACACGCGGGCGCGGCGCCTTGGAAGCCTTGAGTGTGTCGTGCACGGTGCGCAGGCGCGCGCGCGCGCCGCTGAGGAACTCCGCCGCTTCGTCGGCGAGGTCCATCGCCTCGCCGACCACGCGGATGTCGTCGAGCACGCCGTCGAACGACGTCGCCGAGAGTGTGATCACACGCGGCACCGGCGAGAGCCCCGCCGCGACCGCCCGCACGTCGGACTCCATCACCGCGCAGACCTCGCAGAGCGCCTGCGTGAGGATCAGATCGGGGTGGAGCGCGCGGATGCGGTCCTCGTACAGCGTGTACAACGGAGCCCCGCTCGCGGCGATCTCGCGCACCTGCGCGTCGACCACACCAGGCGCTGCCGCATCGTTGATCGCCGTGCGCGTCACTCGCACCCGCGAATCCACGAGCGGCGGATGATCGCAGGCGTGCGTCACGCCGACGAGGTGCTCCATTCCCCCGAGCGCGGCGACGATCTCGGTCGCGCTCGGGAGCAGCGAGATGACGCGCATCAGCTGCGCGTGTCGGGAATGAGGAAGATCTGCCGCATGGGGCTATTTCCGCTCGTACATCAGGCGCCCACCGACCCAGGTGGAGACCACGCGCGCGTCCTGGAGCACGCCGTCGGGCGCACGCATGATGTCCTGGTCGAGCACCACGAAGTCGGCGCGCTTACCGGCGGCCAATGAGCCGAGCTCATTCTCCTGAAAGGCCGCGTAGGCGGGCCAGAGCGTCATCGACTTGAGGCCCTCGTCGCGCGTCATCCGCTGCTCCGGATACCAGCCACCGGCCGGCCAGCCGCGCGCGTCCTGACGCGAGACGGCCGACTTGAATGAGATGAGCGGATCGACGTGTTCAACGGGGAAGTCGGAGCCGTTGGGGATGACCACGCCGCTCTCGAGGAGCGAACGCCACGCGTACGCGCCGCGCAGCCGGCCCTCGCCGAGTCGGCTGCCTGCCCAGTACATGTCGCTCGTCTGGTGGGAGGCCTGCATGGATGGGATCACACCGAGCTGCGCGAAGCGTGGGATGTCGTCGTAGTTGAGGATCTGCGCATGCTCCACTCGAAAGCGGTGGTCAGCCGTTGGTGTGGCCTTGAATGCCGCCTCGTACGAGTCGAGCACGAGCCGGTTGCCGCGGTCACCGATCGCGTGCGAGTTGACCTGAAAGCCCGCGCGCAGCGCGCGCGTCGCAATATCGAGTATGTGCGCGGGGGCGGAGACGAGCAGGCCGGAGGTCTTGGCGTCGTCCGAATAGGGCTCGAGCAGCGCAGCGCCGCGCGACCCGAGCGCACCGTCCTGATAGAGCTTCACCGAGCGCACCCAGAGCATCCCGTCGTAGAGACCGCTCTGCGGGCCGCGTTTGAACCAGGCATCGATCGTCGGCGCGTTGTCGGAGATCATCGCGTACATCCGGATGTTGAGCGCCCCCTCGCGACCGAGTTCCTCGTAGAGATCGAGCACCTGCGCCGAGGCGCCGGCGTCGTGCACACCGGTGAGGCCCCACCGATGCATCTCGGCGATCGAGAGCTTGATCGCGTTCTTCACCTGCGCGCGAGTCTGCGCGGGGATCGCGCGATCGATCACCCCTTGCGCGTTGTCAATGAAGACACCGGCCGGGTTGCCCTGTGCGTCGCGTTCGATCGAGCCGCCGCTGGGGTCCGTGCTCGCCTTGGTGACACCGGCCTTTTGCAGCGCGAGCGCATTCACGAGGCTGGCATGCCCGTCCACGCGTTCGAGGAAGACGGGGTGGTCCGGAATGGCGCGGGAGAGCGCCTCGTGCGTGGGCCAGCGTGTGTCGCCCCAGTCGTTCTGGTCCCAACCGCGGCCGATGATCCACTCGCCCTTTGGTGTGTTGCGGGCGCGCTCGACCACCCTGGCGATGACCTGCTCGTATGACGTCGTGCCGACGAGGTCGACGTTGAGCAGCGACTGGCCGAGTCCGGTCACATGCGCGTGAGCGTCGGTCATGCCGGGGATCACCGTACGGCCCTGAAGATCGAGCGTGCGCGTGTTGGCGCCCGTGAGAGCGCGTGCGCCGGCGCGATCGCCCACGAACACGACACGACCGCCGCGGATCGCCATGGCATCGACGACCGGGCGCGCGCCGTCGGCGGTGTAGATCCGGCCGTTGGTGACGACCAGGTCGGCGGGCTGCTGTTGTGCGGACAACGGGGCGGCCGCCATGGCGGACGCCATCGCGACCACGGTGGCGACCACGGTGGCGCCAGTCGCGATCATGGCCTGACTGCGTGAACGAATCATCGGGTTGGTCCGGAAGGGATGACGGAACGCTTACTGACGGATTCTACTTCCCACCCACGACGCGCGGAACGCCAACTGTGCGGCCGTCGGCGTGCGGCCGGCCCCTTCGAACGTGACGACCTCGACGTTCGGGTCCTCCCTGAGCGTCGTCGTCGCCGACTTCTCGCCGCCGCGACCGATCCAGGTCAGGCGCACCTGTTCGCCCGGTTTCGTCGCATCGATCGCCTGCTGCAGTTCGGGTGCGGTGGTGATGGCGCGGTCGCCCACCCGCGTGATCCGGTCCCCTGCCGCCATCCCGACCTCATACATCGGAGAGCCGATGCTCGTGGGCCCCGCCACGATCACCTCGCCGTCCAAGGCCGAGATGCGCGTATCACCCATCCACGCGTGGCCCGCGCGCGCGGGGCGCACCAAGAAGCCCGCCTGCGCGAGCAGAGCCGGATAGTCCGGGAGCGCGCTTCCCACCACGTAGCTGGTGAAGAAGCTCCGTGCGAACACTGAGTCCTTGGTGACCGCTGCCAGAGCCGACTGGGCGTCCGCAAGCGTGTACGGGCGAGCGGGAGCGAGCGCTGCGGTCTGGAGCTTCCCGTGTCGCCGCCACATCTCGCGCATGAAGTCGTCGAGCGTGACGGCCGGTGTGCGCCCGCGGAGCAGCAGGTCGAGCGCGAGTCCGACTGCTTCGCCGTACGTGTAGTAGGAGATGAAGGTATTCGAGCGGTTGTTCGGGTCGATCGCGACGGCAGCGTCGACGAACGGCGCCTGCTGCGCCATGCCGACGGCGCCGCTGAATGCGCGCGCTGGGCTCGTGGTGAGCGTGTTCACCGCTCCAGTGAGGCCCTGCGCGTACTGCCTCGGCGTGAGGATCGCCGAGCGCGCAAGGACCAGGTCGCCGTAGTAGCTCGTGAACCCCTCGGCGAGCCAGAGCTCGCCGCTCATGTTCGCTTCGGTGAAGTCGAACGGTTCGAGTGATCTGGGCCGGATCCGCTCGACGTTCCATGCGTGGAAGAACTCATGCGACACCGTGCCGAGGAGGCCCATCTGGTTCTCGGCGAGCGAGCTCGATGAGGTGACCGATGTAGAGTTGCGGTGCTCCATGCCGTCGCCCGCGCAGTTGCTGCGATAGCAGGCCACGAAGGTGTAGGTGCCGAAGTCGAACGCCGGCAGCTCGCCGAACACCGCCGCCATCTCGTTCACGACGCGCTTGGTGAGGTCGGTGTACTCGCTGACCTGCGCTGACGTCCCCGTGTGGTCCACCGCGAGGCGCATGGTCTGCGTGCGGCCGCCACTCGCGACCTGCCACTCACGGATGTCGAGCACTCCCAAGTGCGTTGGCGAATCCATGAAGTACTGCAAGTTGGGTGCGCGGAACGTCTCCGCGTCGTTCGTCGGCTGCAGCTGTGTGGCGATCTTCCATGCCGGATCGGGTCGGTGGAACGTGACCATGATCGGGCGTGTGGCGAACTGTGGCGACCAGGCAAAGGTCGCGGGGATGTTGAGGTGGGCGCGGGTCTCGTCGATGCCCGCGTAGGTGCCGTCCGCGCGGTCGGCGTAGAGCGTGTAGCTGAAGATCACGACGCCCGTGTGGCCGGTCACTGCCCATTCGTGCGGCGAGCGGCGCGTCACGGTCAGCGCGCGACCCGCGCTGTTCACGGCCGCCACCGCATAGACGTTCTTGGCGAACTCGTGCAGCGCGTAGCGGCCGGGTGAGCTGCGGGCCATCCGCACGCGCAGTGGGCCATCCGGAACACCGCTGAATCGCACCGAGACCTCGGCTTCGCGATGCACGCGGTTGGGGAATCGGATGTCGTAGACGACTGGCGCGGGGGCGGTCGCACGAGTGGCGACGGTCGCCTGTGAGGCGGCCGATGTCGAGAAAGTCGCAACGGAGGAGCAGAGCGCAACGAGGCGCAGGGCCGAGCGCGTGCGGAAGGGCATCGGTTCGCTTGAGGGAGACGGTGAAACTTGCCCTCAGCGAGCCGCTCCCGTCTACTCGACCTTCGTCTCCTGCATGGAGGCGATCGCCGCGGTGTTCACCGCGATGTCACCCAGCTCGTGGTTCTCGGGCAGGATCGTCGCGCCCTTGATGCCCGCGAACTTGCCGCACTGGTGCAGGTAGTCGCTCATGCGTTGCATTGGCGCGAGGTACATGGTGCCCTTGATCCGCTTGCCGCCGATCAGGTGGATCTCCACCTGTCGCTCGCCATGCCCGGTGACTGACGACGAGACCACCTGCATGTCACCGTCGGGAGCACTCACCAGCACCACGAGATCGGTCTGCACGATCATGTGCCGCGGCTCCTCCTGGAGCTTTGGCCGACGGGCGTCCGTGAAATTCATCCAGCCGCCCTTGCGGTTGCCGAGGAAGTTCACGAGCGACATGTCCTCGGCGATATGCACGGAGCCTTCGAGGAGGGAGCCGTCACGCATCACCGCGTGGAGGCGCTTGCTCTCCTGCACGCGGGTCTTGCTGGTCGGTGCGGTCATTATGATGGGGGCGCGGGGATTGGGTCCAGCGCTAAAGACGATTCACCCCCGCCGAAGGGTACGCAATCCCTTGCGGCAAGGTGGGTGGCCTGCCGAGGCTTCTCCACCATGCACTCCTGCCCTCGCCGTTCCGTTGCCGCCAGACGGCTCTCGCTCCACGGCGCGCTCCTCGCCGCGCTCGCCCTCGCACCGCGCACGGCCGCCGCCCAGACCGCCGACCGCCAGCTGCGATCGGCGCCGGTCTCGGCGCTGCGGTTCGACGTCGGCCTCGCCGCCGAGGAGGCCTTCCTCCAGAGCCTGCGGGTCACGGCGACGTTCCAGGTCGAAGGGCGAGAGCCGGTGATCCTGTCGATGCCAGCGTGGACTCCGGGATCGTACGAGATCGCGAACTTCGCACGCCACGTCTCTGCCTTCACCGCCACTCAGGGCGGGCGCGACGTGCGTTGGGACAAGCTCGACCCCGATACCTGGCGCGTCATGCCGAGCGGCCGCGGCGAGGTGACGCTCGAGTACCGCGTGCGCGCCGACACGCTCGACAACGCGCGCGCCTGGACCCGACAGGACTTCGGGTTCTTCAACGGTACGACCGTGTTCCTCATGGTCGACGGGCGCCCCGAGACCCCGGCATCGGTCCGCATCCGTACCGAAAACGACTGGCTCGTGGCTACCGGTATGTCCCCCGGCGACTCAGCGCGCCGCTACGTCGCGCGCGACGTCCACGACCTGATGGATCATCCGTTCTTCGTTGGGAAGTTCGATCTCGACAGCCTCCGCGTTGCCGACAAGTGGATGCGGCTCGCGACGTATCCGGTGGGGGCGCTCTCGCCTCCGCGGCGCAAAGCGATGTGGGACGCACTCGCGCGCGCGGTGCCGCCGGTCGCCGCGGTGTTCGGCGAGGTGCCGTGGACCAGCTACACCGTGCTCCAGGTGATCGACTCGGGCTTTGGCGGCATGAGTGCGCTCGAGCACACCGAGAGCGAACTCGCGATCGTCGCGGCCGAGTACTTGGACGAGCCGTTCGTGACCTCGGTGCACGTGCACGAGATCGTCCACGCATGGAACGTCAAGCGACTGCGCCCTGCCGACCTGATGCCGTACCGCTATGACCGCATGCAGCCAACGCCCTGGCTCTGGATGAGCGAGGGTTTCACCGACTACTACGCGGATCTCGCACTCGTGCGCAGCGGACTCACCGACGAGGCGGCCTTCCTCAATGCCACGCTGGGGAAGATCGACCACGTGGCCAACGTCCCGGTGATCGCGCTCGAGGACGCCTCGCTGCAGACCTGGCTCGGCGTGAGCGATGGCACCGCCGACATCTACTACGACAAGGGATCCCTCGCCGGGCTCGCGCTCGACATCCTCATCCGCGACGCGTCCAATGGCGCGCGCTCCCTCGACGACGTGATGCGCGAGCTCTGGACCGGCCCCACCAAGGCCGGCCGTGGCTTCACTCCCGACGAGTTCTGGAACGCGGTCACGCGCGCAGCCGGCGGCAAGGCGTTCGGGCAGTTCGAGCAACGCTACATAGACGGTCGAGACGCATACCCGTGGAGCGAATGGCTTCCGCTCGCTGGCTGGCGGATCGTCGAGGACTCGAGCACCGAGCCTCGCCTCGGCGCGCTGCTGCGCGCGCACGAGCTGGGCGTACGAGTCGACGCGCTCGACGAGCAGGGCGCCGGCGTCCGCGCTGGGCTCGAGGTCGGCGACCTCATCACGGCGATCGGCGGACGACCCACGCTCGATCCCGGTTTCGGCGAGGCGTGGCGCGAGTTCTGGGGCAAGCGTCCCGGTGCCATCATGACGCTCGACGTGCGGCGCGGGTCCGCGGTCCTCAAGATCGACGCCATAGTCGAGATCACCACGCTGATCGACCGCCACATCGGTCCCGACGCCGGCGCCGGCGAAAAAGCCCGGCGCATTCGAGGCGACATCCTGCGCGGGAGCGCTGTCCGCTAACGCTGTATGCTAACGCTGCTCGCGCCCCGCGGCCGCTACGCGCTATCGCCCGGTCTTGAACTTCCGGTAGCGCTCCACCACCGACGAATCGCGCGCGGTGCGCGGCTCGGCGAGCAGTTCCTCGATGTCAGCGATCTCACGCGGGGCGCCAGCCGAGGGGCGCGTCACGCCGCCGCTCGTCACGAGGTAGTCGTCCTCGACGCGCACGCCGATGTTCGCGTGCCGTGCGACCGCGGCGCCGATCTTCGCCTTCACCTCGCGGTTGCGCGGCGTGTCGGCGATGATATCGAGCAGATTGCTGCGCACGTACACGCCGGGCTCGATCGTGAACGCACTGCCCACTGCGAACTTCCCGGTCGCGCTGTACTGGTCGGGGTCGTGCACCAGCAGGCCGATGCCATGGCCGAGTCCGTGCATATAGTAGAGCGACATCTGCGGGCAGTGGCGCGGCTGATCGGCGCTGCCGCAATCGTACGTGGCGGTAGGCGACTCGATCAGTCCGACCGCGGTGAGACCGGCGGCGAGTACCGCGTTGGATGAGTCGGTCATCGCGCGCGCTGGTCCGTCAACGCGGATCTGTCGCTCGGCCGCTTTGTGTGCGTCGAGCACGATCTGGTAGATCGCGCGCTGCTCGGGGCTGAACCGCCCGCTCACCGGCACCGTGCGCGTGATGTCGGCGGCGTAGCCATCGAAGTACGCCGCCATGTCCATGACGATCAGTTCGCCGGCCTGTGCAGTGCGATCGTTCCGGTTGTAGTGCAACGTCGTCGCGTTGGGCCCCGAGCCAACGATCGACCCGTACGACGGCCCGTCCGCCCCTTCGCGACGCCAGACACCCTCGGCAGCAGCCTGCAGCTCGAACTCGGCGATGCCCGGCTGCACGAGACGCATCGCGGCCACATGACCGCGGGCGCTGATCTCGGACGCGATGCGGATCCGCTCGAGTTCGGCGGTGCTCTTTTTGCCGCGGAGGAGCGAGATGGCACGAGTGGCGGCGCGGTTGTCGATCGTGACGCTCGGGTTGGCCAAGGCGATCGCATCGACGAACTGGTCGTGCGCTGATCGCTCGGTCATCCGCGCGCCGATGTCGCCAAGCACGTGGAGGGTCTTGTGTTGGGCGAGCAGCGAGTCGATCACCGTGCGCAGGACCGCGGCGTTGCGGCCTTCCATGCCGAGCGAGGTGCGCACACCGTCCACGCCGAGCCGCTTGCCGTTCCAGACTTCGGCACCGGGATCGCGCGGGCGCACGAAGAGTAGCTCACGACGCGACTCGCCCGCCTTCACGATCACGAGCGCCGAGCCGGGCTCGTCGAATCCGGTGAGGTACCGGAACTGGGGGTGCTGATGGAATGGGATGAAGTCGGGGTTCGGTTCGCCCGCACCGAGCACGAGGATCACACCGTCGGGGAGTGCGGAGGCGAGGGCCGTGCGCCGCGCCGCGAACTCGCTCTGTGCGATCTGCGCCGAGAGCGCGGAGGCGGACAGTGCCGTGAGCAGGGCGCGACTGAGGGCGAACCGGACGGAGCGCATGATAAGAAGGGCGATCGGCTTGGCGAACGAACAGCGCACGAGTGACTCCGGGGAAGGTCCAGTTGGCGTAGGGCCGCACTCAAGATGGCGGTCCGAGGCCGTCGGCGCACCGGGTCAGCGGAGCTGACAGGGCGGGCGTAGACTACACGTCGAACCCCCTCCCACCGGAGTCATTCCGTGATGTTCTGGCGCACCATTCGCAACGCCCTCGCGCTCGTGGCAGTCCTGGCCCTCTCGGCCGATGCCCAGCAGCGCCTGACCGCCCCCAAGGACTTCTTCGGCCACGAGATCGGCGCCGACTACGTTCTTCCCAACTACACCAAGTTCGTCGAGTACTGGCAGCGGCTCGCGACCGAGTCCGACCGCATGGATCTCGACACGATCGGCTTCACCGCCGAGGGCCGTCCGCAGTTGATGGCGATCGTCTCGAGCCCGGAGAACCTCCGGAACCGCGAGAAGTACCGGAAGATCGCCGAACAGCTCGCACGCGCCGAGGGCATCACCGAGGCGCAGGCCAAACAGCTCGCCAAGGACGGCAAGGGCATCGTCTGGATCGATGGCGGCCTGCACGCCACTGAAGTGCTCGGTGCGCAGCAGTTGATCGAGACCAACTGGCAGCTCGTCTCGGGCGACGACGAGGAGACCGTGCGGTTCCGCAACGACCTCATCATCGTGATGGTCCACGCGAATCCCGACGGCATGGAACTCGTGAGCGACTGGTACATGCGCGAGTCCGACCCCAAGAAGCGCAACATGAACATCCCGCGTCTCTACCAGAAGTACGTCGGGCATGACAACAACCGGGACTTCTATCTCGCGTCGCAGCCCGAGACGGAGAACATGAACCGGGTGCTGTATCAGGAGTGGTATCCGCAGGTGATGTACAACCATCACCAGACGGGCCCGGCCGGCACCGTGATGTTCGCGCCGCCATTCCGCGACCCCATGAACTACAACCTGCACCCGCTCATCCGTACCGGGCTCGACGTGGTCGGCAGCGCGATGCACAACCGCTTCGTCACCGAGGACAAGGGCGGTGTGGTGATGCGCGCCACGACCGGCTACTCGACCTGGTGGAACGGTGGCCTGCGCACCACGGCCTACTTCCATAACATCATCGGTCTGCTGACCGAGACCGTCGGCAACCCGACGCCGATCGAGATCCCGTTCATCCCCAATCGGCAGATCCCGAGCGCCGACGTGCCGCTGCCGGTGAAGCCGGGGCCGTGGAAGTTCCGGCAGTCGGTCGACTATTCGGTGACCGCCAATCGTGCGGTGCTCGACGTGGTCGCGCGCAATCGCGAGCACTTCCTGTTCAACATCTACAAGATGGGACGCGATCAGATCGCCAGAGGCAGCCGCGACAGTTGGACCGTCTGGCCGCGCCGGATCGAGGCGATACAGAAGCAGATGGCGGCGGAGAATCGTCGCAACACGCCGGCGGGTGCGGCCGATCCGCTCGAGTTCCTCGGCGGGTTCGCCGGCGCCGGACAGTCGCGCAACGGCGAGGCCGCACAGGCGATGATGGCCACGCTCAACTCGCCGGAGCGGCGCGACCCGCGCGGCTACGTGATCGCGTCGGATCAGGCCGACTTCCCGACCGCGGTGCGATTCATCACCGCGCTGCAGAAGAACGGCATCGACGTGCACCGCGCGACCGCCGCCTTCCAGCTCGGCGGCAAGCGGTACGCGGCCGGGTCGTATGTGGTGAAGGTCGGCCAGGCGTTCGGTTCGCACGTGATCGACATGTTCGAGCCGCAGGATCACCCGGACGACTTCCGCGTGCCCGGCGGCGCGCCGACGCCGCCTTACGACAACGCCGGCTGGACGCTCGCGATGCAGATGGGCGTGCAGTACGACCGCATCCTCGAGAGCATCGAGGGACCGTTCGAGAAGATCGCGCCGAGCAGCCGCGTGAAGCCCATGGCGGGCACCGTCGCGAGCGGCGGCACCTGGGCGCTCTCGGGCCAGACCAACGATGCATTCATCGCAGTGAACCGCCTGCTCAAGGCCGGTGCGAGCGTCTCACGCAAGGACGACGGCACCTGGATCATCGCGAACAACGGCACGAGCAAGCCGATCGTCGAGCGCGCTGCGCGCGAGCTCGGTCTCAACTTCACGGCGGGCACCGCTGCCGGTGCGCAGCCGGTGAAGTCGATGCGCGTCGGACTGTGGGACCGCTTCGGCGGCTCAATGCCGAGCGGCTGGACGCGCTACCTGCTCGAGCAGTACGAGTTCCAGTTCAGCGTGGTCTACCCGCAGGATCTCGACGCCGGGAACCTGAACGCGAAGTACGACGCGCTCGTGTTCGTCGACGGCGCGATCCCTGAGATGCGTACCGCGGCCGGCGGCGCTCCCGGGACCGGTGGCCGTGGTGGCTTCGGCGGCGGCCCGATGGACACGACGTCGTTCCCCGCGGATCTGCGGCGCACCGTCGGCAACGTCACGCAGGACCGCACGATGCCGCAGATCAAGAAGTTCGTCGAGAACGGCGGCATGGTGATCACCATCGGCAGCTCGACGAACATCGCGCAGCATCTCGACCTTCCGATCTCCGACTACATGGTGGAGCGGAGCCCGAACGGCAGCGAGACCGCGCTCGGCAACAACAAGTTCTACGTGCCGGGGTCGCTACTCGAAGTCGCGGTCGACAACACGCAACCGGCCACGGCCGGCTTCGGCAAGCGCGCGATCGTGATGTTCGACAACAGCCCGGTCTTCAAGCTCTCGCCCGACGCGCTCGCGCGCGGCGTGCGTCCGCTCATGTGGTTCGACTCGGCCACGCCGCTCCGCAGCGGCTGGGCGTGGGGGCAGAACTATCTCGAGGGCGGCGTGGTGGCCGCCGAGGCGAAGGTCGGGCGTGGGACCGTGCGCTTGATCGGGTACGAGGCGTTGTTCCGCGGGCAGCCGGCGGGGACGTTCAAGATGGTGTTCAATGGGCTCATTGGGGTGAACAAGCCGGCGATGTGATTGAACGGCAGAGGTGAGAGGTGAGATGTGAGAGGTGGGAAGGGCGGCGGCCGAACTGGTCTCCGCCCTTCTTCCATCTCGTACTCCACTGGCGCAACCGACGAACATGGCGCACTGTCTTGGCATGCCGGTACTCGTTCGGTCGTATGGCGGAATGGGGCTCGTCGTGCTCGCGCTCGCCTGTGCGGGCGGCGACGGTTCGAATGCGGCGCCGAGTGGCCGCGCGGAGACGGGCTTGGGGTCGGACGCAGCCAAGAGCGCACGCACGGACGGGCTCCCAGTTGGGACCGACTCGATCGTCACCGAACGGGTGCTGCGGATCGGAGAGCTCGACGGGGCGCTCGAGTATGCGTTCGGCAGCATCGTGGCGATCCAGCCGGCACCCGATGGTGGATTCTATGCGTGCGACGGCAACGACGTGAGCATCCGTCGCTACGACGCGGCGGGAACCTTTGTGCGGCATGTGGGACGCAAGGGCGCTGGGCCCGGTGAGTACAACTATTGCTCCGATCTGGCGCTCGCGCGCGACTCGTCACTCGCCGTGAGCGATCCTGCGAACGGCCGCATCGCCTTCTTCGCGCCTGACGGTGACTTTGACCGCGTCGTCGCCGTGCTCGTGTCGCCCGGACTGTACGGCGACGCGGGCACGTTCCAGATCGACACGGCGGGCCGCCTCTGGCGACGCGGCTGGCTCGCCGGTGAAGGCATGTCCGAGTCCGCGCTACCGCTGCACTACGTGATCATGGACGCGAACGGGAAGCGACTCGATTCACTGCGCGCACCATCCTCCGGCGATGGTCCCGGGCGCGGATTCGCGCTCTGTACCAATGATGGTTGCTACGAAGCGCAGCACACAGACTCTCTCCACGCAGTGAGCATCACGGGCGTGCTCGCGACGGCGGGTCCGTTGTCCTACCATGTGAGGCTCGCTGCGCCCGAGGGCGGAGTGCGCGAGATCGCACGCGCCGCAGAGCGCGTCGCGTACACCGCGGCCGAACATGCACAGTGGGAAGCATGGCGAGCCTACATGTCGAAGCAGAACCCGAAGTATCCGCCGGTCGCGATCCCGAACCTCAAACCACTGTTGCGCGGCCTTCGGCTCGACGATGTCGGCCGGCTCTGGGTGAAGGTCCATGTGACAGCCGAGGCTCGTCCCATTCCTCCGCGTAAGCCCGGCGACCGGCGCCCGCTGCTCACCTGGCGCGAGCGGAACACGTACGACCTGTTCGACGTCGCCAGCGGCGGCTACATCGGCCGCGTCGGCTTCCCGTATGCGACCGAGTTCATGGCGTCGCGAGGGAACCGGGTCTGGTTGCGCGAGGAGGGAGGGTCGGGAGAAGAGCTGATCGGCGTGTACGAGTTGAGACCAGCAGCGCGACCGAAGTGAACCGTCTGCGAAGGTCACGGTGTCTCAACGTCATGAGACTGCCGCTCCCGCGCATCAATCACAATCGGCCTCAACTGGGACGGCGCGACGCGCGAGGGTGCGATCGCCTCGATCATCACGGTCTCACTCGCGACTCGCGGGAGCGCCGCAGAGCAGCTCGATGCCGACATCCGCGCGGTGATGGAGACCTGAGCAGAAAGAAAGGCGCGCCGAGCAGTACCCGGCGCGCCCCTCCCATCTCCCATCTCCCATCTGCAGTTACTTCAGCATCCCCTTCGCGATCGTCGAGAGCTGCATATTCGACGTCCCCTCGTAGATCGTCCCGATCTTCGCATCGCGATAGAACTTCTCCACCGGGTAGTCCTTCGTGTACCCGTAGCCGCCGAAGAGCTCGATCGCCAACGACGTCACACGCCCGCACACCTGCGACGAGAACAGCTTCGCCATCGCGCCCGCCTGCGTGATGTCCTCGCCCGCATCCTTGAGCCGCGCCGCGTTGTAGACCATCAGCTTCGCCGCTTCGAGCTCCGTCGCCGACTGCGCCAGCTGGAACTGGATCCCTTGGAACTCGCTGAGCGGCTTGCCGAACTGCTGCCGCTCCTTCAAGTACGCGATCGCCGCCGACAGCGCGCCCTCGGCGATGCCGATCATCTGCGCACCGATCCCGATGCGCCCTTCATTGAGCGCCGCGATCGCGATCTTATAACCCTGGCCCACTGGGCCGAGTACATCGGCGTCGGGGACGAACACCGCTTCGAGGATGAGCTCCGTGGTGCTCGAGGCGCGAATGCCGAGCTTGTCCTCCTTCTTGCCGACGGCGAATCCCTTGGCCGAGCGCTCCACTACGAATGCGGTGATGCCCTTGTAGCCCTTGGCGGGATCGACCGTCGCGAACACGATGAAGAGGCCAGCCTCGGCGCCGTTCGTGATCCAGAGCTTGCGGCCGGTGAGCTTCCAGCCGCCGTCGGCCTTGGTCGCGCGCGTCTGCAGCGCGAAGGCATCTGAGCCGCTCGACGCCTCCGAGAGCGCGTAGGCACCGATGGTGTCGGAGACGAGCCGCGGCATCCAGCGCGCGAGCTGTTCCTCGGTCGCCGCGGCGAGCAACGGGTTGGCGACGAGCGTGTTCTGTACGTCGACCATGATCGCGGCGGCGGCGTCGATCTTCGAGATCTCCTCCACGGCGAGCGTCACCATCATCACTGAGCCACCGGCGCCGCCATGGCGCTCCGGCATCTGAATGCCCATCAGGCCCATCTCGAAATACGCCTTGATCAGGGCGGGATCGATCTTCGCGTCGCGCTCCATCTGTTGCACGCGCGGGGCGACCTCGCCCTTGGCGAACTCGGCGACGGCGTCGCGGAACGCGATCTCGTCGTCCGAGAGGACGGTGAGGGCAGGGCGGGTGTTCTCTTGGATCGTCGACAAGGGCAGTAGGTGCGGAAGGGTCGGTTCGCAGTGCTCACCGGACCCGCGAAAGATACTCAGCCGGCTACGCGGTCGTAGTTGAGGATCGGCGCCAGCCACCGCTCCGCCACCCTGAGCTCCATCCCCTTCCGCAGCGCGTACTGCTCCACCTGGTCCCTCTCGATCTTCCCCACTCCGAAGTACTGCGACTGCGGATGCCAGAAATAGAACCCGCTCACCGCCGAGGTCGGCAGCATCGCGAAGCTCTCCGTGAGCGTCACGCCCGCGTTCTTCTCCGCCTCGAGCAGGTCGAAGATCGTCCGCTTCTCGGTGTGATCCGGGCAGGCTGGGTACCCCGGCGCCGGCCGGATCCCTTGGTACTGCTCCCTGATGATCGCCTGATTGTCGAGCTTCTCGTCCGGCGCGTATCCCCAAAGCTCGCCGCGCACCCGCTCGTGCAGTCGCTCGGCGAACGCCTCGGCGAGCCGGTCGGCAAGCGCCTTGAGCATGATCGACGAGTAGTCGTCGTGCGTCGCCTCGAACGCCGCGACCCGCGTCTCGAGCCCGATGCCTGTGGTCACCACAAATCCGCCGAGCCAGTCGGTGAGCCCCGAGTCCTTGGGCGCCACGAAGTCCGCGAGCGCCAGGTTCGGCCCGGCATTCTTCACCATCTGCTGACGGATCGTGTGCACCGTCGTCGCTGGGTGCACTCTGCCGTCCTCGCGCATCCACTCGGGCAAGTGGATGTCCTCGGCGCCATCGGAGTTGGCCTTGAAGAAGCCGACCACGGCGCGCGCATGCAGCCACTTCTCACTCACGATCCTGCCGAGCATCTCCTGCGCGTCCGTCCACAGGTTGCGCGCCGCCTCGCCGACGAGCTTGTCCTCGAAGATCGCCGGGTACGACCCCGCGAGCTCCCAGGTCTGGAAGAACGGCGTCCAGTCGATCCGCGGCACGAGCTCCTCGAGCGGGAAGTCGTCGAACACGCGCACACCCTCGAAGCTCGGCGTCGGCGGCGTGCGACCCTCCCATGAGATCTTCGGCTTGTTGGCACGCGCCGCTTCGATCGTCTGTCGCTTGATCTCCTTCTGTCGTGCCGCGCGCAGCACCCGCACCTCTTCGTACTCGGTCTTGATGTCGGCGACGTACTGTTCCTTCAAGACGTCGCTCAACAGGGTGGCCGCCACGCCCACGGCGCGTGACGCGTCGTGCACATGCACCACCGGCCCCGAGTAGTTGGGTGCGATCTTCACCGCCGTGTGCACCTTGGATGTCGTGGCGCCGCCGATCAGCAGCGGGATCGTCCACCCCTCGCGCTCCATCTCGCTCGCGAAGAAGGCCATCTCCTCGAGCGAGGGCGTGATGAGCCCCGAGAGTCCGATGATGTCGACCTTGTGCGCACGCGCCGCCTCGAGGATCTTCGCCGCCGGCACCATCACGCCGAGGTCGATCACCTCGTAGTTGTTGCACTGCAGGACCACGCCCACGATGTTCTTGCCGATGTCGTGCACGTCGCCCTTCACCGTGGCCATGAGCACCTTCCCCTTGGCCCGCGTGTCGGCGTTGGCCAGCTTCTCGGCTTCGATGTACGGGATCAGGTGCGCGACCGAGCGTTTCATGACGCGCGCCGACTTCACCACCTGCGGCAGGAACATCTTGCCGGCGCCGAAGAGATCGCCGACCACGTTCATGCCCTGCATCAGCGGCCCCTCGATCACCTCGATCGGGCGGTCGAACAGGTGCCGCGCCTCTTCGGTGTCTGCCACCACGAAGTCCGCGACGCCATGCACGAGCGCGTACACCAACCGCTCGCCCACCGGCGCCTCGCGCCAAGTGAGGTCGACCTTCTGCTTCTGCGCCTGACCCTTGGCGTCGTCGGCGACGGCGAGGAGTCGTTCGGTCGCGTCAGGCCGCCGCGCGAGCACCACGTCCTCCACGCGCTCGCGCAGGTCGGCCGGGATGTCCTCGTAGAGCACGAGCGCACCGGCGTTCACGATCCCCATGTCCATGCCGGCTTTCACGGCGTGATACAGGAAGACCGAGTGGATCGCCTCGCGCACCGCGTTGTTGCCGCGGAACGAGAACGAGACATTGCTCACGCCACCGGAGATGCGGGCGTGCGGGCAACGCTGCTTGATGATGCGCGTCGCCTCGATGAAGTCGAGCGCGTACCGCTCATGCTCCTCGATCCCGGTCGCGATCGCGAAGATGTTCGGGTCGAAGATGATGTCCTCGGGCGGAAAACCCACCTGCCCCACGAGCAGCTTGTACGCCCGCTCGCAGATCGAGACTTTCCGTGCGACGGTGTCGGCCTGGCCCTGCTCGTCGAACGCCATCACGATCACCGCCGCGCCGTACCGGCGCACGAGCGTCGCTTGGCGCAGGAACTCCGCCTCGCCCTCCTTCATGGAGATCGAATTCACGATCCCCTTGCCCTGTACGCAGCGGAGCCCCGCCTCGATCACGCGCCACTTGGACGAGTCGATCATGATCGGCACGCGCGAGATCCCGGGCTCGGTCGCGACGAGGTTCATGAACCGCGGCATCGCCGCCTCGGAGTCGAGCATCCCTTCGTCGAAGTTGATGTCGATCACCTGCGCGCCCGCCTCGACCTGCTGCCGCGCCACCTCGAGCCCCGCGTCGTAGTTCCCATTGAGGATCAGCTCGGCGAACTTCTTCGATCCCGTGACATTGGTGCGCTCGCCGACGTTCACGAAGTTGGAGTCGGGGCCGATAACGAGCGGCTCGAGCCCGGAGAGTCGCAGGCGCTTCGGAATGTCGGGGATGCGCCGCGTCGGGAGCCCGCGCACTGCATCGGCGATCGCCTTGATGTGCGCCGGCGTCGTGCCGCAGCAGCCGCCGACCACGTTCACGAGTCCCGCATCAGCGAACTCGCGCAGGATGCTCGCGGTGAAGTTGGGCGTCTCGTCATAGCCGCCCATCTCGTTGGGCAGGCCCGCGTTCGGGTGCACGGTCACGTAGCAGTCGGCCACGCGCGCGAGCTCCTGCACGTAGGCGCGGAGCTCCTTGGCGCCGAGCGCGCAGTTGAGCCCCACGCTGAACGGCTTGGCGTGCATCACGGAGTTCCAGAACGCCTCGGTGGTCTGGCCTGAGAGCGTGCGACCCGAGGCGTCGGTGATCGTTCCCGAGATCATGATCGGGACTCGCTCCGCACGCGCCTCGAATACCTGCTCCACCGCGAAGATCGCCGCCTTCGCATTGAGCGTGTCGAAGATCGTCTCGATCAGGATGATTTCGGCCCCGCCGTCGAGCAGACCTTCGGTCGCCTCGACGTACGCCTCCACCAGGGCGGCGAACGTGACGTTGCGGGCGCCCGGGTCATTCACGTCGGGCGAGATGCTGGCCGTGCGGTTGGTGGGTCCGAGCACACCCGCGACCCAACGCGGACGGCCGTCCTTCGACTCGGCTTCATCACAGATGCGCCGCGCGAGTCGAGCGCCCTCGACGTTCAACTCACGCACCAACTCTTCCATGCCATAGTCGGCCATCGCGATGCGCGTCGAGTTGAAGGTGCTCGTCTCGACGATGTCGGCACCGGCCTCGACGTACTCGCGATGGATCCCGCCCACCACGTCGGGGCGCGTGAGCACGAGGAGGTCGTTGTTCCCCTTCACGTCGTGCGACCAGTCAGCGAAGCGCGCGCCTCGGTAGTCGGACTCTGTGAGGCGATGCTGCTGCACCATGGTGCCCATGGCCCCGTCGATGATCAGCAGACGCTTCGCGGCCTCGGCATGCAGCGCCGCGATCCGCTGTTCACGCGTGAATACGCTCATGACTTGCCCCCCTTCACCGCGTCGTCCGACCTCACACCTCCCACCTCACCCCCCGAAGGCCGTAGGCCGAGGATGTGACAGAGCGCATACGCCAGGTCCGCGCGGTTCAACGTATAGAAGTGGAACTCCGTGACCCCGGCCTGCGCGAGCTGCTGGCACTGCTCGGCGGCGACCGTCGCGGCGACGAGCTTGCGCGTCTCGACGTCCTGGTCGAGCCCCTCGAACATGCGAGCGAACGGCACCGGGATCGTCGCGCCGGTGCTCTTGGCGAACTTCGCCATCTGCGTGAAGTTCGTCACTGGCATGATCCCGGGCACGATCGGTACGGTGATCCCCGCCTTGCGCGCGCGATCCACGAACCGGATGAACGCCCAGTTATCGAAGAAGAACTGCGTGATCGCGCGCGTCGCGCCGGCGTCGATCTTCCGCTTCAGATTGTCGAGATCGTCCTGTGGCGACTTCGCCTCCGGGTGCGTCTCGGGATACGCAGCAACGGAGATCTCGAAGTCGTGCCGCTTGCGGAGCCCCTCCACCAGTTCGGTCGCGTACCCGTACCCGCCGGGCGTGGGAAAGTAGGGAGCCTCACCGCCGGGGATGTCACCGCGTAGCGCGACGACATGTCGCACGCCGACGTTCCAGTAATCGTCGGCGACGGCGTCGATCTCTTCGCGTGTCGCGGCCACACAGGTGAGGTGAGCCGCCGGCACGAGCGCGGTCTCTTGCCGGATCCGGCGCACCGTCTGGTGGGTGCGTTCCCGCGTCGAGCCGCCGGCTCCATAGGTCACCGAGACGAAGCGCGGCGCGAGCGGTGCAAGGCGCGTGATCGACTTCCACAGGGTCTCTTCCATCTCCGCCGTCTTGGGCGGGAAGAACTCGAACGAGACCTGGAACGGGACCGGCAGGACGAGTGAACTCACTGCACCCTCTCAAAG
Source organism: Gemmatimonadota bacterium (assembly GCA_031416115.1). Classification (GTDB taxonomy): domain Bacteria; phylum Gemmatimonadota; class Gemmatimonadetes; order Gemmatimonadales; family Gemmatimonadaceae; genus Pseudogemmatithrix. Next base: position 24,632 of record JANOTB010000156.1, read on the forward strand.
CACAAAAGCCCGAGCGACGGAGCGCTTGGGCTAGCGCTTTAGCTGATTGTTTAACGTGGCCGCAATTTGCCTCGAAATCGCCACGGATCGGTTGTGCCTTCATTCTATCATCCGGATGAACGGATGGCAAGGGGCCGTCCCCGACAACAGCCCGACAACGGCCCGATGACGGCCCGGTGACGCCCCGGGCACACACTCCTGACGAACGAGAGGAGCGGAGCCAGGTCAGGCGCCGAGGGCATGTACCGCCTCGGCGCTGACCCCGTCCACCTCTACGACGCGCTCACCGTGCGCTCACAGCAGCGTGAAGAACGCGCGCTCAACAAGCCCGAGCAGGAACCAGGCGAGGATCGGCGAGATGTCGATGCCACCCATGGGAGGGAGCATCCGCCGCAGTGGTTCGAGGAACCAGTCGGTGAGCCGGGCGGCGATACGCCCCACGGTCGAGTACGTGCCGCCCACCCAACTGGTGATCACGCGCACGAGAAGGGCGATCTGCAGTACGCCGAACGTCCAGCGCACCGCGAGCGTAAGGAGCCCCGTCGGCCCGCGCGACGTCGCGACGTATGCGCTCACGAGTGCATCGCGCACGCCGCCGACGATGAAGACGGCACCGGCCATGATCATCAACAGCACGAGCACCGCCATGAACGGCATGTTCGCCGCGGTGACGCCGGTGCGCCCGAGTCGGCGCTCGACCGGCGCGAGGACCGGATCGACCACTTTTCGCACGAATCGCGCGATGCCACCGAATGGATCGAGCCGCCGCGACCGCACGGCCCAGGCGAGCGTGGCGACCACGGCAGCGATCAGGAGCACGGCCACCGACCCAGCGCGGATGCCGCCGACGAGCGCGTCGAGGATGTCGATGAGCGTACGCATCAGACAAATGTGACACCCCCCGCCCCCTCGGGGTACTACGGGATGTGAAGGCCGATACGATGGACGGGGTCCTCCCCGGAGATTCGCCGTGGCGCGGAGCGCAGGCGGCGGGGCATACTCCCCGCACCTCGCTCATGACCGACACACCGCCCGGCACCTCCATCGACCCCACGCTCCCTCTGCGCGCCAAGGCAGGGGACCGTCAGGCGTTCGCACAGCTCGTGGACCTGTTGTACCCGCGCTCGCTGCGGTTCGCCCTGCACATGGTGGGCAACCGCGAGGATGCGGAGGAAGCAGTGCAGGACACGTTCGTCCGAGTGTATCACAATCTCGGCCGGTTCCGGGATGATGCGCGGTTCGAGCCCTGGTTGTTCAGGATCCTGGCGAACCGGTGCCGAAGCTTGATGGAGAAGCGGCGACGTCACGCGCAGGTGATCCAGTACGGCGAAGTACCGGAGCGCGGGACGGCGCCGGTGGAGGCGATGGAGCGGGACTGGACGGCCGAAGTGCACCAGGTCCTGGCGACACTTCCGGTGGAACAGCGGGAGGCCTTCCTGCTGCGGCACGTCGAGGACATGGCATACGAGGACATCAGCGCCGTGACCGGAGTCGGTCTGAGCGCATTGCGAATGCGGGTGAAACGGGCGTGCGACGTCTTGCGAGTGCGCCTAACCGAGGTGATGGGTGATGATTGAGGAGCGGGATTCGATGATCGAACGGGCACGCACTGTGCTGCGCGAGGCGCCGGAAGCGGCGCCCGACGCGCGCGCGGTCGGTCGCCTGTTGAGCAAGGTTTGGGCATCGCCGCGTCCGTCACTCTGGCGTCGTGCGCTCGATGCCTGGCGCGTGCCGGCGGTGTCCGGGCTGGGAGCGGCGGCGGTTGCGGGCATGGCGCTGCTCGTGGGGTTCGTCACGCGTGGTACCGTCGCGGATCGGG
>JANOTB010000157.1:0-10748 GCA_031416115.1 Gemmatimonadota bacterium
CCGAAGAAGGCCGCACCGAAGAAAGCCGCACCGATGAAGGCCGCACCGATGATCGCCGTGGCCCCGAAGCCGGTCGCAGTCGTGACACCGGTCGCGCGGCCGGTCGCACCGCCCGCACCCGTGAGGCCACCGATGGCGCCGCCCGCACCGGCGATGCCGCCCGTGGCACCGCCGATGGCACCGCCGATGAGCTCGATGGCTCCGCCGCCGCCGATGGAGTTCTGAGTCGACTGGTGAACGATGAAGGATGAAGGATGAAGGATCGAAGATGAACGACGATGCGGGGGCGAGCTCAGTGCTCACCCCCGCATCGTTTTTCACGGTCGTCCTTCATCCTTCAGCCAGCATCCGTCTCACTCGTGCCGTATCGCATCAATGGGCGACAACCGCGCCGCCCTCAACGCGGGATACAACCCGAACCCGATCCCGATCGCCACCGAGAGCCCCGCCGCCACGAGGATCGTCGACGGCGTGATCGCAGCCTCCACCGGCGCTTTCGTCTGCGCGCGCATGATCGCCGCCGTCGCGAACGCGATCGCAAGGCCGAGCGCGACGCCGATCGTCGCGCCGAAGCTCGTGATCGCGACCGACTCCGAAAGGAACTGCACCAGAATGTCCCGGTCGCGCGCACCCGTCGCCTTGCGGATCCCGATCTCTCTCGTGCGCTCGGCCACCGACGCCAGCAGCACATTCATGATCCCGATCCCGCCCACGAGCAGCGACACACCCGTGATCGCGCCCATGAGCAGCTTGAACACGAGCATCCCCTGCGCGATCTGCTTCACGCGCCCCTGATTGGTCGTCACTTCGGCGCGATCCTTCCACTTGGGGCTGTAGCGCGACGCCATCCACGCCTCGACCTCCCGGCGGATCCGCTCCACCTCCTCGATGCTCGGCGCAACCACGGAGATCGAGGGCGCGCTCGTGCCCGGCAGGGCGCGGGACGCGTCGTCCACGGGGACAACCGCGAGCAGTGCGTCGTCGCCCAGTCGGCCACCCGACACCACGCCGATCACGCGGTGACGATTGCCGCCGAGCGCAACAGTGAGCCCGAGCGCCTTGTTCGGTGCGAGGCTGTCTTTGGCGACCAGGCCGGCGGCGCGTTCGTTGAGGACGACCACTGCGGTGTCGGTGTCGAGGAAGGTGCGGCCCGCTTTCAGCGGCATCTCCTCTTGGGCGAAGTAGGTCGAGAGCGTCCCGAGAACGGCGAACCCGCGCGGGCCGGTCAGCGAGTCGAGCATCACCATCGACGCGCCCGTGCTCAGCATCTGCAGCTTGGACTCGCCCTGCACGGCATCACCGAGCGCTCCGGCATCGCTACCGGTGAATCGGATGACGTCGGTGCGGCGGACGAACTGGCCGTCGAGCCTCGTGTTGGTACTTGGCGCGACGGTGACGCCGAGCAGGTCGGTGGTCTTCGCGATCTGCTCGCGGGCGAAGGCCTCGACGCCGTCACCCATGGAAAGGACGGACACCATCGCGCCCACGCCCATGACCACGCCGAGCGTGGAGAGGAGGGTGCGAAGCGGGTTGCCGCGGAGCGCGTCGAGGCCGACGGAGAGCGAACTGCGGGGGGAGATGGGCATCAGTGGCGGCGCGGGAAGCGGGAGGGCCGGATCGGGCATCGGGATGCGAGGGTGGCTCCCCCCGACCTTGGTCGCTGTACGCCATGGGACACACTGAGTTTCGCAGGCGGGAGCGCGCGACGCGAGCGCGCCGCGCGAGCGAGCACCCGAGGGACCGGAACCCGCCCGATCCGAGGGTTGAATGCCCCCCGCCCTCCGGCTACTTTTCTCCGTCTACGGCCGCGTAGCTCAGTTGGTAGAGCAGGTGACTGTTAATCACCGGGTCACAGGTTCGAGTCCTGTCGCGGTCGCTCCCACGTTCCACTCGTTTTGCGAAGGGCCAGCCTCCATTGGCTGGCCCTTTCGCGTTCCCGGTTCTTGCCCGTGCGGGCTGCCGTTCGAGCCTCATGCCGCCCGGGCCTGATTGCATGGCGCGTCCGCCGGCCGCAACTTCTCGCCACGCGACTTCCCTGCCCTTCAGACCGGACCCGATCCGCATGCGACCGACCCGCGCGCTCACTTCGCTCCTCGCTCTTCTCGCCGGCCTCTCTCTCTCCGCGCCAGCACTGCTCACGGCGCAGGGCCCAGCCTCGGCGCTCGACCGCCGCGTCGACTCGGTCTTCACGGCCTTCAGCCGCACCTCCACCCCCGGCTGCGCCGTGGGCGTCGACCGCAACGGTCAATCACTCGTGCGGCGCGCCTACGGCATGGCCAACCTCGAGAGCGGCACGCCCTTCACCACGGGCACGATCTCCGAGAGCGGCTCGACCGCCAAGCAGTTCGTCGCCGCCGGACTCGTGATGCTCGCACTCGACGGCGTGCTCACGCTCGACGACGACATCACGCGGTGGATCCCCGAGGCGAAAGGCATCGGCAAGCGCATCACCGTGCGGCAGTTGCTCAGTCACACCAGCGGACTCCCCGACCGCTATACCCTGCACGACGTGCAGGGCCGCCCCGCCGGCGAGGTCGACCACCCGAACGCCGAAGTGCTCGACCTGGTCTCGCGTCTGCGCGAGCTCAACTTCGCGCCGGGTGAGGACTACCTCTACAGCAACACCGGCTACGTGGTCGCGGTCGCGGTGCTCGAGCGCGCGAGCGGCAAGTCGCTGCAAGCCTTCACCGACGAACGGATCTTCCGTCCGCTCGGCATGACCAGCACGCGCTGGCGCGAGGATCACCGCGTCGTAGTGCCGGGCCGCGCCGCCTCGTACAGCGGCAACGCTGCGATCGGCTTTCGCAATGACCATCCGTTCACGCGCGTCTTCGGCAGCGGCGGGCTCTTGCTGACCATCGACGACTTTCTCAGGTGGTCGGCCGCCTTCCAGGCCGGAGAGGGACGCTGGGGTGCGATCGGTGATTCGCTCAGTGCAGTGATCCGCCTCAACGACGGCACCGCGATCACCTACGGCCTTGGCGTCACCACCGACGAGTGGCGCGGCCTGCGGCGCGTGTCGCACACTGGCTCCACCGGCGGCTACCGCGCGGCGCTCTATCGCTTTCCGCAGCAGGCGGTCTCGGTCGCACTGCTCTGCAACATCGGTGAGGCCAATCCGGGCGCGCTCGCCACGAGCGTCGCGACGCTCGTGCTCGGCGACGCGCTCAAGCCCGTGGTCGCCGAGGTGGCGCCGGCGATCGCCACGACTCCGGAGGCGCTCGTGGCACTGACCGGGCGCTATCATGCGCCATTCAATGACGATGTCGCGGTCCTCGAGGTCCGCGACGGGCACCTGGTCGATTCTCTCTCCGGCATGGTGTTCGTTCCATGGGGCGAGGATCGCTTTCGCGCTCGAGGCACGCCGATCTCCTTCACCTTCACGCGCACCGGCACGGCGGTCACGATCAAGGAAGAGGCTCCGGGGACCCGCGCCGTCGAGTGGACTCGCGTCGAAGCGCCGGTCAGTGGCGCCGCCGCCATGGCGACCTACGCCGGCCGCTTCACGAGCCCCGAGCTCGGGGCCGCGTTCGACATCGTCGCGCGAGGCGACACGCTGCTGTTCGACCAGGGGTGGCGTGGAACGGAACGTTTGGTGCCGATCTTCCGCGATGCGTTCCGGTTGCCCGACGGCAAGCTCGTCCGCTTCACGCGCGATGCGCGCGGGCGCGTCGCCGGATTCGTCCTCTGGGATGGTCGCGTCCGCCATCTCCGGTTCGAGCGCGCCGCACGCGCGTAGATTCCCCCCGTGACCACCTACATCGCCCTCCTCCGCGCCGTGAACGTCGGCGGCACCGGCAAGCTCCCCATGGCCGACCTCCGCGCCCTCTGCGAGAAGGCCGGCTTCACCGACGTCCGCACCTACATCGCGAGCGGCAACGTCGTCTTCACGAGCAAGCTCACCGCACCCAAGGCGCTCGTGACGCTCGTGGCCGCGCTCGTAAAGCGACTCGACAAGGCCCCGCAGGTGCTCATTCGCACCGCGAGCGAGCTCGAGGCGGTGATCGCAGCGAACCCATTTCCAGAAGCAGAGCCCAACAGGCTCATCGTCGTCTTCCTCTCGCGCGAGGAGTCAGCGACCGTGCTCGATGGTTGGAAGATCCCCGGGCGCGAACGGCTCGCGCTGGTGGGCCGCGAGCTCTTCATCCATTACCCTGACGGCATGGGACAGTCCAAGCTCAAGGTGCCGTTCGCGGATCAGGGCACGGCGCGGAATCTCAACACCGTGCGGGCACTGCTCGAGATGGCGCGCGCCGAGGGCTAGCAGGTCAAGGACACCTCGGCCACCGCGGCGTTTCCCGCTACGGGTGCGCCATCTTCACCGCTGCTTCGTGAAAGGTATAGGGGCCGTCTGGGCACTTGATCGTCGAATTGGTCGAGTGCATCAGCCCGTTGGGGTTGTCCTTCCAGAGCCACACATGCAGGTCCCAGTGCGTCAGCTCCGCTGGCAGGATCGGGGCGTGCCCTTCCATCGGCCCGTCCAACGACACGCCGAACAGCTTCGGGGCTTCCTTCGACACCGCGACCGGGACGAACCACTCCGCCGCCACGAGCCGCAGCCGATTCCCGACCGGTTCATAGATCAGTACCTGCGGCTTCAACGAATCGAGGGTCGGGCCGATCAGCGCGGCATTCAGGAAGTGCACTCCCATGCCCCCGGGCTTGTAGGCCATCGTGCCCATCTCACCGCCGCCCTTCGGATAGTCCACACACCCGAGCGTTGAGAGATAGCCGTCGCGAACTGCCGCCACCGGATCCTGGTACTTGTCGAGCGCGGCTCGCACGACTTCGAGATTGGGAGGCAACTTCGGGCGCGCGGCCTGCGCGGCTGCGTCGCTGGTGGATGCAGCCAGTGACAGCAGTCCGAGTGCGAAGCACACTGTAGTCCTGACGTGTTCATGCATACTTGGACTCCTGTTTTGCGGTGAAGGTGCGGAGAGAGACGGCCACTCCGCTTGCGCTACGAACGTCGACGAAGCGCGGCAAACGTGCACCTGATCCGTGCCGGTGGCAAGCCGGGCCTCAGCCGGGTGGGCCTCAGCCGGGCATCGGTCCAACACGGGGACGTTGCGGCGCGTTCACTCGGGCAGTAACGTCGCGGAATACAGACCGCCTCCACCATCTCCCACAGGTGCCATGACCTCCCCCATCCACCACACGGGGCGCGCCGCGATCCGCCCCCTCCTGCGCGTTCGGATCGCCGTCGGCGCCGGACTCTTTGCCGTCCTCTGCGTTGCACCGCGCGCACTCGACGCGCAGGGCCCCGGCGCCGACCGCCTCTCCATCGCCGACTACATGGCCTGGGAGGAGGTGAGCAATCCGCAGCTCTCTCCCGACGGCAAGCAGATCCTCTACACCAAGGGCTGGATCGACCAGATGAACGACCGTCGCAAGACGGCGCTCTGGATCATGGATGCCGACGGCTCGCGTCAGCGCTTCCTCGTCGAGGGCAGCGGCGCCAAGTGGGCGCCCGACGGCACGCGCATCGTCTACGTCGCCGACGGTGAGCCCAACGGCACCCAACTATTCGTCCGTTGGATGGACGCCGAGGGCGCGAGCTCGCAGATCACGCGCGCGGTCGAGTCGCCGAGCGGCGTGGAGTGGTCGCCCGACAGCAAGTCGCTGAGCTTCCAGATGCGCGTGCCGAAGCCTGAGCCGTGGCCGCTCGAGATGCCTTCAGCGCCGCGCGGGGCCAAGTGGACCGAGCCGCCGCGTGTGGTGCAGTCGGTCAAGTACCGCGCCGACCGGCAGGGCTTCCTGCCCGACGGCAACACGCAGCTGTTCGTCGTATCGGCCGAGGGTGGCGCCCCGCGCCAGATCACGAGTGGGGACTGGGACAACGCGGGGGGCCGTTGGATGCCGGACGGCACCGCGCTCGTCTTCGCCGCCAATCGCATCGCCGACGCCGCGTACTCCTGGCGGCAGTCCGACATCTATAGGGTGCAGGTCGCGACCGGCGCGATCACGCGCCTCACCACGCGCAACGGCCCGGACGGCAATCCGGTACCGTCTCCCGACGGCAAGTTCATCGCCTACACCGGCTACGACTCCACCGACGCCACCTGGCAGGACGCCGCGCTCTACGTGATGAATGCCGACGGCTCAGAGCCGCGCGCGCTCACCGCCTCGCTCGACCGCTCGCCGTCCGAACTCATGTGGGACGCGCAGTCCAAGGGCGTCTACTTCCTCGCCGAGAACTCCGGCTCGCGCCATCTGTACTACGCGCCTCGCTCGGGACCGCACCGTCAGGTCACGCAGGGCGCGCAACTGCTGCAGGTGACCGACATGACCGCCGCCGGCATCGCCGTCGGCACGCGTACCACCGCGTCAATGCCGGCGAACATCGTGCGCTTCGATGTCACCGCGCCGCAGACTCTCACCACGCTCACGCGCGTGAACGCCGACCTGCTCACCGGCAAGAAGCTCGCGACCACCGAGGAGTTCTGGTACACCTCGGTCGACGGTCTGCGCATCCAAGGCTGGATCGTGAAACCGCCCGACTTTGACGCCACGAAGAAGTATCCGATGATGCTCGAGATCCACGGCGGACCGCACTCGATGTACAACGTCGGGTTCAGCTTCGCGCGGCAGGATCACGCGGCCCATGGCTACGTGACGCTCTACACCAATCCGCGCGGCTCCACCGGCTACGGCTCGGCGTTCGGCAACGCGATCAAGAACGCGTACCCCGGCAAGGACTACGACGACCTCATGGCGGGCGTCGACACGGTGATCGGCCGCGGGTTCATCGACAGCAAGCGGCTCTATGTGTACGGCTGCTCGGGCGGCGGCGTGCTCACGAGCTGGATCGTCGGCCACACCAACCGGTTCGCGGCCGCGAGCGCCAACTGCCCCGTGACCAATTGGCTGAGCTTCGTCGGCACCACCGACGGCGCGGGTTGGTACAAGAACTTCGAGAAGCTCCCGTGGGAGGATCCCTCGGAGCACCTCCGCCGCTCGCCGCTCATGTACGTGGGCAACGTGCGCACGCCGACCATGCTCATGACCGGCGTGATGGACCTTCGCACCCCGATGGGCCAGACCGAGGAGTACTACGAGGCCCTCAAGGTCCTCAAGGTCCCCACGGCGATGGTGCGATTCAACAATGAGTGGCACGGCACGAGTTCCACGCCGTCGAACTTCCTGCGCTCGCAGGCGTTCCTGCGCAGCTGGTTCGAGCGGTATCCGGCCAAGCCGACCATGTGACCGGTAGTGCATATTTCTCCCATGTCCGCCTCTGCCAACCCGCTTGTCGGCGTCATCATGGGCTCGAAGTCCGACTACGAGCACCTCGCCCCCGCCCTCGAGATACTGACGCATCTCGGGGTCCCGTTCGAGGCGAAGGTCGTCTCGGCGCATCGCACGCCTGACTACATGTTCGAATACGCCGCAGAGGCCGAGTCGCGCGGACTGCTCGTGATCATCGCGGCAGCGGGCGGCGCGGCGCACCTGCCGGGCATGGTCGCCGCCAAGACGCTCGTGCCCGTGCTCGGCGTGCCGATTCCCGCGACATCGCTCAACGGGCTCGACGCGTTGCTCTCGATCGTGCAGATGCCCGCCGGTGTTCCTGTGGGCACGCTCGCGATCGGCAAGCCGGGCGCGACCAACGCGGCGATCCTCGCGGCCCAGATCGTCGGATCGCACCGCCCGGAAGTACGCGAGAAGCTCCGCGCTTGGCGTGCGAGCCGTGCGGCCGACGTTCGGTCGCAGACGCTCCCTTGATGCACGCGTGACGCTCGCAGACGCTCCCTTGGTGCATGCACCCGTTCCTCCGGGCGCCACCATCGGGATCCTCGGCGGTGGTCAACTCGGCCGCATGACGGCGATGGCCGCGCGCACGCTCGGGTATGAGGTGCGTGTGCTCGACCCCGAGCGCGACTGCCCGGCGCGTCATGTGGCGAACGAGACGATCACCGCGCCCTGGGCCGACGCCGAGGCTGCCGCTCGCTTGGCGACGGGCTGCGCTGCGGTGACGCTCGAGATCGAACAGATCCCGCGCGCGTCGCTCGAGGCCGTTGCTCGGCTCGCACCGCTCAGCCCCGGCGTCGAGGCCGTGTACGTGGTGCAGGAGCGCGCGCGACAGAAGGAATGGCTCGCGTCCAACGGTTTTCCGCTCGGCCCGTTCCGAACCGTGCGCCACTCGACCACCACCGCCGACGCTGTTGCCGCACTTGGGCCATCGATCGTGAAGAGCGCCATGGGTGGCTACGATGGACGCGGCCAGGTGCGCGTCAAGACGCCTGATGAGGGCCGCGCCGCCTTTGAGTCGCTCCGCGCGCCGGTCTGCGTGGTCGAGGCGTTCCTCGACATCGCCACCGAGCTCAGCGTCGTGGTCGCGCGCCGCGCCGACGGCATCGCTGTGGCCTACCCGACCTCGCGTAACGTCCACACGCACGGCGTGCTCACCTGGGCCGTGACGCCCTCCGGCGCCGACGACGACCTCGAAGCCAAGGCCCGCACGCTCGCACTGGGTATCGCCGAGAAGCTCGGGATCGTCGGACTGCTGGCCGTGGAGATGTTCGTGCTCCACGACGGCACTCTGCTCGTCAACGAGCTCGCGCCGCGGCCTCACAACACCTTTCATCACTCCGAGCGCGCGCACCCGACGAGTCAGTTCGAACAGCTCGTGCGCGCCATCTGCCACCTCCCGCTCGGTGCCGTGGACGTCGTGCGTCCGGCAGCGATCCACAATCTGCTCGGCGACATCTGGGAGGGCGGCGCGCCTGACTTCACCAAGGCGCTGGCGGTCCCCGGCGTCCGCGTGCATCTGTATGGGAAGAAGGAATCGCGCCCGGGGCGGAAGATGGGCCATCTCTCCGCTGACGGCGCAACTCCGGAGCAAGCACTCGATCGCGTGGTCACCGCCTACCGCGCACTCACGTCCTGAGGACCTCGCGATGCCCACTCCCACGCCGCGTTTCCGAGATCTCGACTCCGCCGAGTGCACGGCGATTCTCGCGCGCCACAATGTCGGGCGGCTCGCCTTCTCGCGGAAGGACCGCGTCGACATCGAGCCGATCCACTATGTCTTGGACACCGGTTGGCTCTACGGTCGCACGCAGCCGGGCACCAAGATCGACGTGCTCACGCGCAACCGGTGGATCGCGTTCGAGGTCGACGAGGTCGACGGACTCTTCGACTGGCGTAGCGTCGTGGTCAAGGGCGGCTTCTACCTGCTGCGTGCCGACGGGGGTGAGCACGAGGTGGAGTCGTACAACAAGGGCATCGAGATCCTGCGGCGTCTTGTGCCCGAGACGATGACACCGGCCGACCCGCAGCCGGAACGCGCGATCGTGTTCCGGATCAACATCGACGAGATGACCGGCCGAGAGGCGAGCACCAAGTAGCGGCGCGGCGCGCGAGCATCGTTCGCGCTACTTCGGCGCGATCCCGTACTTGCGGAGCACCTCGCGCACCCGGTCGAGGGGGATCGCCTCCACGGTGCGGCCGTTGCCGCGCACGGTCGTCGCCATGAAGAGCGAGTTGTAGATCGCTTCTTCCACTGCCTCGACGGTCGCCTGGAAGACGGCGCTCATCTCCTCGTTGGCGAGTTCGGTCGTCGTGACTCTCGGCGCGTCCCACACCCGGCGCACGGTCGTGGCGGTCGAGAAGGCGAGCGCGTAGTCGCCGCTGCCGTTGGACGCCGAGCTGCCGGTGCGTGCGAGACCCATCATCGCGCGCGCGGCCACGCGACCGAGGTTGCGGTCCCCGACCGGTGCGTCGGTCGCGATGATGATGATCACTGAGCCGTCACCGTTGTCGTCTGCGTTGACGTCTGCGGGCCCACCTGCCACGTCACTCTGGAACGCGTACTGCCCGAGCTCGCGACCAACCGGCGCGCCCATGACCTGAAACACTCCACCGAAGTTCGTCTGCACGAGCACCCCGACCGTCCAGCCGCCGAGTGAGGCCGGCAGCAGGCGCGACGAGGTGCCGATCCCGCCTTTCCAGCCGAAGGCGACGGTGCCGGTCCCCGCACCGATGCTCCCCTCTGCCACCGGTCCGCTCGTCGCGCTCTCCAGCGATTGGCGTACGGCGGCCGCCGTCACTGGCCGCGCACGAATGTCGTTGAGCCCGCCGTCGTTCGTCTCTCCGACCACCGGGTTGATCGACCGCACATTCTGCATGTCAGGACGTTCGAGCATCCACTCGGCCATGGCGTCGGCGGCTTTCCAGACGCAGAGCGTGCAGGTGAGCAGGATCGGCGTCTCGAGTTCACCGAGCTCGGCGAGCTGTGTGCTGCCGGCGAACTTCCCGAAGCCGTTGCCGACGTGCAGCGCGGCTGGCACCCGGGAGAGGTATGCGTTCCCCTCGTGCGGCAGGATCGCGGTGACGCCGGTGCGCACGCGATCACCCTCGGCGAGCGTCACCTGCCCCACGCGGACGCCGGCGACGTCGGTGATGGCGTTGTGCGTGCCCGGCGCGAAGATCCCTGGCGCGACTCCCAGCTCTCGGGCGCGCACGCGGCCCTGCGCGGTCAGCTCGGGTGCGACCAGAGGCGCTGCGATGCCGAGCAGGGCGATGAGAGAGCGGCGGAGGTTGATCATGCGGACTATCTTACGCTCGTGCCTCTTATTCCGCTCTACGGACACGATTCCCTGCGCACGCGACTGGCCGCGCAGGCCGCTGATGGTACGCTCCCCGCGAGCCTGCTGCTGCAGGGGGCGGCGGGGATCGGGAAGCAGCGGCTCGCGCTCTGGCTGGGGGCGGTGCTGCTCTGCGAGGCTGAGGGGGAGCGGCCTTGTGGG
>JANOTB010000158.1:0-23761 GCA_031416115.1 Gemmatimonadota bacterium
GTGGAAGTCATGCTGGGCGAAGTGCCGAGCACGCCGATCGCGGCACGCGGCCAGCATGCGCATGCAGCGGCGCCCGCGCGATCACATGGGACCGAGCCGGTGCGCTACCGCGCCCTGTCTGTGACGCCGACGGCCGAGTTCGACCTCGCGCTCCTCGTCCCCGACGCCGTGTTGGCGGCGCAGGTGGAGGAAGTGCTTCGCACCGTGTCGGGCCCGCAGCTCGAGCGCTGCGAGCTGTTCGACGAGTTCCGGGGTGCCGGCGTGCCTGTCGGTACGCGTTCGCTTGCGTGGCGATTGACCTTCCGACACCCGGAGCGCACCCTTCGTGAGAAGGAGATCGAGGGACGGCGTACGCTCGTGATCAAGACTCTGGAGGCACAACTCGGTGTCCGACCGCGCACAGTCTGAGTCCGACCCGGCACTCGCGTTCCGCGAGCTCGAGCAACTGGTCCGCAACCTCGGGGAGGAGCTCTCGACCTTCCGTCGGCGGGCGCACCTCGCCGAGTCGCGTCTCAAGGCACTCGGCAACTCCAATGCCGGCGACGGAGCGGCCGAGGAGCGAGTCTCAGCGCTCGAGGCCGAGAACGCGCGGTTGAGAGCGCGACTCGAGCAGGCGAGCGCGCGAACGCGCGCGATGCTGGATCGTGTCCGGTTCCTGCGTCAGCAACATGTCCTAGGGGGAGAACCGTGACCGTTCACTCGACACGCATCCGGATCGTGGGAGAGGAATACACGATCCGATCCGATGTGCCACCCGAGCACACGAAGGCGATCGCGGCGCATGTGGATGCGGCGATCCGGCGGGTGCTCGAGAGCCCGGCGATCACGGATCCGGGAAAGGCAGCGATCCTCGCGGCGATGTCGATCACCGATGAACTCTTCCGCGAACGCGCGGCCCAGGATGCGCTCTCGGCCGAGATGCAGAGCCTGTCGGGTGAACTGCGTCGCTGGCTGCCGCCGGGGAAACGCGGCGAGTCCGCCGGCTGATCCCTGAGCGCGGCGACGTTTACGCGCAATGGGTCATGGGGAGAATGGTTGTCCTGCACGCGTTCAGTACGACATGCGGCCCGACAGAACGCAATACTCGTGCGGTCCATGTCACGCAGTGCGCGCGGAGGGTGCGGCAGGAATCGTTGCGCTTATTCGTGGGTCCACGTAGGTTCACGTCGAGCAGGTACGAAGGCCCGTAGGTGTAAGCGCTCCCATCAGTTACCCCGTCCCGTCCCGCGCCCCACGTCGGCGCCAGACCGGCCGGCCCGCTGCCGGAGAGCGATCGCGCGGAACGGTCCCGAGTGCTTTCCTTCGTTACGCGGTCCTGACGGGCCGCCTTCGCAATAGAGTGTCAACATGGGAATCGAGCTGGCCATCGCGATCGCGATAGGCGCAACCCTCGTGGTCGCCTCTCCGATCGCGTTCGTGTTAGGTCGCCGGAAGGGGCAGGCGGCAGAGGAAGCCGCTCGGCGTGCCGCCGGAGACTCGGCGGGGCAGGTCGCCAAGCGCATCGTCTCCGAAGCGGAACGGGAGGCGGAGTCGGCGAAGAAGCAGGCGCTGCTGAGCGGCAAAGAAGAGCTCATGAAGGTGCGCGAGGCCTGGGAACTCGAGGCCCGCAAGCGGCGTGAGGAGGTCGAGCGCGAGGAGAAGCGTGTCCTCGAGCGTGAGCAGCAGCTGGACAAGAAAGTCGACCTCGTCGACATCAAGGAGCGAGATCTCGGCCGTCGGGCGAGCGAGCTCGGCCGGCGCGAGAAGCTCCTCGAGGAGCGGCAGACCGAACTCGACGGGCTCGTGGGTGAGGAGCGCCGCCGTCTGGAACAGCTGGCCGGGCTGAGCGCCACGGAAGCCAAGGCCGAGCTCATCAGGCGCCTCGAAGACGAAGCCCGGGCCGACGCCGCCAACCGCATCCGCGAGATCCGCGAGTCCGCCAAGCGCAACGCCGACCGCGAGGCGAAGAAGATCATCGCCCTCGCCGTGCAGCGGATCGCTGCCGAGCATACGGCGGAGATCACCGCGAGCGCGGTGGCACTCCCGAAGGACGACATGAAGGGGCGCATCATCGGCCGCGAGGGACGCAATATCCGCGCGTTCGAACTTGCGACCGGTGTCGACGTCATCATCGACGACACGCCGGACACGGTGGTGGTGTCGTGCTTCGACCCGGTGCGGCGCGAGGTCGCGCGACTCGCGCTGGAGAAGCTCGTCGCTGACGGGCGGATCCACCCGGGGCGGATCGAAGAGGTCGTCGAGAAAGCGAAGAAAGAGGTCGAGGCTGGGATCATCGAGACCGGCGAGCAGGCGGCGTACGAAGTGGGTGTGCATGGACTGCACCCGGAGATCATCAAGCTGATCGGCCGCATGAAGTGGCGGACGAGCTACGGGCAGAACATCCTCGACCATTCCAAGGAAGTGGCGTTCCTCGCCGGCATCATGGCCGCGGAACTCGGGCTCGACGTCGCCATGGCCAAGCGTGGCGCGCTGCTGCACGACATCGGCAAGGTCCTCACGCATGACCACGAGGGGACGCATGTGCAGCTGGGCGTGGAGGTCGCGACCAAGTACGGAGAGCACCCGCTGGTCGTGAACTGCATCGCCGCGCACCATGACGATGTGCCGCATGAGAGCGAGGTGTCGGTGCTCGTGCAGGCCGGCGATGCGATCTCGGGCTCGCGCCCGGGGGCGCGCCGCGAGGCGTTCGAGACGTATGTGAAGCGACTCGAAGGGCTCGAGAAGATCGCCGCGAGCTACAAGGGCGTCGATCGCGTGTTCGCGATCCAAGCGGGGCGCGAGATCCGCGTGATCGTGAATCCCGACACCGTCGACGACAATCGGATGGCCTCGCTGACCGAGGAGATCGCGCGCCGCGTGGAGTCGGAGTTGCAGTACCCGGGGCAGATCAAGGTCGTCGCGATCCGCGAGATGAGGTCATCGCACATTGCCCGCTGAGCTGATCGACGGAATCGCGATCGCCGCGCGGGTACGCCAGCGCGTCGCTCGGGAGACGGCAGAACTCAAGGCGCTGGGCGTGACTCCTGGGCTGACCGCCGTGCTGGTCGGAGACGATCCGGCCAGCTCGGTGTACGTGGCGAGCAAGGAAAAAGCCTGCCGAGAAGCCGGCATGAATGGCGACTCGATCCGCCTCACCGCACAGACGCCCGAGTCTGACCTGCTCGCACTGATCGACCGGCTCAACGCTGATCCTGCCGTGCACGGGATCCTTGTCCAGATGCCGCTCCCGAAGCACATCGACAGTCAAAAGGTGATCCGCCGGATCGCGCCGGGCAAAGATGTGGATGGCTTCCATCCCTTCAACGTGGGGAAGCTCTTCACCGGGGATACGGACGGCTTCGCGCCGTGCACGCCGGCCGGTGTGCAGGTGATGCTCGCCGAGGCCGGCGTCGAGACCGCGGGCAAGGAGGCGGTGATCCTCGGCCGCAGCAACATCGTCGGGAAGCCGATGGCGGCGCTGCTGATCCAGAGCGGCAAGGGTGCGGACTGCACGGTGACCATCTGCCACTCGCGCACCAGGGACCTCGCGTCGCACACGCGTCGCGCCGACATCCTCATCGCGGCGATCGGCCGGCCCGAGATGGTGACCGCCGACATGGTGAAGCCTGGTGCGGTGGTGATCGACGTGGGCATCAACCGCGTGGACGACCCTTCCGTGCCAAAAGGCTACCGGATCGTCGGGGATGTGAAGTTCGACGACGTGCGCCGCGTCGCATCGAAGATCTCTCCGGTCCCCGGCGGCGTGGGGCGGATGACGATCGCGATGCTGCTCGCCAACACGGTGCGCGCGGCCCGCCTGCGCCACGAGGCCGCGGCCGGAGCGTGAGCCACGCCGGCGCCACCTCCGCTGAGGCGCTCTCCGTCCACGCACTCACGAGCGAGGCGAAGGACGTGCTCGAGGGCGCCTTTCCCAAGCTGTGGGTGCGCGGAGAAGTGTCCGGCTACAAGAAGTATCCGAGCGGGCACTGGTACTTCACGCTCAAGGACGCGGAGGCGCAGATCGCCGCGGTGGTCTGGAAGGGGAGCACGTCGCGGATCCGCGAGAAGGTCGAGGACGGACTGCAGGTGCGCGCGTACGGCCAGCTCACCGTCTGGCCCGCGAGCGGCAAGATGCAGTTCGTCGTCACCGCGCTGGAGGCCGACGGCGAAGGTCTCTGGCAAAAGCGGTTCGACGAGACCAAGGCCCGGCTGGAAAAAGACGGGCTGCTCGACCCCGCGCGCAAACGCGCGCTGCCGCGCTTCCCTCGCACGGTCGCGGTCATCACGAGCTCTGAGGCGGCGGCCCTTCGCGACGTGATCTCCGTGATCGGCCGGCGGAACCCCGGCGTGCACGTGGTCGTGATCCCGGCGGCGGTTCAGGGGGACGCCGCGCCCGCGTCACTGCTCGCGGCGCTCGATCGACTCGCGCGCTGGGTCGAGGGCGGAGCCGAGTGGCGCGGCATCGCGATCCCGCCGCCGGAGGTGTTGATCATCGGCCGTGGCGGTGGATCGCGCGAAGACCTGTGGGCGTTCAATGACGAAGCGGTCGCGCGCGCGATCGCCGCCTGCCCGGTGCCGACGATCTCTGCCGTGGGTCATGAGACCGACGTGAGCATCGCCGACCTCGTCGCCGACCTGCGCGCGGCGACGCCGAGCGTCGCCGCGGAGCATGCGGTGCCGGTGCTCTCGGAGGTGCGCGACCTCGTCGCCCAACTCGCGGGCATGATGGCCGATGGCCTGCAGGATCGGATCGAAGTGGGCCGTCGCGATCTCGACCGACGCGCCGACGCGCTCGCTCGGCGCGCGCAGCTGGTGGTGGAGCGGCGTCGCGTGCGGGTCGACCGGGTCGCCGCGCGGGTCGCGCAGCAGGGGCCACGGGTGGTCGAGCGGCGCCGCGGGCGCGTCGAGACACTCGGGGCAATGCTGGAGGCGCGCTCACCGCTCGCCGTGTTCGCGCGGGGCTTCGCGGTCGCCAGGGGCCTCGACGGCGCAACTTTGGCGCGGCGTGATGCGTTCACAGCGGGAACCCCTTTCGACCTCCTGTTGCGGGACGGACGCGTGCGGGCCACAACGGCCTCGGTGCACGCTGATGCTCTCCATTTGCGGACGGACGCATGACATTCGAACAGACTCTTTCTCGGCTCGAACAGATCGCCGCCTCGCTCGACCGGGACGACCTCCCGCTGGAGGATGCGCTCAAGCTGTTCGAGGAGGGCATCACCC
Organism: Gemmatimonadota bacterium; assembly: GCA_031416115.1. Classification (GTDB taxonomy): domain Bacteria; phylum Gemmatimonadota; class Gemmatimonadetes; order Gemmatimonadales; family Gemmatimonadaceae; genus Pseudogemmatithrix. Next base: position 5,203 of record JANOTB010000158.1, read on the forward strand.
GGCTGCGCGAGGCCTCGGCCGCGCTCGCGGACGCGGATGGGAAAGTACGTACCCTGATCGAGCAGTCCGACGGCGTGTTCGAGGCGAAGGGATGAACGCGACCGGCCTCTCGCCGATCGACTTCGCGCTCGACCGCGCCGCGGTTGCGCGGGCGCTGGAGCGACTCGTCGCCGAGACGCTGGCGGACGACGCCGGGCCGGTCGTGGACGCGATCCGATATGCGCTCGCCGGCGAGGGGAAGCGCCTCCGAGGGATCCTCGTGATGGAGGCGTACCGGGCCGCGGGTGGGACGGGTGATGTGAGCGCGCTCGCGGCTGCGGTCGAGGTCGTGCACGCGTATTCACTCGTACACGACGACTTGCCGTGCATGGACGACGACGATGTGCGTCGCGGCCGACCGACGGTGCACAAGGTCTTTGGTGTGGCGGCCGCGACCGCTGCCGGGATGGCGATGGTGCCGCTTGCTGCGCATGCGGCCGCCGAGGCGGCCGAGGGGTTGGGGCTGCCGCTCGAGGTCCGTGGCGCGATCGTCAAGACCCTCATGCAGGCCTCAGGCGCCGGCGGCATGATCGGTGGACAGCTTCTCGACCTCGAGGGCGAGGGACTCTCGCTCGACCTCGCGCAGCTCGAGCGGATACACCGGTGCAAAACGGGGGCGCTGATCGAAGCGTCCATGCGCTTGGGCGGCCTCGCCGCACGGGCGACGCCGGCGATGCTCGCGGCGTTCGGCCGCTACGGCGCGTCGATCGGCCTTGCGTTCCAGATCGCCGACGACGTGCTCGACATCACCGCGACGACGGACGAGCTGGGGAAGACGGCGGGCAAGGACCTGCACTTCCGCAAGAGCACGTATCCGGCCCTGCTGGGTATCGCCGGCGCCACGGGGCGGGCCGAGTCGCTGGTGCACGAGGCGTGTCAGGGATTGCAGGACCAGAGCGCCCTGACGCCAGAGCTCGAGTTCCTCGCCCGGTTCGTCGTGGCCCGGCGCTCGTGAGCGTGGCGACCTATCTTCGTATGTCCTTCAACCCCTGTTGCACATGAGCATGCTCGATCGCGTTCAGAGTCCCGCCGACATCCGGGGGATGACCCCGGAGGAGAAGCGGCAGCTGGCGCAGGAGGTGCGCGACTTCTTGATCGAGACCTGCTCGGTGACCGGCGGTCATATCGGCGCGGGACTTGGCGTGGTCGAGCTGACGATCGCGCTGCACGCGGCGTTCGACACGCCGCGCGACCAGCTCGTGTGGGATGTGGGGCATCAGGGCTATCCGCATAAGGTGCTCACGGGTCGCAGGGACCGGATGCACACGCTGCGTCAAGAGGGGGGCATCTCGGGCTTCCTCAAGCGGACCGAGAGCGAGTATGACACCTTCGGCGCTGGGCACGCGGCAACGTCGATCTCGGCCGCCGTCGGCATCGCGGCCGGGCGTGACCTCAAGGGCGAGACGTTCAAGGTCGCGGCGATCATCGGCGACGGGTCGCTCGGCTCGGGGCTCGCGTACGAGGCGCTCAACAACGCGGGCGCCAACGAGCGCGATTTCATCGTGGTGCTGAACGACAACGAGATGTCGATCGCGCCCAACGTGGGGGCCATGCACAAGTACCTCACGCGGGTGCAGCGCAACCCGATCTACAATCGCCTGCGGAGCGCGATCGGCGACTGGGCCGACCATGCGACCGGCGTGTTCAAAGATGCGGGTGCGATCGTTCGGCGCTGGGAGGAGTCGGTCAAGGCGTTCCTGACGCCCGGGGTGCTCTTCGAGGAGCTCGGCTTCCGGTATTTCGGGCCGATCGATGGGCACGACATCGAGCAGATGATCGAGACGTTCCGCGCGGTGGCCGAGTTCAAGGGACCGCGTCTCGTGCATGTGATCACGACCAAAGGCAAGGGATTCCCGGCCGGTGAGCACGGCGAGAAATGGCATGCGCTGCCGGCAGGGCATGATCCGGCGACGGGAAAGCTGCTCAAGGTCTCGACCGCGAACCCCAACTACACGGCGGTCTTCGGCAAGGCACTCTCCGAGATCATGGACGCGCAGGCCAACGTCGTCGCGATCACCGCGGCGATGCCCAGTGGCACTGGCACCGGGATCATCGCGAAGCAACACCCATCGCGGTTCTTCGACGTCGGGATCGCCGAGGGCCATGGCGTCACGTTCGCGGCGGGCATGGCGACGCAGGGCGCGCGTCCGGTGGTCGTGATCTACTCCACGTTCCTGCAGCGCGCGTACGACAGCATCATCCACGATGTCGCGATCCAAGGGTTGCCGGTCATCTTCGCCATGGATCGCGCCGGTCTCGTGGGTGAGGATGGCGAGACGCATGCCGGTGTGTATGACATCGCCTACATGCTCGCGGTACCGCACATGACCGTGACGGCGCCGAAGGACGGCGCCGAGCTTGTCGGGTTGCTCAAGACCGCGGTCGCACACGCAGCAGGACCGTTCGCGATGCGATACCCGCGCGATGTGCCGCCCGACGTCGTGCCGCACTCGAAGGATGTCCCCGCAGTCCCGTACGGCACGTGGGAGGTGCTGCGTCGCGGTGAGCGCGTGGCGATCCTCGCGACCGGCACCATGGTCGGCGAATCGCTCAAGGCGGCCGACCATCTGGCTGCCGAGGGCCTCTCGGTGACGGTCGTGAACTGCCGTTTCCTCAAGCCGTACGACGAGACGACGCTCAACGCGTTGCTCGCGACGCATCAGCAGCTCGTCGTGGTCGAGGAGGGTACCGTCGTGAATGGCTTCGGTGCGTACATGGCCTCGGTCGTCGGCTCGCACGACCCCGCCGTGCGTGTGCACTTGCTCGGCGTGCCCGACCGCATCATATATGCGGCGGCCCGCCCGAGGCAGCTCGCGCAGTGCGGGCTCGACGCCGCGAGCATTGCGGCGAGGGTCCGCGCGTTGCACGAGAGCGAGGCGATCGCGGGGTGACCACACGGCTCGGGGTGATCGGCCACCACGGATACGACGGCCTCTCGGCAGTCCTGCGGCTCCTCCAGCAGGAGGCCCCGGGCCATGGGTACGCGTTGCGCCTCGAAGCAGGCTTGCTCGCCCATGCGGGAAGTGGCGAGAAGCTGTCGCGGCCCGATCAGGTGGACGCGCTCATCGCGCTCGGCGGCGACGGCACGTTACTCCGCGCGGCGCGCTTTCTCGGTGGCGCGCGCGTGCCGGTGCTTGGCGTGAACCTCGGCAAGCTCGGCTTTCTGACGGCCTGCAGCCACGAGGAGTTCCCTGAGGCCTTCGGCGCATTCGCGCGCGGCGAGTACGTGGTGCAGGAACGGATGGCGCTCGACGCGACCACCGTCGCTGACGGCGGGACCGTCGGCGTGCGTCTGCGCGCGCTCAACGATGTCGTGGTGCACAAGGGCGGATTCGCCCGGGTGCTGCGGATGCGCGTCTTCGCTGACGATGAACTGATCAGCACCTTCGCGGCCGACGGTCTTGTGATCGCGACGCCGACAGGCTCGACCGCCTACTCGCTCTCGGCGTCGGGACCGATCATCGTGCCGACGTTCGACTCGCTCATCGTCACCCCGGTCGCTCCGCATACGCTCGCGCTCCGCCCGACGATCCTGCCGCCCGCCTCGGTGCTGCGCGTGGAGGTCGACGACGCGCCCGAGGAGGTACTCGTGACCGCCGACGGTCAGGTGGGCACGGCGCTCGGCACCGGTCAGCGCCTCATCGTGCGTCGTGCGGAGTCGCCGGTGCTGCTCGTGCAGTTCGAGCAGACGAGCTTCTTCTCGCGTCTGCGCCGCAAGCTGCACTGGGGCGGACTCGACGAGCGCGACCAATGAAACACCGCGCCCATGCCGGCGTCGTGGCGATGCGGCGCTTGGGCGCACCGCGCCGAGTGTAGGAGCATGCTCACCGAACTGCGCATCCGGAATCTGGCGATCATCGACGCGGTCACACTCCCGCTCGCGCGCGGCTTCAACGTGCTCACCGGAGAGACCGGCGCCGGGAAGTCGATCATCGTGGGAGCGCTGGGACTGTTGATCGGCGAACGCGCCTCGAGTGACTTGGTGCGCACCGGCGCGGACAAGGCGACCGTTGAGGGCGTGTTCGACGTGGGGGACCGCCGCGACCTGCTGGCGGCGCTCGACGCGCGCGGCATCGAGAGCGACGGCACGCTCGTCCTCAAGCGTGAGGTCCCCGCCGGCGCTGGTGGCCGCGCGCGCGCGTGGGTGAATGGGTCGCCGGTCACGGCGAGTCTGCTCGCCGAGATCGGACGCGCGCTGGTGAACGTGCATGGGCAGCACGAGGCGCAGGCGTTGCTCGAGCCCGAGGCGCAGTTGCACATCCTCGACGCGTTCGGTGAGGCGGCGAGCGAACGCACCGCGGTCGCCGACGCGCATGCGCGGCTCAGCGAGGCGCGGTCGGCGATCGCCACGCTGCAGGCACGACGCGACGAGGCGACCAAGCGCGCCGACTGGCTCGCCCACGTCGCGAAGGAGATCGCCGAGGCCTCGTTGAAAGAGGGCGAGGACGAGCGGCTGGACGAAGAGGCGCGACGCCTCACGCATGCCGAAGAGCTGCAGGCGCTCATGCGCGAGGTGACCGAGGCGCTCGACGGCGGTGACGAGGCGGCGCTCGGTCGGCTGGCCCACCTGCAGAAACCGCTCGGTGCGCTGCAGCGGATCGACCCCTCGACGTCGAGACTGCAGGAACTGTTCGACGCCGCGTACTACGCGCTCGAGGAGCTCGCTCGCGAGGCGCAGGCGTATGCAGATGGTGTCGAACACGATCCGGCGCGGCTCGACGAGGTCGAGCGCCGTCGGGACCTGATCTTCCGACTGAGCAAGAAGTACGGGGGAAGCATCTCCGCGGTGATCACGACCGGCCGCGACGCGCGCGTCGAGCTTGACCTGCTCGACACCGCCGGCCTCGACCTGCGCGCGCTCGAGACGCGATTGGGCGAGGCGCAGGTCGCGTTCAACGAGGCGGCCGTCAAGCTGACGGCCAAGCGCCGGAGGGCGGCGGCGTCACTGGCGACGGCGGTCGAGGCGCGACTTCCTGACCTCGGCATGCCGGACGGGCGCTTCCTCGTGGCACTCCCGGTGCGGAGCGACGCGTCGGCGCACGGAGCGGAGGACGCGGAGTTTCGCGTGGCGCTCAACGTGGGGCACGAAGCGCGTCCGCTCGCGCGGGTCGCGTCAGGCGGCGAGCTCGCGCGCGTGATGCTCGCGCTCAAGACGATCCTCGCGCGCTTGGACGGCGTGCCGACGCTGATCTTCGACGAGGTCGACGCGGGGATCGGCGGGCGCACCGGACTCATGGTCGGTGATGCGATGCGGGACGTGGCGACGCATCACCAGGTGTTCGCGATCACGCATCTGCCGCAGATCGCGGCGCGGGGGCATCACCACATCGTGGTGCGCAAGGCGCCCAAGGGTGGCGTGACCACGTCGGACGTGACGGTGGTCGCCGACGAGAGTCGCGTGGATGAGATCGCGCGGATGCTCGGTGGCGACGCCGAGAGCGAGACGAGTCGGGACCATGCCCGCGAGTTGCTGGCGACGGGGCAGCGGGCGCAGACGGCTGCTCAGCGCCCCAGAAAGCGCGTGTAGTAGCGGACCTGCAAGCGGTCTTCCCACTGCTTGGGCACGACGCCCGTCCCGCTCGAGTACGACTGCGTATGCGCGTAGCTGATCTCGAACGCCATGCCCGGCCGTCCGCGTGCGCGTGACGCGAGAGTGGAATAGGTCGCGGTCCATCCGAACCGTTGCTCCGACGCCTTGCTCGCGTCGTCGAGGATCGCACCGAGGAGCGGGACCGTGGCACCGAATGGCGTCGTCGCGGTGGAGTCGATGTCGTGGCGATCGGCGGACTTGCCGCGCCATTGCCAGAGTGCGCCGAGCGCGATGTAGTCGTTCAGGTGCCAGCGCGGCGCGATCGAGACGTCGACCTGCGCGCCGGGCGTGACCGGCACCGTCGTCTCGCGCCACGACTCGAGGAATCCGGTGCCGGTGTCCGACGGAACGCGTAGCGAGAGGTCCTGTGCCGCCGCCAGCGAGTATCCCACGCTGAGCGTGGTCCAGAACCGGTCGTTGACCACGACGTCGGTGAGGGAGCGCACGGCGAGCGCTCCGATGCCCGTCCCGGTGCCGAGATCGAGGAACGCATCCGGCCGCTCGCGCTTCCCTGTGCCCAGTCGCAGATCGACGAGCACCGACTGCCGTATGCCTTTCAGTCCTCTGCCGAAGCGTGTCGGTGCGCTCGCACCGAACGAGTCGAAGATCCGCAGCTTGGCCGAGAGGTGCACGTCGCCGAGCTCGATGATGCTGCCGTCGCTGAGCCGCTTGGCGCCGTACCCTTCGACCGAGTCCGCGAAGAGGCGACCGATGTCCTCTCCACTCACCGGCACCTGCGCTCCGAGCGGAAGGCCGGTCGATATGGTGACGTTCGTGATGCCGTAGCGCTCGAACGCGAGACGCATGGAGTCAGCGCGCGCGCGCAGCGTTGAATCGGCGGCGGAGCCCGCGAGCGGCACATAGCGCCGACCTCCAACGAGTCCGGCGCCGTACAGCGACGTGAGACCGTTGGCGAACGCTGACGTCCGCGCGATCAACGCGGCGACCGAGGCGGCTTCGGCGAGGATCGTCGGGCACTGGGCCGCCGCACTCGCGTTCGCTTGGCAGGCGGTGAGTCGCGCACCGAGGTTCGAGGCGGCGGTGGAGTAGGCGCCGATCGCCGTGAGGTTGTTCGCAGCGACCGCGCTGCCGGCGATGATCGGATTGACCCCGAGCGTGGCGCGTCCGCTGTCACCGCGGATACGGAACTGTGCCTCGATCCTCGAACGCACGAGCGTTGCGCGCGCGCCAAGTGTGAGCCGATCGCTGAGCCCGTACTCGACCGTCAACGGGGTCACGAAGAACCGCTGGCGCGCGTCGAGCGTGGACGCGCCAAGCGAAGCGTCGAAGCTAGGCACCCCCAAGCCGCGCACGGTCTGTTCCACGGGCGCGAGCATAGAGAACTGGAGCGGACCGAATGCGCTCGACGCCATTGACCCCCCGAGGCCCTCGAGACGGCCGTCGCGCCAGCGGTCGCGTTGCGCGGTGTGCTCGCCTCCGAGCGAGATGCGGAAGCCGCCGCGCGGCAGGGTGACGGCGTCGTCGCCGCCGCCGATGACGCGCTGCGCACCGAGCGTGCACGGTGCGGACGCGAGCAGGAATGCGGCGACGGCGCGGCGTGCCTGGAATGCGGGAGAGCTGACGAACACGTGATGCACGAGAACGGGAAGGGGGCGCGCGTGACCGCAGGGTCGGCTAGTTTAGCCTCATACCCCGTTCAAGGTAACGTGACGCTCTCCGAACTCCCGCCGGTCTCCGGCGCCGCTCCGCTCCCGACACTGCCTTGGCAGATCACCGGGAACCACTGGCTCGCCCTCCCGTGCATCCATCCAGCCGACGGAGCGATCCATGCGGTGAGCTTGCTGCATCGTGGCGCGCGTGCCGCGGTGGAGTTCGCCGGCGCAGCCGACTTCCTCGAGGGCACCGGCGCGCCGCTGGCGCGACCGACGGTCGCGGTGGACGGCGTGCCGGTGGAGCTCGCGCGGGGCGGAGTCGCATGGGAGCGCGCGCTCCAATGGCTGCCGACCTTCACCTGCCAGGCCGCGGAAATCGTGGTACGGGGCACCGTGTTCGCGCCGTTCGGTCGTGATGCCGACATCGCGGGGGCGGTGTATGCGCTCGCGTTCGAGAACCGCGGGACCGTGACGCGCACCATCGCGGTCGGACTCGAAGGCACCCTCGGTCATCGGCAGCTCCGTGTGCGCACGCCGCGCCCGGCGGAGGACGCGCACCGCGTGACACGGGCGGCCGACGACGTCGTCCTGCTCGACGGCGCCGCCGCGCCTGGCGTGTGCGCGCTCGCGCTGGCGGCCGACGGTCCGGCGATCGTACAGGTCCACGGTGGCGCCGCGCCCGGCTATGCGATCACGCGCGAGCTCACGCTGGCTGCGGGCGAGCGGGCAGAAGTCGCGTTCTTCCTCGCTGCAGGACCAGAGCGCGATGGCGCGGAGGCCACGGTCGGCGTGATGCGCCGCCGCGGCTGGAGAGCGCTGCTCACCGCCACGCGCGACGCCCTGCGCGCGCTCGAACAGGGCACCGGCCTCGACTCGCTCGATGCGCTCATCAATCGCAACCTGCTCTTCGCCTACTTCTATTCTGTGGGTCGTGCGCTCGACGATGCGCACTTCTACCTCGTGCGCAGTCGCGCCCCATGGTGCGCCTGGGGCGTGACCGTGCGCGACTGGGAGGCGCTCGCGTGGACGGTGCCGGCGATCCAACTCGCCGATGCCGCGCTGGCGCGTGAACTGATCCTGCGCGCCTGTGAGGTCCACGGCTATGCACCTGGGCGCGGCGTCCACTACTTCGACGGCACGCTCTTCGAGCCCGGCTTCACGCTCGAGGGTGCGGCGTCGTACGCCATCGCCACCGAGCGCTACATCCGCGAGACCGGCGACGACCAGATCGTCGAGGAGGTCGTGCTCGCCGACACGCTCTACGTCTCGCACGACGAGATCGCGGCGCGACGCGACGCGGACCAGCCGCTGTATCGCACCGAGGTCACGCTCGACCGGCGCCCGGCCACGCACCCGGTGACGCTGCACGGCAATGCCGTGGTCGCGTTCGCCCTCGATGCCTTCGGCAAGACGCTCGATGAGGAGGCGTCCAAGGAGGTCCAGGATCCCTCGGCCGTCCGCGCCGCGCTGCGTCGACAGTTCGCGTCAGGCACCGAGGGGCGGACGACCTTCGCCGCAGCGATCGATCTCAAGGGGGAGCGTACGCTCGACGACGATCCGGTCGGTTCGGCGCTGTGGCTCCCGCTCTGGGAAGCGGTCGACCGCACCGATTCGACCTACCGGCGCACCGCCAAGCGCATCGGCACGTCCGACCGGCTGGTGGTGCAGATCGCGCGCCTCTTCGGCCCCGAGGCGAGCGACGTGCTCGAGTGGCTCCGCCGCGCGCCGCTCGGCCATGGGCTCGCCGCTGAGTTCGTCGACGCGGAGGGCGTCGCGATCTCACACGGTGGCGACGCGGCACTCAGCGGACTGCTCGCGTATTCGGCCTGGTACTGCGTGCATGCGCACGGGGTCCGGCCGTAGGCGCTCGCGAGCTCGTAGCCCGCGTACGCCGGTGAGACGGAGATGATCGGGTTCACAGTGCCGGGGGTGGGAATCGAACCCACATGGGAGTCTCCTCCCAACGGATTTTAAGTCCGTCGCGTCTAGCCGATTTCGCCACCCCGGCCGGGGAAAGACGAACGGGAGCGGCGCGCCGCCGCTCCCGCACAAGACAAGACCTTCGGAATCCGACGTCAGAGCGGGAAACGGGACTCGAACCCGCGACCCCAACCTTGGCAAGGTTGTGCTCTACCAACTGAGCTATTCCCGCGTGACGCGAAGGTTAGGCGTGGCGAGGGCGCAGGGCAAGCCGTTCGGGCGGAGTCGGCGCACCACACGGTGTTAGTTTGTGGCCATGACCGACGTCGTCGCCCTCGCTGCCGAACTCCTCGCGATCCCCTCGACCACGCGCGACGAAGGGAGCGCCGTCGATTTCGTCGCTCGCTGGCTCGTCGCTCGTGACTGGAACGTGATGGTGCAGGAGGTCACGCCTGGCCGCGGGAACGTGTGGGCATCGCGAAAGGGAGGCGGGGTCACGCTCTCCACGCACCTCGACACCGTCCCCCCGTACGTGCCCCCCAAACGCGCCGACGGAAAGCTCTACGGCCGTGGGGCCTGCGACGCCAAGGGCATCGCCGCCGCGATGATGATCGCCGCCGACGCACTCGTCGCCGCCGGCGAGGAACGCGTCGATCTCCTGCTCGTCGTCGGTGAGGAGCGCGGGTCCGACGGTGCTCGCCTCGCCAATCAGCTGCCGGCGACGAGTCGTTGGCTCATCAACGGTGAACCCACGGAGAGCATGCTCGCCTCCGGCTGCAAGGGCGCGCAGCGCGTGATCGTTCGCACCGTCGGACGCGAAGCGCACTCCGCGTATCCGCACTTGGGCGAGTCCGCGATCACGCCGATGCTCCGGCTCCTGCCTGAACTCGACACGCTGCTGTTCCCAGTCGACGGGATCCTTGGCGCCACCACAGTGAACGTCGGGCTGATCCGTGGCGGTACGGAGGCCAACATCGTCCCGGGTGCGTGCGAAGCCGAGATGATGATCCGTTTGGTCGGTGACGTCGCGCCGGTGAAGAAGACGCTCGATGCGTGGGCCGCAGGCCGCGCCGATCTCGAGTACGGATCGTTCATCCCCGCGCAGCACTTCCACACCGTGCCCGGTTTCAAGTCGGCGCCGGTCGCGTACACCTCCGACATACCGCTCCTCGGCAACTGGGGTACACCGCTCCTCTTCGGTCCGGGGTCGATCCACGTGGCGCACACCACGGAGGAGTTCGTCGACGAAGCCGAACTCCGCGCGAGCGTCGACGCCTATATGGCGCTGATCCGCACTCTGCTGGAATAGTCATCGCGCCACGGGACCGCCCCGCTCGTGGCCAGCATCCTCCCACCTTCACTCGTGCTTCAGCGTGTCCAAGCTCCCCGTCGCAGTGTTGGGCGCCACCGGCGCCGTCGGCCAGACCTTCATCCGCCTGCTCGAGGACCATCCCTGGTTCCGGGTCGCCGAAGTCGCGGCGTCGGAACGGTCGGCGGGGAAGCGCTACGGCGACGTGACGCGCTGGATCGAAGGGGCGATGCCCGCCGCCGCCGCCGGAATGACCGTCACGCTCTGCGATCCGGCGACCGTGCTCTCCCCGATCGTCTTCGGTGCGCTCGACGCCGCGGCAGCCGAGGAACTCGAGCCCGCCTTCGCTCGTGCTGGCCGCTTCGTACTCAGCAACGCGAAGAACTTCCGGATGGAGCCGGACGTGCCGCTCGTGATCCCGGAGGTGAACGCCGATCATCTGGCCCTGCTCGACGCGCAGGGCGCACGCGGCTGGACCGGTGGCGTAGTGACCAATGCGAACTGTGCCGCGACCGTCACGGCGATGGCGCTGGCACCGTTGCATGCGGCATTCGGGCTCACCGAGCTCTTCCTCTCCACGATGCAGGCCGTCTCTGGTGCCGGGTATCCCGGCGTGCCCTCGCTCGACATCCTCGGGAACGTGATCCCGTACATCGGGGACGAGGAGCCCAAGCTCGAGCGCGAGATGCAGAAGATGCTCGGCACACTCGTCGGCGCGTCGATCACGCCGGCGTCCTTCGCAGTGAGTGCGCACGCGAACCGCGTACCGGTCGAGCACGGCCACACGGTGGTGATGTCGGCGCGATTCGCCCGGACGCCCACCGTGGCCGATGCACTGCGAGTCCTGCGTGAGTGGCGTGGCGCCGCGTCGGTGCGCGGTCTGCCCTCCGCGCCGGAGCATCCGCTGATCGTCACCGATGCGCCCGACCGCCCGCAGCCGCGGCGAGACGTCATGGCGGGGAGAGGAATGAGCGTGACCGTCGGACGTGTGCGAGCGGATTCGATCTTCGACCTCAAGTTCGTCGCGCTGGGGCACAACACGATTCGTGGCGCAGCGGGCGGCTCCATTCTCAACGCCGAGCTGCTCGCGGCCGCCGGCCGACTCGGCTGGACGCCTCCGAGGCGCGCGTGATCGTCGCGAAGTTCGGCGGGACGTCGGTCGGGGACGCCGACGCGATCGCGCGCACGGCGGACATCGTGCGCGCGCGTCTCAGCCGGTCCCCGATCGTCGTCACCTCCGCGCTCGCCGGTACCACCAATCGCCTGATCGAGATCGGCCAGCAGGCCGCGGCCGGCCACCTCATCGTGGCACTGACGATGATCGAGGAGTTGCGCGCGCGACACTTCGCTACCATCGACGACCTCGGCGTTGGTGACGACACCGAACTCGTGTCCGACACCGGCGTCCTGTTCGACGAGTTGGCGCATCTCGCCGAGGCGCTCTCTGTGCTCGGCGACGTGACGGCGCGTTCGCTCGACGCCGTGTCGTCGATGGGGGAACGCCTCTCGGCGCCGATCGTCGCCGCGGCGCTCGCGCGCATCGGCGTGCCCTCCGTGTTCGTCGACGCGCGACGAGTGATGGCGACCACCGACGACTTCGGTCGTGCAGCGCCAAGACCGGACGAGATCGCGATGGCCTGTCGTGCGCACCTCCTCCCGCTCGTGCGCGAGGGCAAGGTGCCGGTGCTGGGCGGCTTCATCGGCGCCACAGCCAAAGGCATCACGACGACGCTCGGCCGCGGTGGCTCCGACTACTCGGCGTCGCTCCTTGGCGCCGCGATGGACGCCGAGGCGATCGAGATCTGGACCGATGTGGACGGCATGCTCACCGCCGATCCGCGCGTCGTTCCCAGCGCGCAGTTGATCGAGCACATCCGTTTTGACGAGGCGGCAGAGCTCGCGAGTTTCGGCGCCAAGGTGTTGCACCCGAGTACGATCGCGCCGGCCGTGCGGAAGGGGATCCCGGTGTTCGTCTTCAACTCGAGGCGCCCCGACGGGAGTGGCACCCGCATCACGTTCGATGCGCCGCGCCGACCGGTTCGAGCGATCGCGGGCAAGACCAGGACCGCCGTGCTGAAGGTCCGGTCGCCGCGCATGCTCGCCGCACCGGGCACGATGCGTGCGATCTTCGAGGTGTTCGAGCGCAATCAGACCTCGGTCGACGTCGTGGCGACGTCAGAGGTCTCCGTGTCGGTGACGGTCGACGACGTCCAGCATCTCGAGGCGATCGTCGCCCAACTCTCTGCCTTCGGGGACGTGTCGGTCGAGCGCGGGCGAGGGATCGTCGCGCTCGTGGGCGCCGGACTCGGTGAGAGCACGGTCTCGATGGCCCGCGCGCTCACGGCGCTCGGGGATCTCCGTCTCCACATGCTCTCGCTCAGTGCGACCGGCATCAATCTCACGCTTATCGTGGACGGTGACGCCGTGCATGAGGCGATGCGCCGACTGCATGCGGCGTTCTTCGAGGGAGGCTCCGCATGACGCGCCTGGCCGTGATCGGCACGGGGAAGATGGGGAGACTCGTCGCGGCACTCGCGCCGGAGATGGGGTTCGAACTCGTCGCGACGCTTGGGACTGAGCGGACGCGGGGCGGCGTCACGCGCGAGTCGCTCGCGCGGGCGGACGTGGCCGTCGAATTCACTGTGCCCTCCGCAGCGGCGGGAGTCGTGCGCGATTGTGCGTCGCTCGGCGTACCGGTCGTGAGCGGCACCACTGGCTGGGACGTTGAACGTGCGAGTGTTGAGTCCGTCGTGCGCGGGGCCGTTGGCGCGCTGCTGTGGGCTCCCAACTTCTCGATCGGTGCGCATCTGTTCGCGAAGGTCGTCGCCGAGGCGGCGCGTCAGTTCGCGACGGCAGGCACCGCATTCGACGCCCACCTGATCGAGACGCACCACGCGCAGAAGCTCGACGCACCAAGTGGCACGGCGCGCTTGCTCGCGCGCGTCGCTGAACAGGCGGGCGGCCGCGGATTGCCGATCACGAGCGTGCGGACGGGGCATGTGCCGGGCACACATGAGGTCGTCTTCGACGCGCCATTCGAGCAGGTGCGCCTCGTGCACGAGGCGCGCGATCGCCGCGTTTTCGCTGCCGGCGCCCTCACCGCGGCGCGCTGGCTCGTCGGCAAGCGCGGCGTCTTCACGCTCGACGACTGTCTGGGGGAGATCGCTCGATGAGTGCTTCGCTGCGCGGGGCGATGACCGCCCTCATCACGCCGTTCGACGATCGCGGAACGGTGGACGAGGCCGCGCTCGCTGCGCTCGTGGACTGGCAGGTCGCCGAAGGCATCCATGGCCTTGTGCCGGTGGGTTCAACGGGAGAGGCCGTCACGCTCAGCTTGCCTGAGCGGGAACGGGTCGTGCGGATCACGGTCGAACACGTGGCCGGACGTATTCCGGTGATCGCGGGGGCAGGCGCCAACGACACGGCGGTCGCGGTCGCCACATCACTCGCGCTCGCGAAGGCCGGTGCGACGCATCTGCTGCATGTCTCTCCGATGTACAACAAGCCGCCGCAGCGCGGTATCGTCGCGCATTTCCGTGCGATCGCCGACGCGTCGCCCGTGCCGATCGTCGTGTACAACGTGCCGGGGCGCACCGGGAGCAACCTGCTCGCTGAGACGACGCTCGCCTTGGCCGAGCACCCGAATGTGTGCGCGGTGAAGGAGGCGTCGGGGAATCTCGCGCAGATCGACGAGATCATCCGCCATCGACCGGAAGGCTTCGCGGTCCTCTCGGGTGACGACGGCCTCACGCTCGCGGTCGTGATCGCGGGCGGCGACGGCGTGATCTCGGTCATCTCGAACGCGGTGCCGCGTGCCTGCACCGCACTCGTTCACTCCGCGTTGCGCGGCGATGTCGCCGCGGCGCGCGAGATGCACCGCCAACTCGCGCCTCTGGTCGACGCCGCGTTCGTGGAGTCGAACCCGCTGCCGATCAAAGCGGCCCTCGCCATGATGGGCCGCGCGCGCAACGTGCTGCGCCTCCCCCTCGTGCCGATGGACCCGCGTCATGATCCCGCACTGCGCGCGGCGCTCACCTTTGCCGGAGTGATCCTGTGACCCAGCTCGACCACCACGCACTCGAGGCGCTCGTCGAGCAGCTCTTCCCGCTCACCGCCGACCAACTGCCACCCGAGGCGGAGCGTGTCGTGAGCACGCTGCTCGGCGCGTTGGAGGCCGGAGTGATCCGTGCCGCCGAGAAGGATGCCGCAGGCAACTGGAATGCCGTGCCATGGGTGAAGCGAGGCATCCTCCTCGGATTTCGCGTAGGACGCATCGTCTCGCACGGCATCGAGGGTACGCCGTTCCACTTCTTCGACAAGCACACGTATCCCGCGCGTCCGCTCACACTCGCCGATAACGTGCGAGTCGTGCCCGGTGGATCGTCGGTTCGCCGCGGGGCCTACCTCGCACCCGGCGTCGTCTGCATGCCGCCGATGTTCGTGAACGTCGGCAGCTGGGTGGGGGCAGGGACGATGATCGATTCGCACGCGCTCGTCGGCTCGTGCGCGCAGGTCGGGGCGCGGGTGCACCTCAGCGCGGCCGCGCAGATCGGCGGCGTGCTCGAGCCCGTGAATGCCTCGCCAGTGGTGATCGAGGACGACGTCACGGTCGGTGGAAACTGCGGCGTGTACGAGGGCACGGTCGTGCGCGAAAGGGCCGTGCTCGCGGCAGGCGTCATCCTCACCCGCGGTACGCCAGTGTTCGACCTGGTGCGAGAACAGGTCTATCGCGGCACGCCTGAGCGACCGTTGGAGATCCCGGCCGGCGCAGTGGTGGTTCCCGGTGCGCGCGCCGTGAAGGGCGGGTTCGCCGCCGCGGAAGGCCTGTCGCTTCAGACACCGCTCATTGTGAAATACCGTGACGAGCGGACCGATCTCGCGACCGCGCTCGAGGGGTGGCTGCGATGACCCACACGCGTTGATGCCTCCCCTGCGTATCCCCGGCGACAAGTCGATCTCGCATCGCGCGCTCATGCTCGCGGTGTTGGGCAGCGGTCGTTCGCGCATTCGCGGGCTGCTGCGATCTGCCGACGTCGGGTCGACGGCGGCCGTACTCCGCGCGCTCGGCGCGACGATCCCCGATCTCGCCACTGAGACGCTCGAGATCGACGGACTCGGGCTCCGCGGGCTCCGCGCGCCTGCGGAGGCACTCGACTGCGGCAACAGCGGCACCACCGCGCGACTCATGGCCGGCATCGTCGCCGGTGCCGGCCTCACGGCGCGCTTCGTGGGCGACTCGAGTCTCAGCGCTCGCCCCATGCGGCGCGTCGCCGCGCCGCTCGACGCCATGGGCGCACGCGTCGAACTCCCGGAGCATGGTGGCCTGCCGATGATCGTCCACGGTGGACCGATGCACGGATTGACCTGGCGCTCCGAGGTGGCGAGCGCGCAGGTAAAGACCGCGATCCTGCTCGCCGGCCTCGTGGCCGACGTGCCGGTCGAGGTGCATGAATCCGCCGCGACGCGCGACCACACCGAGCGCATGCTGCAGGCCCGCGGCGTCGACGTACGCAGCGAGGAGCTGACGGTCACGCTCGTACCGCGCGGGCGACTCGTTGCCGGCGACATCGACGTGCCGGGTGACCCGTCGAGCGCCGCGTTCTTCGTGGGCCTCGCCGCGATCGGCGTAACGGGTGAGATCGCACTGGCCAACGTCGGGATCAACCCCGGGCGCACTGGTGCGTTCAAGGTGCTGCGCCGCATGGGCGTCACGTTGCGCTATGCGGACGAGTTGCAGCAGGGGGGCGAGCCCGTCGCGACGGTCCTGGCGTCGCCGGGCACCCTGCGAGCGACGGTCGTCGCACCCGTCGAAGTGCCTTCGTTGATCGATGAACTCCCGCTCATCGCCTGCGTCGCCGCGCGTGCCGGCGGGGAGACGCGCGTGACCGGCGCCGGCGAGCTCCGGGTGAAGGAGAGCGACCGGATTCGCGCGATCGTTTCCAATCTGCGCGCGATCGGCGCCGAGGCTGAGGAGCTGCCGGACGGCTTTGTCGTGCGGGGCAGTGACCGGCCGCTCAAGGGCATGGTGACCACGCATGGAGACCACCGTATCGCGATGGCGTTCGGCGTGCTCGGCGCCGTGGCGGGAAACGCGATCACCCTCGACGACCCATCGTGCGTAGTCGTCTCGTACCCTAGCTTCTGGGATGATCTCGCCCGTGTCCGACGCCGCTGAACGCCGCCGCCGTCCGCTCGTCGTGGCGATCGACGGCCCGGCGGCTTCCGGCAAGTCGTCGACCGCCAAGTGGGTCGCCTCCGCACTCGGCATGCGGCACGTCGACTCGGGCGCGCTCTACCGAGCGGCGACCGCGAGCGCGTTGCGCCGAGAGTCCGACAGCGCGCGATGGACCGAGGATTTGGTGCTCGCCGCTGCAGCGAACATCACGCTCGTCCCCGGTGAGACGACGTTCTACGCGCGACTCGACGGTGAGTCTGCCGAAGCCGAACTGCGCGGGAGTGACGTCACGTCGCGTGTGTCGCTCGTGGCGAGGATGCCGCGCGTCCGCGCGTGGGTGAACGCGCTGGTCCGGCAGGCGGCTGAGGGGCACGCGGTGGTCGTGGACGGGCGCGACATGGGGACTGCCGTATTCCCCAAGGCCCGGGTGAAGATCTTCCTCGTGGCGGACCCATGGGAGCGGGCCAAGCGACGGCTCGTCCAGCGCTTCGAGCGGCAGCCCACCGACGCGGAGATCGCAGAGGAGACCGACGCGCTGGTGCATCGGGACGCCAAGGACGAGTCCCAGACTCAGCGTGCGGACGATGCGGTGCTGATCGACACCACCTACCTGACCCAAGAGGAGCAGGTGGCGCGGATCGTGGCATTGGCGAGGCAGGCGCAACGGGCCACCCAGGACTGAGGTCCGGGGGCTCGACGGGCTAGGGTGTCAGAGGCCAGATACCGTCGCGCCAAGCGGTTGCGCAGTTGACCGCCCACTCCGAGGCGGGTATGTTCCAAGGCTCCCGTGGTCCGGCCCCGCCGGCCCTCGGGAGCCTTTCCCGTACCACCCACCCCGAGCCTCGACGCGGCGAGCCGAACACTCCGCGGAATTGGAGCACCACTCATGACCGGCATCGAGATCGAAGAGACCGAGACCCTGTCGCCTGAAGCGATCGCGCGCAAGAAGCGTGACGCCCAGAAGGCACAGCTACGTCCCCTCGCCAACCGCCGCCCCGAGCTCTACGACGAGGACGAACTGTCCTCCGACGAGTTCGACGCGATGATGGACATGTACAACGGCACGCTCGCCTCGATCGAAGAGGGCGAGATCGTCAAGTCGACCGTCTTGGAGATCCGCGAGAACCTCGTGGTCCTCGACATCGGGTTCAAGTCCGAAGGGACGATCCCGCTCGAAGAGTTCAAGGACATGCCCGACCTCAAGCCTGGTGACCAGGTCGAGGTCCTCCTCGAGCATCTCGAGGACAGCGAGGGTTCGGTCGTCCTGTCGAAGAAGAAGGCCGACTTCATGCGCGTGTGGGAGCGGATCCGCGTCGCGTACGAGTCCGACCAGCCGGTCGAAGGTGTGCTCGTCAAGAAGATCAAGGGTGGCGTGGTCGTCGACCTCATGGGTGTCGATGCCTTCCTCCCCGGTTCGCAGATCGCGCTCCGTCGCGTCCCGAACATCGACGAGCTGCTCGGCCAGAAGTACGAGTTCAAGATCATCAAGCTCAACAAGCGTCGCCGCAACATCGTCGTCTCGCGCCGCGTGATCCTCGAGACCGAGCGCGCCGGCAAGCGCGAGAAGCTCATGAAGGAGCTCTCGAAGGACCAGGTGCGGAAGGGCGTCGTCAAGAACATCACCGACTTCGGTGCCTTCATCGACCTCGGCGGCGTGGACGGACTGCTCCACATCACCGACATGTCCTGGGGCCGCATCTCGCATCCGAGCGAGATGGTCCAGATCGGCGGCGAGCTCGAGGTCAAGGTCCTGGACATCGATTGGGAGCGCGAGCGCATCTCGCTCGGCCTCAAGCAGCTCCAGGCGTATCCGTGGAAGGACGTCGCCGACAAGTTCCCGGTCGGCACCCGCGTCTCGGGCAAGGTCGTCTCGATCACCAACTACGGCGCGTTCATCGAGCTGCAGCCGGGCA
>JANOTB010000159.1:0-2299 GCA_031416115.1 Gemmatimonadota bacterium
CCCCGCCCTCGTCGGAGGTGTAGGCAAGCCATCGGCCGTCCGGGGAGACCACTCCCGACTGCTCGTTCGCCGGTGTCTGGAGGAGCGTGATCCGCTTGCGGTCGCTCCCCGTGCCCACGGCGAACATATCCTCGTTGCCACTCCGATTGCCGGTCGCGAACCCGTCGAAGAGGATCCAGTTGCCGTCACGCGACCAAGAGGTGGCGCTCCCGTTGAACGTATCCTCACCCTCGACGACCCGCTCGGACGGCATGGAACGGTCTGCGGGCATCCAATGGAGGTCGTACGTCCCGTCGCGCTCCGTGTAGAACGCGACGCGCGATCCGTCGGGAGACCAGGAGGGCCGCTGATTGCGCCCTTCGGAGGTCAGCTGCGAGAGCGTCTGCGAGCCCGTGTCGTAGATCATCACCTGCGAGGCGTCGCCCACCGTCTTCGTCGCGACGATGCGATCACGGGTGGGAGACCAGCGCGGCGCCCCCCAGTCCGCGAGCATCGGAAGCACCACCGTTCCCCTGCCCGCGCGATCGACCGCCACGAGCTGACTGCCGCTCGTCTGGGTTCCGCGGAGGTACATCATGGCACCCGACGGCGAGACGACGAACCGGAATCCATTCAGCCACCCGTTCCGCACGTCATCGAGCACCGGCGCCGCGGTCCCACGCAGCTCGCCACTCGCGGCATCGAACGGGACGGCGAAGATCGCGCCGTCCTGCGTCGCATAGAGCAGCTGGCCGCTCGGCAGATACCAGCCGCGCGCGGCCCCCGGCACGAGGACCTCGATCTCCTTCGTCACGACGTCGAACAGCACGAGGTCGGGCGTGCCACAGCCCGTCGTGCAGCTCTCGAACAGGATGGCCCTCGACCCGGGCAGCACGAACGGCCACAGGAGTTGACCGAGCGAATCGAGGACCTCCGGCGCGCCACCCGTCCCACTGATCCGGGACACGCGGAACCCTCTCGATGTGTAGATGATGCTTCCGTCGTCACCCCAACTACCGGATGCCACGGTACCCTGGACGTCCTTGGCGAGGGTGATCGGGGGACCGCCACCGATCGGGACCTTCTTGAGCTGGTCGTCGTCGGTCGCGAAGCCGACCCAGAGACCATCGGGTGAGAAGAACGGGGCGATCGCCTGCTCGGTCCCGGGCAGTGGCGTGGAGGTGAGCTGCCCGATCTCACGGATGTGCAGCGTCGAGAGAGCCCCCAGCGAGTCACGCGTCGCGAACACGATCCGCTTGCCGTCGGGCGAGATGGCGAACGACACATCCTCGTCGCTCTGCGCGTCGAGGCGCACCGCCTCGGGGAAGGTCAGCTCGAATCGCACGACGTCGGGCGCGGGTGGTGCGCTGCGCAAGAGCGTGAAGGCCGCCGCGGTCGCGAGCACACCTGCACCGGCGCCGACCGCCCAGTGCAGCGCGCGCGTGCGACCGGCCACGGCACCCGCCGCCGCGCCCGCCGCGCCCGCGGTTCCTGTGGTCGTGAACGTCGGATTCCCCAGCGCCTCGCCGAACTCGCGCGCGCTCGCGAACCGGTCCGCCGGCAGCTTCTCCAACGCCTTCGCCACCGCCGCCGCCACGTTCG
Source organism: Gemmatimonadota bacterium (assembly GCA_031416115.1). Lineage (GTDB taxonomy): Bacteria > Gemmatimonadota > Gemmatimonadetes > Gemmatimonadales > Gemmatimonadaceae > Pseudogemmatithrix. The sequence continues at coordinate 1,582 of JANOTB010000159.1, forward strand.
CCGGCACCGACTTGCGGAACTTCGTCACCGCCGCCGCCGGCTCGGTGATGATCTTCATGATGATCTGCTGCGCCGAGTTGCCCATGTGCGGGGGCTCGCCGGTGAGCATCTCGTACAACACCGACGCCAACGAGTATATGTCCGCGCGCCCCGTGATCTCCTTCTCGGCCGTCGCCTGCTCGGGGCTCATGTAGTGCGGCGTGCCGAGGCTCAGGCCCGTCTCGGTCATCCGGCCACCGGCCGCCGCTGAAACGGCGAGCGCGATGCCGAAGTCGGCGATCATCGGCCGCCCGCCCTGCATGAGGATGTTCTCGGGCTTGATGTCGCGATGGATCACGCCGCGCCCATGCGCGTACTCCAGCGCATCCAACACCTCGCGCGCGATCCGCACCGACTCGTCGATGCCGAGCTGCGTCTCGCGGTCGAGCTTGCTGCGCAGCGTCTCGCCCTCGATGTAGGGCATCACGTAGAACAGGAAGCCGTCCGCCGCGCCCGAGTCGAAGAGCGGCAGGATGTGCGGATGGCTCATGCTCGCGGTGGTCTTGATCTCCACCACGAAGCGTTCGGCGCCGAGGACGGCGGCGAGTTCGGGCTTCAAGACCTTCACCGCGACCAGGCGGTCGTGCTTGAGGTCGTGCGCGAGGTAGACGGTGGCCATGCCGCCCATGCCGAGCTCGCGCTCGATGCGGTAGCGGTCGGCGAGGGCGGCGGTGAGTCG
>JANOTB010000160.1:0-2824 GCA_031416115.1 Gemmatimonadota bacterium
CGGCCGACTACCTGCTCACCGATCTGTTCTCTGTCGCGGCGACCTACTCCAACCTCAACCGCAACGTATTCGCGCAGGCGGCGGGCGCATCGGTGGCGAACCCGCTGACGGCGAACGCGGCGAAGCATCGCGCCTCGATGACCTTCCGCTACGACGACCAGTCGAGCGGCATGTCCGGCGAGATCCGCGGACGCTACACCGACGCGTTCCCGGTCAACTCGGGCGTCTTCAACAGCTACAACGTCGGCACGGCGGTCCGGTACGATCAGGTCCCGGTCAACGCCCTGCTCGACGCGGGCTTCTCCATGCGCCTGCCGTTCGCGACGAACGTGCGCTGGTCGCTCAACGCGCAGAACATCCTCGACAACAAGGTGCCGACGTTCATCGGCGTCCCCGATGTCGGCCGCATGGTCACCACGCGGGTGCAGTACACGTTCTAGATGCCCTCGCCCTCACCGGGGCGCGGGTGAGGCGGGGTGGGCCGCAAGGTCCACCCCGCCTCGTTTATTATGCATGATGCTCGTCCTCCTCGATCCCTCGCTGCGCCCCGTCATCGGCCACCGCGGCAACCGCGCCCATGCACCGGAGAACACCCTCGTCTCCTTCGCCCAGGCCGTCGCGCTTGGCGTGGACGCGTTGGAGATGGACCTGCATCTGTCGAGTGATGGTGTTCCGGTCGTCAGCCACGACCCGACGCTCGACCGTACCACCGACGCGTCGGGTGCCGTCGCCGATCGCACGGTGGCGGAGCTCGCGCGCCTGGACGCGGGGGCTCGCTTCTCGCTCGACGGTGGGCGCACCCATCCCTACCGTGGGCGGGGAATCGGCGTCCCGACGCTCGAGGAGGTGCTCGTTGCGCATCCCGCGATCCCGATGATCCTTGAGATCAAGGCGCCGGAGGCCGCGAGACCGGTGCTCGCGTTGCTCGATCGCATGAATGCCTCGGCGCGCGTGCTCATCGGCTCGTTCCACGACGACGCGCTGACAGCCTTCTCCGAGGCCGGCATCCCGGTCGCCGGCGCGACGCACGCACTCGCGAAGCTCTACCTTCCAGCGCTGTTCGGCGCGCGCCGGGCCACTCTTTCCTTCCAAGCCATGTGCATCCCCCGATTCTACCGCGGACTCCCGCTCCCGATCTCCGGTTTCGCGCGGCTCATGGCCGCCAGCGGCGGCCCCGCGCATGTCTGGACGGTGAATGATCGCGCCGAAGCGCGCGCGCTCTGGAGTGCGGGCGTCGCGGGGATGATCAGCGACGATCCGGCGGCGATGATCGCCGAGCGGGCGATGCTCGCATGAGCGCGGCCGTCAAGAAGAAGACCAACTACAAGGCCGCCATAGCCGAGACGAAGAAGCTGATGTGGCAGCACCGCGGCTCGCTCGGGATCGGGCTCGCACTGATGCTCGTCAACCGATTCGCCGGCCTGGTCCTGCCCGGCAGCGCCAAGTGGATCATCGACGAGGTGCTGGGGAATAAACGACTCGACCTGCTCGCGCCGATCGCCTGGGCGGCGGGGATCGCGACGGTGCTGCAGGCATCCAGTTCGTTCGCGCTCTCGCAGGTGATCTCGGTGGCGGCACAGCGCGCGATCACCGACCTGCGTCGCCGCGTGCAGGCGCGGATCCTGCGCCTCCCGGTCAGCTTCTTCGACTCGACGCAGAGCGGCGTGCTGATCAACCGCGTCATGAACGACGCCGAGGGCATCCGCAACCTGATCGGCACGGGGATCATCCACCTTATCGGCGGGATGCTCACGGCGTCGATCGCGCTCGGCTATCTGTTCTGGCTCAACTGGTTCCTCACGACGCTCACGCTCGGGTTCCTGTCGATCTTTGGCGGCGTGATGGCGTACGCGTTCGCGAAGTTGCGCCCGATCTTCCGTGAGCGGTCCAAGATCCAGGCCGAGGTCTCGGGGCGACTCGGTCAGGCGATGGGCGGCGCGCGCGTGGTGAAGGTCTACACGGCGGAGAAGCGCGAAGAGATCGTCTTCACCCGCGGCGTGCATCGGCTCTTCCGCAACGTCGCCTCGACGATCACCGGCACGAGCGCGATCGCGGCGGTCTCGACGGTGATCATCGGTGCGGTGGGCGTGCTGATCCTCACTGTCGGCGGCCGCGCGGTGGCGCGTGGCGAGATGACGCTCGGCGACCTGGTGTCGTACATCTTCTTCGTCGGCCTCGTCTCGTTCCCCGTGGTGCAGATGGCGAGCATCGGGACGCAGATCACGGAGGCCTTCGCCGGCCTCGACCGGATCCGCGAGATCTTCGAGACGCCGACCGAGGACGAGGACGACGCCACGCGCCAGCCGCTCGCGCGGACCGACGGCGATGTGTCGTTCGAGCAGGTCTGGTTCGAGTACCGCGAGGGGATCCCGGTGCTCAAGGACATCACCTTTCGCGCGAAGGCCGGCACGACCACGGCGCTCGTGGGCTCGAGCGGCTCGGGTAAGAGCACGCTCATCTCGATCATCCTCGCCTTCAACCGCCCGCTCAAGGGGCGCGTCATGATCGGCGGACAGGACCTGAACCAGTTGCGACTGCGCGACTACCGCTCGACGCTCGGCGTGGTGCTACAGGACAACTTCCTCTTTGACGGCACCGTCGCCGAGAACATCGCGTTCTCCAAGCCGGGAGCGACCCTGGCCGAGGTGCGCGAGGCGTCGCGGATCGCGAACTGCGAGGAGTTCATCGCCGGCTTCCCGGACGGCTACGACACGATCGTCGGCGAGCGCGGCGTGAAGCTCTCGGGCGGGCAGCGGCAGCGCGTGGCGATCGCGCGTGCGATCCTCGCCGACCCGCAGGTGCTGATCCTCGACGAGGCGACGTC